>NZ_JARZHI010000036.1:0-105895 GCF_029946465.1 Polyangium sorediatum
AGCGCCGCCGGCACCACCCGCGCCGCCGGCACCACCCGCGCCTCCGAGGCCGCCGTCGCCGCCAGCACCGCCGGCGCCACCCGCGCCGCCTGCGCCGCCTGCGCCACCCGCGCCGCCCTGTCCCGACGACTCGGTCTTGCAGTCGGACGCGCAGCCGTCCTCGGAGACGGTGTTCCCGTCGTCGCATTCCTCGACGCCGTCCTGCACGAACCCGTCGCCGCACTTGGCCCACAGGCAGGTCGTGAGGCAGGCGTCGGCATTCGACACGTTGCCGTCGTCGCACGTCTCGACGCCCGTCTGCACGTGGCCGTCGCCGCACTTGGCCGTCTTGCAGGTGTTCGTGCAGGCGTCCGCATTCGACGCGTTCGCGTCGTCGCACTCCTCGCCCGCTTGCACGACGCCGTCGCCGCAGCCCGGCAGGCTGCAGTTGTTCCGGCAGCCATCGTTATCGATCTGGTTGCCGTCGTCGCACGCCTCGACGCCGGCCTGCACGAAGCCGTCGCCGCACGCGGCGATTTTGCAGGTGACGAGGCACGCGTCCATGTTCGACGCATTGCCGTCGTCGCACGCCTCGACGCCCATCTGCACGAAGCCGTCGCCGCACGTCGCGTTCTTGCAGGTGGTCGTGCAGGCGTCCGCGTTCGACGCATTCGCGTCGTCGCACTCCTCGACGCCCGCCTGCACGAAGCCGTCGCCGCAGCCCGACGTCTTGCACGTCGTGAGGCACCCGTCCGTATTCGACGCGTTCCCGTCGTCGCACTCCTCGGCGCCGTTCACCACGCCGTCGCCGCAATAGAAGGGAGGCACAAACTCGTACGCGCCCATGTCGACCGCGGGGCCATTGACGCCGTCCCCGTCCATCGGCCGCGGATTGCCGTCGAAGTCCGTGAGGGGGGCGCCCGCCGACGTGCCCTTGTCGATGCACGGGCTGCCCAGGGCCAGGTGCAGGTCCGAGGGCGCGTTGACGAAGCCCGGGTTCTGCGAAATGCAGCCCACGCCTGCCACCACGTTATCGTAGTTCTCTTCGATGCCGAGGACGTTCGTGTACGTGACGGTGGCCGTCGTCGTACCCGTCGTGTTGTTCCGGTAGATGCCCGACGTGACCCCGACGATGATGCTGTTCTTGACGTTCAGGATGGAGGTCCCATTCGCCTGCGCGCTCAGGCTCACGCCGAACGCGCCTGGACCGTGGATCGTCGTGTTCGTCACGTGGAGCGTGCCGGTCGCGTTGCTCGCGGCGCGGACGGTGATGTTATCCCAGTTGTTGCGGAAGAGCCCGTTCTCGATCGTCATCGTGGCGGAGCCGCTCTGCGGGCGGAAATCCACACCATCCCACTTGTTGTCGCTCACGGTCAGGCCCGAGAAGGTGGGGGAGGCATTGCCAACCACGTCGACCCCGTACTCGTTGCTCTTGGTCGTGAAATTCTTGATGAGCGGCGCCCCCGCGTCGAGAAGCAGGCCGTAAAACGACGTATCGGTCGTGACGTTCAAAAGCCCGAGCACGTCGCCCGCGGCGCTCGAATGGATCGCATTGTACCCGTACCGCACGTTCACGTGCGTCAGCGTCGCCGCCGTCGCGCCCGAGAGCACCCGCACGCCATACCAGTTCTGCGCGGCCCCCACGAGGGCGCGCAGCGTGATGGGCGCGGCCGCCGTCCCGATGGCTTCCAGCGTCCCCAGCACCCGGATCTCGCCGCGCGCCGTGTCCGTGCCCGCCCCCATGATGTCGCCGTTCGAGAAGTTCACCACCACGCCCGGCTCGATCGAGAGCTTCCGGCCCGGCGGCACCGTGATGTCCCCCGCGACGGTATACGGCGAGCCCGCCAAGGTCAGCGTCGTATCGGTCCAGAGCGTCCCGTGATACCCCGGCGTCGCGTCGTTCACGTACGGCAGCGCCCCGATGTCCTGGCCCGCGTCCCCCGCGAACCTCGACGGCGAATTCGACGTGATCCGCAGGTTCGACAGCGGGTTCACGTACAGCGGGTTCGCCGAAAAGCACCCCGGGCCGGGGGTCACATTATTATAGTTCGTCGTGTTTGCCCAGACGTTCGAATACGTGACGTTCACCGTCGCCGCGCCGCCCCCCGAGTAGAAGCCGGTGGTGTTGTCCGTCACGTTGGAGTTCTTGAGGTTCACCGTCGTCGATGCGCCTGAAGACGTGGAGACGGTCACGCCGCGAGACTGCTGGTAGAGCGTGGCGCCCGTGATGTTCACCGTCGAGATGCCGTTCGACTCCGCCGACAGATCGAGCCCATAAAAGCTATTCCGGACCACGCAGTTGTTGAGGGTGTTCACCGCGGCCACGCCCGTCGTCAGGATCCTGATGCCGCGGTTGGTATTGTTATCGATCGTGCAGCCGTTGATCGTCGCAGCGGCGGACCCCGCGATATCGATGCCGACCGAGCCGCCGGAGACGCTCACGTTCGTGAGCGTCGGCGTGCCGGCGAGGAGGTAGAAGCCAAACGTGGTGGCGGTGATCGTGGTGTCTGAGACGACGAGACCCATGCCCGCCGCGCTCGACGTGACGCCTTGCCTCGCATGGGCGATCGACGCGCCGGAGAGGGTGACGGCGCTCGCCGCACCGGCGCGGATGCCAAACCACGTGCCCGCGGCCGACCCGCTCTGGGCCATGAACTGCACGGGGCTCGCCGCCGTGCCCTGGACGTTGAGTTGCCCCTCCACGATCAGCTCGATGCGGGCCGGGTCGGTGCCTCCTTGCCCGCCACTGCTCGCGAACCGCACGACAGCGCCGGCCTCGATGGTCAACGAGGCGCCGCTCGGCACCGTGATGTCCCCCTGGACATTGTAGGGGCTGCCCGCGGCGGTCCAGGTCTGGGTGGCGAGGGTGCCGCCGGCGATGGTCGTCGCGGCACGTGCTTCGCGCGGGAAAACCAGCGCGACGGTAAGCGCAAGGGCGAACGCCGTGCAATGCAGGGCGCCCGCAAAGGGATGTGTTCGATGTCTGGTGTTCATGCTCGTCTACCCCGGGCGTCGACGTGCTCACGGCGCCGCGCGGCGCCGCCCGCAACAGGCCCAGCGCCTGGGGGATGCTCGGGTCGTCCCGAGGTCGCATGTTTTTTCGGGGCGCCTCGATCTTGCCTCGACGCCACGTGCCCGGCGTCGGGCAACACGAGCAAATTCCTCCCGGGCTACAGGCGACCCACCTCAATCGAGCCGCAAGAGATACACCGCCATCGCTCCCCCGAGCAGCGCGAGCACGACCGAGAGGACCACGCCCATCGAAAGGGGGTGCGCGCGTGGCGTCTCGCCGCGATTGTAGCGAACGACGAAGCGCGCATGCTGGAGCGCCGCGACGACGTTGACGACGACGCCGAGCACCACGAGCGCAATGCCGACCACCTGGGACGTGTGCGCGGGATGCGACGGCGCGACGCCGCGGGTCGCCGCGAGCTCGCGGAGGAAGATCCCGAACCGCGCCACGACGAACCCGAACCCCATCATGGCGAGGCCCGTGCGCAGCCACGCGAGCAACGTGCGCTCGGCGGCGAGCGGGATCCGCAGATCGTAATCAGCGCGGGGAGGCAGCTCGGGCATGGCCCTCCCCGCCTCGTATCACCGTTCCGGTCGCGGAACCACGCAGAGCCACGCGACGGTCGACCGAGGGGGTCGCCTCGCGTCGACCCCCGCCGGGCATCGTCGACCGAGGCGGTCGCCACGTGGCGACACCCGCCGGGCATCGTCGACCGAGGGGGTCACCACGTGTCTACCCCCGCCGGGCATCGTCGACCGAGGAGGTCGCCACGTGGCTACACCCGTCGGGCATCGTCGACCGAGGCGGTCGCCACGTGGCTACCCCTGCCGGGCATCGTCGACCGAGGCGGTCACCACGTGGCTACCCCCACAGGGCCTCGTCGACCGAAGGGGTTGCCACGTGGCGACACCCGCAGGTCCTCATGGAGTGGAGTGCTCCCAAGCGAGCTACTTGGTCCGACGGCGGAGCCCTATCCGATAGACCTCGCGGCCCTTGTGGTCCTTCACGAGCTCCCCGAACGTCTCGAGCGCCTCGTCGGGCTCCTCGTTCACGAAGGTCACCCTGGGCTTCAAATCGTCCGGGTGCGGGACCTCGACAGAGACGAGAACGTGGAGAGCGATGGGCCCCGGCTCGGTGATCGACTTGTAGAGCTCCAGCCACGGATTCATGGTTCGGCCTCCCGGGCCATAACGGACGTATGGCTCGTGAATCGAACCACCCACCTCCGTGAGGAACCATTCGCCTCCGGTCGCCTTGCGCATGACCTCGCCGGCATACGCGACGAGCCCCGGGAAGAGATTGGGGATTTCGAGGATGCGTCTCTTGGGTCGGATCTTCTTCAGGGCTTTTTCCACGAGGTAGAGGCTATCGAAGGAGCTGTCGAGGGATTCACGGGGAATCTTGAGGGTGCGTGCGAGCTCGTCGAGGAGCGAGGGCACAGCCTCGATGAAATGCGGGCCCTGGGGGAGGTTGCCTTCCAGCATGTGAAAGGGGCGCTCGGGGGGGCGATTTCGCAACTCCTCGAGCTTCTCCATGAGCTCCTGGCGAGATGCGTAGAGGGTGCCGCGGCCACTCGGCTTCACTCGGAGAAGCTCACCCCTGTCAGAAACGTATGCCTCCCAGAGATACGGCTCGCAATTCTCGAGGTCCCGTGTCCAGTTCCCCTCGGCCAAGAGCGCCTGCACCTCGGACTTCGTGACAGACCAGCATTTGGCCCAGCCTTTTCCGTTGGAGGGAGGACGATGACGCGGGTCCTTCTTCATGGGATGCCTCTCGACTCAGTGGGGGCGGGTATTGCCCGGAGTCCCGGGGTGACCGACGAGGCCGTCATCGAGGATCGGCTTGTCCAGGCCCCGGTCGTTCGAAGCGCGCAGCTTCTGAACGTAGAACGAGGGGCCGTCGAGGGTGGGGGCAGGGAGCTGCTTGCCTTGAAGGACGGCTCCGCAGTTCATGCACCACGGGGGACCCACCTGGAGCTTGCCGCCCCCGTGGTCTCGGACCGCGGACACCCAGACCAGAATCTGATGGGAGGCAGCACGGACCCCGACGTCCGTGCCGATCGATGTGTCACCGGTCACGACGAAATACAGCGAGGGATAGGCCCGATCGGGCCCCGTGGAGGAGGCCGCCGGCGACTTGGAGAGCGCGTCCAGCATACCGAGAATCTGGTACTGGGCATACTCGAGGTTGACAGTCCCTTTGACAGCCTTGACCTCCACGAACGTGCTCTCAGGGTGGGTGCTGATGACCGGCGGGAGGGGGCCGTGAAACCCCTGGATGGCGCCGGTCACGCCGTCGGGCTTGACGCCGCGGAAGCGCTTGTCGCTCGCTTCCTCGCGCCACGCCGACGGGAACACCTTCCCATTCGACGAAAGCACCCTCGGCCCCGGCAACGCCCCGAGCACGTCCCTCTGGAAGGCAAGCCCCACCGCCTGGTTGTACGTGATCCCCGTGTGGTTGTTCGGGTTCCCGTAATACGCCCGCAGCTTCGCCGTCGTCACCATGTCGGTGAGCGCCGGCATGTCGTCGACCATGCACCCGGTGGTCGAGACGACGAGCACCACCCAGCCAAACGCGAACAGCACGAGCTGCGCGAACCTCCCCCACGTCGCTCCCGCCAGGCCCGGCGCGGCGACGAGAAGATCACCTCGCCTCATCTGGAAACCCCTCCTGCGATGATCTGTGGCCTATCTATCAGGAGGACGAATGGGTCGGACAAGACAAATCACGAGGTGGGCAGACGTTGTCTGTCTGGGGTCGGACCCTAATCGAGCCGCAGCACCTCGATCGCATTCACCCCCGGCGTCCGCGCGAGCTTCATCGACTTCCCTCGCCCGACGAACGCCGCGTGGAAGACCTCCACGCCCGGCCTCTTCACGATCGTCACCGGATCCACGTACAAAAACCCCTTCCGCATCCGCTCCACCGGCACCCCGAGCGGCAGCCCCACGTCCCGCGTCGTCGGATCCGGCATCGTCGTGGAGAGCGTCGCGCGCCTCGTGACGCGGGATCGCACGGAAAGCACCGTCCCCGCCGCGAGCGGCCCCGACGCCCGGACGAACAGGTCGAGCCGCGGCCGCACGCCCGTCTGGAAGAGCGAACCCACGATCTCGGGCCCCTCCTCGTACGTCGCGCCGATCGGCCGGAGCGCCCGCGTGATCTCCCCGAAGAGCGCCTCCGCCCGCGCCGCGTCGCCCTGCATCACGGCCACGTTGTGCGCGATCCGCTTCTGTTCGAGCGTCTGCGGCGGCGCCTCGGGCGGCGTCGCCTCCTGGTCCCAGTGCACGCGGGCTTCCCACGTCGCAAACACGTCCGGCACGATCGTGCGCACCGGCTCCGTCGCGCTCACGAACATCCACGCGAGCGCCCCCGGCTCGCGCGCCTCGAACACGTACGCGTCGATCGGCGCGTACGGCTCCCGCGGAAACACCATCCAGAACGGGCCCACCGCGGTCACGTGGAACCGCTTCGCCACGGCCGCGAGCTGCGCGTCCGGCGCGAAGCGGCTGTCCATCACGTACACGCTTCCGCGCCCCGGCAGCGGCCCCGCCGGCACCGGCTGGTTCGTCTTCACCACGCGCCCGCCGAGCGACCAGACCTGCGCCCACGTCGCGTGCATGCCCTCGTGTAGCTCCACCGTCGCGTCCGGCGGGATACGCCCGCCGAGCCAGCGCAGGAACACGGTCTTGTCCCCGTCGGAGTCGATGACGAGCCCCTTCTCGTTGAACCGCCCGCCCGTCTGCCGCGCGTACAGCGCCGCGGGCGCGCCGTCGCGCAACACGAACACGAGCGGCACGAGCAGGATCCCCAGCGCCACGAGCCCGCCCTCGACGGCGCCCTCCGCGGGCCTTTGCCGCGCCCGGCGCACGCGCGCGACGAGCCGCTCCACCAGAGGCGCGAGCGTGGCCACGAGCGCGCCCATCCCGAGCGCGAAGTACGCGCCGAACGGCTGCGGCCAGAACACGTGGATGTCGGCGCCCTGCTTGAACACGACGTACTGGAACGCCGCCATGCCGAGCACGAGCAGCGGCGCGAGCTCGACCTCGGCGCGCGTGACGAGCAGCCGGAGCACGCACACGACCGCCGCGATCTTCCCGAGCAGGATCGCGATCGGCGTGAACGAGAGCTCGATCCAGTACCGCCGGCTCGCGAGCACCGCCGAGAGCGGCGTCACGTTGCCCGACGAGCGCGAGCCGTAGATCGCGAGCAGATCGCCGAGCTTGCCGGCCTTCTGGAAGATCACGAGGTAGAGGACCCCCGTGAGCACGGAGAGCACGGCCCACGTGATCCAGAGCTCGGCGTACCTGCGCTCGTGGAGCGGCCCGAAGAACCGGCGCCCGCCGAGGTAGCCGCGGACGAGCCCGAAGCCGAGCCACTGCCCCGCGAGCACGAACGCCGGCCAGTCCGTGTGCAGCGCCATGAAGAGCCCGAGCGCGCTCACGAAGAGGAAGCGCCGCCGCCACGTCTGGACGAGCCGCACCCAGCCGTAGAGGGCGAGCAACGACCAGAACACGAGCGGCACTTCGAGCGCGTTGAAGCTCGCGAAGGCCAGCGTGATCGGCAGCACGACGAAGCCCACGGCCGCCGCCGCGCCGGCCGCGGGCCGCCAGATCGAGCGCCCGATCGCGTAGAGCAGCGGCGGCGTCGCGGCCGAGAGCAGGATCGCGGCCAGGCGGCAGACGACGTCGTGCCGGCCCACGATCTTCATGAAAAACGCCGTCACCCAGAAGATCCCCCACGGGTGGTGGCAGTAGTAGAGGTCCGGGCCGGGCCGGCTCGCCGTGTACTCCCAGACCGGCCCCGGGATCCCCCAGCGCAGCATGTTCTCGGCGATGATCCCCATGCTCGCCGTCGAGGCCCAGTGCCCCGCGAGCACAGGCCCGAACATCTCCCACGCGGCGACCAGGAAAAACCAAGCGGTCGCAAGGGCGACGAGCGCCCGCGCGATCCGCGCCTCGCGCGCGCTCGCCACGGGCAAGCCGTCCGAGCCTTGGGGCAAGCGGAGCGAGAGCCTCGGGATCATGCGCGCGCGAGGGTAGCGGATGGCAAGCGCTTCGGGCGTGGTAACTTGCCGCCCCCGTGCGTCTCGGAAAGCGGCTCGCGGCCGCCGTGCAGAAAAGTCCCTTGGCTTCGGCCCTCGCGCTCGTCGCGCTCGCCGCGTCCCTCTACGTCGTCGCCTACCCCTTCACGGCCGCGCGGTACGCGCCGATGACGGATCTCCCGTTCCACGCCGCGCAGACCGGCGCGCTCCGGCATTTCTTCGACCCGAGTTACCACCTGCGCGAGCAGTTCGAGCTGCACCCGCTCGCCGTCCCGTACATGTCCTCGTACGTGATCGGCGCGCTCTTCATGTTCGTCGTGCCCACACACGTCGCCGTGAAGATCGCGGCCGTGGCCATGCTCGCGCTCCTGCCCGCGGGCCTCGCCGTCCTCTTCCACGGCATGAAGAAGAGCCCGCTCCTCGGCCTCGCGGCCCTCCCCTTCACCTGGAGCCACCTCACGCACTGGGGCTTCCTCAACTTCGTCGGCGCGCTCGGCCTCTTCGCGATGGCGATCGGCGTGACGCTCCTCCTGCTCGACGCGCCCTCGTGGCGCCGCCAGATCACGCTCTCCGCCGTCCTCGTCCTGCTCTTCTTCACGCACGTCTTCCGCTTCCCGTTCGCCGTCGCGGGCGTCGTCGCCGCGGCCCTGGTGATGTACCCGGCGACGCAGCGCTTCCGGCCGATCCTCGCGCCCCTCGTCCCGCCGCTCGTGCTCTTCGCCGTGTGGACGCGCGTCCGGCCCGCGGCCATCGGCGGGCCCATCGACCTCTCGGGCTTCGACCTCAAGCGGCTCGACGAACTGCGCCCGCTCCTCCTCGAAGGCGGCTTCCACGATCCGACCGAGGCCGCCGCGATCCTCACGAGCTACCGCGCCGTAGGCGTCGTCGCGCTCGTCTCGCTCCTCGCGTTCGTGCTCTCGGGCCGCGCGGCCGCCTGGAACCGCCGCGCCTGGTCCTTCGCCGTCGGCAGCCACGTCCTCGCCCTCGGCTGCGCGGGCGCGTTCCTCCTGTCGTTCCTGATGCTCCCGATGCAGCAGGGCGTCTGGTGGTACGTCTACCCGCGCGAAGCCACGGCGCTCGCGTTCCTCGCGCTCGGCCTCTTGCCCGACCTGCCCCGCGCGCCCCTGCTCCGCGCCCCGCTCGTCCTCGCGCTCGCCCTCGCACCTGTCGGCCTCGCCCGCGCCGTGGCCAGGAACTACGCCATCTTCGACCAGGCGACCGAGGACTTCCACCGCATCACCGAGGACATCCCGCGGGCCCCGCGCCTCATGTACCTCGTCTTCGACCACGGGGGCTCGACCAAGAAAAACACCCCCTTCATCCATTTGCCGGCGTACGTGCAGGCCGACAAGGGCGGCTGGCTCAGCTTCCATTTCGCGGTCTTCGGCGCCTCGCCGCTCGTGTACCGGAGCCGGTTCGAGCCCTCGGCCGTGATTCCGCCGCCCGTCCCCACGCGATGGGAATGGACGCCGCACAAATTCCGGCCCCTCCAGAATGGCAGGTTCTTCGATTGGTTCCTGGTTCGTAGCCGAACCTCGCCGGACGGCATGTTTCGCGAGGATTCCTCGATTGTCCCCGTGAATCACGTCGGCACGTGGTGGCTTTATCGACGGAAAGAGGGCTCGGGCCCGCCTGACCGCCCGTAATCCTCCAGCCATCGCTACCTTGCGTCTCTGACGCGAGGGGCTAGGCTGCGCGACCATGGCGGCGATGATGCGAAGTGCCCCGCGGGATCGCGAGGCCCGACAGGAGCACGCGCCGGCGTCCGGAGCACGCGCCGAGCCGACCAGGTTCCCGCTGGAGGAGGCTTCCTCCGAGCAGGGGATGTCCAATGCGGAGCAGCTTCGGACGCTCATCGAGGCCTCGCCCGATCCCATCTTCATGAAGGACGGCGAGGGCCGCTGGCTCCAGGTCAATCGCGCCGGGCTCGAGGTGTTCGGCCTCGAAGGCGTCGATTACCAGGGCAAGAGCGAGGCCGAGCTCTCCGCCTTCACGCCCTTTTATCGAGAAGCCTTGCTCGTTTGTCCGGATACGGACAGCGTCGCCTGGGACGCGGGCAAGCTCTCCCGCGTCGAGGAGAACGTCCCGCGGCCCGACGGGTCGACCCGGACCTACGACGTGTACAAGGTGCCGCTCTTTTATCCGGACGGGCGGCGCCGCGGCCTCGTCGTGCTCGGCCGCGACATCACCGACCGCAGGCGCGCCGAGCAAGAGCGCGATCGGCTGCTCGAAAAAGAGCAGATCGCCCGCGCGGCCGCCGAGCGCGCCGAGCGCCGCTCCGCGTTCCTCGCCGAGACGACCCGCATCCTCTCCGGCACCCTCGATTACGAGGACACCGCGACCCGGCTCGCGCACCTCTGCGTCCCCTTCGCCGCCGATTGGTGCGCCGTGTGGACCGTCGACGGCCACGGCGGCGTGCACCTCGGCGCCCTCGCCCACGTGGACCCGGACCGCGAGGCCCTCGCCAAGCCCGGCCAGATCCGCGTCGAGCCCGACCTGCCCGGCGGCGTCTCCCACGTCGTCCGCTTCGGCCAGCCGCTGCTCTGCCCCGCGGTCCCCGACACCACCGACGGGCGCCTCGCCGCGCTCGGGACCCGCGATCCGGCCTGCGAAACGCTCGTCCGCGCGCTCGGCCTCGCCTCGTACGTCGCCGTGCCCCTCGTCGCGCGCGGCCGCACGCTCGGCGCGATCACCCTCGCCCGCATGCCCGGCTCGCACCCGGCTTGCGCGGCCGACCTCACGCTCGCCGAGGACCTCGGCCACCACGCGGCCCTCGCGCTCGCGAATGCGCGCCTCTACGAGGAGTCGCAGGAGGCCATCCGCGCGCGCGACGAGTTCCTCTCGATCGCCTCGCACGAGCTACGCACGCCTTGCACCTCGCTCCGCCTCGGCATCGAGGCGCTCCTCCGGCATGCGCGCGCCGGCAAGCTCGATCGAATGCCCGCGCCGCTGATCGAGCGCCTGCTGGAGACGAGCGATCGGCAAAGCAAGCACCTGCTCCACCTCATCGACCGGCTGCTCGACGTCTCGCGGCTCGAAGCCGGCCACCTCGATCTGGAGCTCGAAGAGGTCGATCTCGCGGCCCTCACGCGCGAGGCGGCCGCCGAGCTGCGCGAGGAGATCGCGCGCACGGGCGGCTCGCTCATCGTCGAGGCGGAGCGCCCGGTGCGCGGCATGTGGGATCGGGCGCGGCTGCGCCAGGTCGTCACGAACCTGCTCGGCAATGCGCTCAAGTACGGCGCCGGCAAGCCCGTCCGGGTGCGGGCCGCGGGCGACGACACGCAGGGCTTTCTCTGCGTGGAGGATCGCGGCATCGGCATCCCCGAGGATCGCCAGCCGCACATCTTCGAGCGATTCGAGCGCGCGGTCTCGTCCCGCCATTACGGCGGCCTCGGCCTCGGCCTTTACATCGTGCGCCAGATCGTCGAGGCGCACGGCGGCGCCATCACGCTCACGAGCCGCCCCGGCGAAGGCTCGACCTTCACCGTCTCGCTCCCGAAGAGCCGCGCCCCCGCGGCCGCCCGCGCCTCCTGAGCCGCGATTTCGTTCGACCTGAAAGCTTGTCGCCCTCTCGCGAGAGCGGTAGATCCTCTCGGAATGCGGCTTTTCGTGGGCGACATCGTGGACGATCGGTTCGAGATCGAACGAGTCGCCGGCGCGGGCGGCATGGCCACGGTCTACCGGGCGCTCGATCGCCACACGGGCCTGCGGGTCGCGCTCAAGCGCGTGGACGACGAGGACACCGAGAGGGCGCGCCGCTTCGACCACGAGGCGCAGAGCCTCGCCGAGCTCCGCCACCCGCACGTGGTCCGCTACGTCGCGCATGGCTCGATGGCCGCGGGCGGGCGCTGGCTCGCCATGGAATGGCTCGAAGGCGAGGACCTCGCCGCGCGGCTCACCCGCGGGCGCCTCTCGATCGAGGACACCATCACGCTCGGCGCGCGCGTCGCGCGGGCGCTCGAAGCCGCCCACCGCCGCGAGGTCATCCACCGCGACATCAAGCCGAGCAACCTGCGCTTGATCGGCTCCTCCGTGGAGGAGGTCCGATTGATCGATTTCGGCATTGCCCAGACCCTGAGCACCTCGCGGCGGGTCACCGAGAGCGGGACGACGATCGGCACCCCGGGCTACATGGCCCCCGAGCAGGCGCGCGGTGAAACACCCCGCGTCGACGGCCGCGCCGACCTCTTCTCGCTCGGCGCCGTGCTCTTCGAATGCGTGACGGGCCGGCCCGCGTTCGAGGGCACCCACGTGATGGCCTTGCTCGCGAGGCTGCTCTTCGAGGAGGTGCCGCGCCTGCGGGACCTCCGGCCCGAGGCGCCCCGCGCGCTCGACGAGCTCGTCGCGAGCCTGCTCGCCAAGGACCCCGACGGCAGGCCCCGCGACGCGGGCGTGGTGGCGCGCGCGCTCGAATCGATGGACCTCGGCCGCGGCTCGATGCGCCCGCCGCCGGGCCGCGCGGATCTCGGGCACACGGAGCGGCGCCTCTTCTCCATCGTCGCGGTCCTGCCCCACGCGCCGGAGGCGGCGGGCCCGCACGCCGAGACCGAGGCGCCCACGAACGTCCGCGTCACGGCGATCGAGCAGGCCGTGCGCCCCTTCGGCGCCCACGCCTCGGCGCTCGCGAACGGCGCGCTCTTCGTCACGCTCTCGGGCGAGGGCAGCGCGAGCGACCTCGCCATCCGGGCCGCGCGGGCCGCGCTCGCGCTCCGCCCGCTCTTGCCCCCGAGCGCGATCGCCCTCGTCACGGGCCTCGGCGAGGCCGACGGAAAGGCCCCGATCGGCGAGATCGCCGAGCGCGCCGTCGTGCTCTTGAAGGACGGGGCGCGCCACGCGCGGGGCTCGGTGCTCATGGACGAGGTCACGGCGGCGCTGCTCGACGGCCGCTTCGCCGTGGCGCTGACCTCGGGGGATTTCGTCCTCGAAGGCGAGCGCGAGGCCCCGGCGGAGGCGCGCACGCTCCTCGGGCGCGCGAGCCCGTACATCGGCCGCGACCGCGAGCTCCGGATGGTCGAGGAGCTCGTGCACGCGAGCTTCGACGAGCGAGAGGCGCGGGCCGTGCTCGTGGTCGGCGCGGCGGGCATGGGGAAATCACGCCTGCGCCGCGAGGTCGAGGCGCGGATCGCCGCCGCCTGGCCCGACGCCGTCATCGAGATCGGACGCGGCGATCTCCTCGGGCAGGGCTCGCCTTTTTCGGTCATCGCCGCGGCCTTGCAGCACACGGCCCGCATCAACGCCGGCGAGCCCTTCGCCGTGCGCCGCCAGAAGCTCGAAGACACGTTCGGCAAGCATCTGCCACCCGAACGGCAATGGCACGTCCTCGAATTCCTCGGCGAGATGGTGGGCATCCCCTACCCCGACGATCAAAGCCCCAAGCTCCGCGCGGCGCGGCAGAGCGCGGCGCTCATGGCCGATCGCATCCGCGAGGTGTACGTCGACCTCCTCGCGGCCGAGCTCTCGGCCCGGCCGCGCCTCCTCGTGCTCGAGGACCTGCAATGGGGGGACGTGGCCTCGATGAAGCTCGTCGACGCCGCGCTCCGCGCCCTGCCGCATCGCCCGTTCGTGGTGCTCGCGCTCGGCCGGCCCGAGGTGCGTCAGCTCTTCCCGCGCCTGTGGGAGCAACACGACGCGCAGGAGATCCGCCTCGGCGCCTTGTCGGGCCGCGCGGCCGCGGAGCTCGTGCGGCATTACGTGGGCGACCGCATCTCGGCCGAGGAGGTCGACCGTGTCGTCGCGCGGGCCGGCGGCAATGCGTTTTACCTGGAAGAGCTCGTGCGGGCCGTGGCCGAGGGCCGCGGCGGCGAGGTGCCCGCGACCGCGCTCGGCCTCGTCGAATCCCGCCTCGCCGCGCTCGTCCCCGAAGAGCGGCGCCTCCTGCGCGTCGCCAGCGTCTTCGGCGAGGTCTTCTGGGCCGACGCCCTCGCCGCGGTCGCCGACGAGCCCGCCTCCTCCGTCACCACGATGCTCGCCTGCCTCGAAGCACGCGAGCTCGCCTTCCGCCGAAAAACGAGCCGTTTCTCCGGCCGCGACGAATACGCCTTCCGCCACTCCCTGCTCCAGGAGGGCTCCTATGCGACGCTGACGGAGCGGGATCGCGCCCTGGCGCACGCGCGGGCGGGCGCGTGGCTGCTCGCGGCCGGGGAGAAGGATCCCAAGGTCCTCGCCGAGCATTTCGGCCGGGCCGGCGACGCGAGCCGGGCCATCGGGTATTACGTGCGCGCGGCCGAGCACTCCCTCGCCGCGGGCGACAACGAGGCCGCGGTCTCGCTCGCCGACGCGGCGCTCGGCCTCGGCGCGGCCGGCGCGGACGCGGCCGTGCTCCGGGCCATCCAGACCGACGCCTGGACCTGGAGCTGCCAGTACGTCCGGGCGCACGAGGCGGCGCAGGTCGCGCTCTTCCTCGCCAAGCCCGGCAGCCTCAGCCATGCGCGCGCGCTCGGCGGCGTCATCAGCAACGGCCTCATGCTCCGCCGCTTCGACGTCCTCGGCGAGGCCATGGCGGCGCTGCTCCGCGTCGAGCCCGAGCCCGAGGCGATCCCCGCGCTCGCCTGGGCCTTCACGATGGCCATGAACACCGAGCTCCTGAGGGGCCAGCATGCCTCGGCCGAGCGGTACCTGCGGCGCATGGAGCACCTCTCGATGGGCCGCGCGGCGGAGGATCCCTCGGTGATGGCGTGGCTCGCCCACGCCCAGGGGTGCTGGGCGCGCCACATCGAGCAAGACCTGTGGGACGCGCTCGAGCTGCACCGCCTGAGCGCGCGTGGCTTCCGCGAGGCGGGCGACCAGCGCTACGGGCCCCACGCCGAGGTCCACGTGGGCTGGCTTCTCCTCGCGCTCGGCGCGTTCGAGGAGGCGAGCGCCCTCGTCGAGCGCGCGCTCGCCGCGTCGCCTCCCGGCAGCCAGGCCGTGCTTTTGGGCCGATGCGTGCTCGCGTGGATCGCGCTCGATCGGGGGGCCGTCGCGGAGGGCATCCGCCTCTGCGAGGCCGTCGCAAAGGAGGCCGACGCGCTCGACGAAGGCCTGCTCGGCCTGTATGCGCGCCTCGCGATCCTCGAAGCGCGCGTCGCGGGCGGGGACCTCGACGGCGTCGAGCCTGCGCTCGTGGCGCTCGAGCCAGCCGTGAAGGGCATGCCCCTCGTGGCGCTCGGGCACACGACCGTACGCGCTGCGGCGCGCCTCTCCGCAGGTCGGGCCGACGAGGCGCGCAGCCTTTGCGAGGAGGCGCTCGCGCAAGGCGAAGCGCTTGGAGTCGTGGATCACCGCCTGCGCGTCGCGCTCGGCCTCGTCCTGGTCCAGGCGCTCGAGGCGCTCGGAGAGCACGGCCAAGTCCGGACGACGCTGCTCCACTTGAAACAGGCAGCCGAGGCGCAGGCCGAGAAGATCGCCGATCCCGCGCTCCGCGAGAGCTACCTGGGCCGCGTCCCCGTGCACGTGCGGCTGGCGGCGCTGCTGGAAACGTACGGGTGATCCTTCTTGATTGACCGGGGAAAGGGGGCCCTGTCTACTTTTCGCACCTTGAGCAGGAGGCCAAATGCGGGGTTCTCGAATGCTTGTCTTGCTCGTTGTGCTTCTCGGCTGCAGCGGCAGCGGCAACAACGGCAGTGAGGGGAATGGGGCAGCCGGCGGCGCGGGCGGCGTCGGCGGGCAGGGCGGCTCGGGCGGCGTCGGCGGCTCGGGCGGGCAAGGGGGCGGCGGCGCGCAGGGCGGCTCGGGCGGCGCTGGCGGACAAGGCGGCTTGGGCGGCGCTGGCGGACAAGGCGGCTCGGGCGGCGTAGGAGGCGTTGGCGGACAAGGCGGCGCTGGCGGACAAGGCGGTGCTGGCGGCTCGGGCGGCGTAGGAGGCGTTGGCGGACAAGGCGGCGCTGGCGGCGTTGGTGGACAAGCCGGACAAGGCGGCGCTGGCGGTGCTGGCGGCGCTGGCGGCTCGGGCGGCGGAGCGCTGACGACGACGCTGTACGGCGTACATTACGATCCAATGGAGATGGAGGAGCACTTCGGCTTCGTCACCCCCTCCACGGGAAAGCTGCACACGATGAACATCCTCGCCGGTGTTCAATTCGTCGGCGGCCCGATCGCGCTCGACTCCGTGCACGGTCGATTCTACGTCAACACGAACCTCGGCCAGCTCGCGATCGACGTGAACACCGGCAATGTCGTCGATGTCTCGCCGCCGTGGGAAAGCGCGACGGTGCGAGCGCACCCCCTCACCGGGGTCCTCTACGGGGTGAAATGGGACGACGTGGCCTTCGAGGAGCACTTCGGCACCGTCGATCCAGCGACCGGGGTCTTCACCAGCATCCGCACGCTCCCCGGCGTGATGTGGCTCTCGGACGATCCGGGGATCGATCCGACCGGCGAACATTATTACCTGAGGACGAACCTCGGTTGGCTGACGATCGACGTGAGCACGGGCCTCATCAGCCACGTCGCGCCGGTCGTGGACGACGTGTCCGGGATCGAGATCCATCCCCTCACGGGCACGATGTATGGGCTCGTGTGGGACGCCGCGGCCCTCGTGTTCGAGTTCGGGACGCTGGATCCCCATACCGGTCTACATACCCCGATCAAGACGCTCCCCACCGTCATGGCGCACAGCGCCCGCGGGGGCCTCGATCCGGCGAAAAACGAATACTACGTGTTCGCCAATCTCGGGTACGTCACCATCGACCTCACCACGGGCGACGTCACGAATATCGCGTCGGATCCCGACGATTTCGCGACCGTCCTCGAATTCTACAGCCCGTAAACGATGGGCTTGCGCGCTCGGGCGTACGCGACGAGGCGTCACAGCTCGGCCCTCCGGCCCGGCAACACCGGAAACCCGCTCCGCGGCCTCGCCTCTGTGGCATAAACAAACCGCTCCCGTCCGCGCCCGTCAGACGAGCGAGGTTTTCCCATGATGGCCGGTACAGGCTACGCGTTCGGCGAGAAAACCGAGGAGACGGACTCCTTCACCCTCTACCGCGCGCGCCGCGAGGGCGACACGGCCGTCCTGCTCAAGGTCTTGCGCCCCGAGGGCGCGCGCGCCGCTGAAATCGCGCGCTTCAAGCAACAGTACGAGCGCCTCGCGCGGATCGCCTCGTCGCGCCTCGTCGCGGTGCGAGGCGTCGAGGAGCGCGCCGGCGCGCTGATCGTCGTGCTCGAAGATTTCCCGGGCCGCGACCTCGCGCAGACCCTCGCCGCGCGTCCTTCCCGCAGGTTGCCCGTGGGCGAGGCGCTCGATCTCGCGCACGCGCTCGCCGAAGGCCTCGCCGCGATGCACGCCGAAGGGCTCGTTCACCGCGATCTCCGCCCGCGGAACGTGCTCCTCGGGGAGGGCGGCGCCGTCAAGATCACCGGCTTCGGCGCCGACGCCGAGATCACCCGCGCGCACGAAATGCTCTACGCGCCGACCGTGCTCGCCGACGTGCTCCCCTACGTCTCCCCCGAGCAGACGGGTCGGATGAACCGCGGCGTCGACGACCGGACCGATCTTTATGCGCTCGGCACCCTTCTCTACCAGGCGCTCACGGGCCGCCCCCCCTTCGAGGGCGTCGATCCCATGGAGCTCATCCATGCGCACCTCGCCGTCTCGCCCACGCCGCCCTCCAGCCTCGATCGGGCCATCCCCGAGGCGGTCTCGGGTGTCGTGCTCAAGCTGCTCGAGAAAAACGCCGAGGACCGCTACCAGAGCGCCGAAGGCTTGCTCGCCGACCTCCATCATTGCCGCGAGGTCTTGCAGAACGGCGGGCCCCTCACGCCTTTCCTCCCAGGGCAGCACGATCGCACCGACCTCTTCCGGATCCACCAGAAGCTCTACGGCCGCGAGCACGACATCCAGGCGCTCACCGACGCGTTCGAACGCGCGCTCGCGGGGAGCCGGGAAATCGTGCTCGTCTCCGGCTACTCGGGCATCGGCAAGTCCTCGCTCGTGCATGAAATCCTGAAACCGCTCGCGCGGCAGAAGGGCTACTTCACGAGCGGCAAACACGACCCTTTCCACCGCGCAGCGCCCTACAGCGGGTTCATCCAAGCCTTCGACGGCCTCGTGCGGCAGATCCTCGCCGAGAGCGAGGCGCGCATCGTCCGGTGGCGGAATGCGCTCCTCGAGGCGCTCGGGCAAAACGGGCAGGTCGTCTGCGACGTCATCCCCTCCTTGACCCACGTCATCGGCCCGCAGCCGCCCGTCCCTGCGCTCACCCCCATCGAAGCGCAGAACCGACTGAACCAGTGTTTTTTGCTCTTCGTCTCGGTGTTCGCGCGGCACGAGCACCCGCTCGTCCTTTTCCTCGACGACCTGCAGTGGATCGACGCTGCGGGCCTCGGATTGCTCCGCGCCCTCCTCGCCGACGATTCGCTCGAAGCGCTCTTCTTCTGCGGCGCCTACCGCGACAACGAGGTATCGCCCGCGCACCCGTTCATGATGACGCTCGGGGAGCTCCGGCGCGGAGGGCTCTCGGTGTGCGATATCGTCCTCGCCCCGCTCGTGCAGCGCCACCTGCTCGCCATGCTCGGCGATTGCCTCGAGCGCGAGGACACCGGCCCGCTCGCCGACGTGGTGCTCAAGAAGACGGGCGGCAACCCGTTCTTCGTCAAACGCCTCGTGCAGTCCCTCCACGACCACGGCGTGCTCACGTACACGTTCGACGCGGGGTGGCGGTGGGATCTCGCGAGGATCGAAGCGCTCGCGTACACGGAGAACGTCGTCGACCTCATGGTGCGCACCATCGGGCGGCTGCCGGCGCGAACGCAGGAATCGTTATGGCTCGGCGCGGCGATCGGGAGCCGCTTCGACCTCGACTTGCTCGCCGCCTTGCTCGCTTGCTCGCCGGAGGAGGCGTATGGCCGCCTGGAGCGCGCCGTCGAGGAGGGGCTGCTCGTCGCCGACCGGAGCGGCTACCGCTTCGCGCACGACAAGGTCCAGGAGGGCGCGTACGCGATGATCCCCGAGGCGGATCGCGCCGTGTACCGCCTCCGCATCGGCCGCCACCTCGCGCGGCACATGGATCGCGCGGACGGCCCGAGCCTCTTCGACGTCGTCGGCCACTGGAACGCCGCGGGCGACCTCGTCACGGACGCCGCCGAGCGCCTCCGCCTCGCGCGCATGAACCTCGACGCTGCCCTGCGCGCCGAGGAGTCGGCCGCGTTCGGCTCCGCCCTGCACTACCTGGAGCAGGGCCTCTCGCGCCTGCCGGCCGACGCCTGGACGTCCACGCACGCCCTCCGCCTCGCGTATGCGAAGAAAATGGGCCTCATGCTCGCGCTCGCCGGCCGACACGACGAGGGCCTCGCCGAGCTCGGGCGTTGCCTCGACCACACCGAGGGCAGGCTCGATCGCACCGAGGTGCTCCGGCTCAAGATGAGCGTGCAGGTGCTCAAGAACGACCTGCCGGCCGCGCTCGCGGAGGGGCTCGCGGCCCTCCGCGGGTTCGGGCTCGACCTGCCCGCGTTCCCCGACGAAGCCATGCTCGACGCCGAGGTGCAGAGGGCGATGGCGCTCGTCCGGGAAACGACGATCGAAGCGCTGCCCGGCCTGCCGCCGCTCGTGGACCCGGAGATCCTGGCCATGCAGGACGTGCTCCAGGAGCTCTTTCTCCCCTGCTACTTCCTGGCCACGAACAACCTCGGCATCACGGTCGCGAAGATCCTCGAGAACACGCTGCGCCACGGGCTCTCGAAGAACTCGATCTTCGGCTGCATGAACTTCGGGATGCTCCTCTGCGCCCGCGGCGACATCACGCTCGGCTACCGCTTCGGCCGCGCCGCCAAGGACCTCGCAGCGCGCTACCCGGACAAGAAGTCCGAGGCGATGCTCTGCAACATGTGGGGCGCCTTCGTGCAGCACTGGCGCGAGGGCTACGCCGCCTGCAAGGCGACGCTGGTCGCGGGGATGCACGCCGGGCTCGAGACGGGCCAGTACATCTGGTCGTTTTACAACACGGTCAATGGCATCACGAACAGCCTCCTGCGCGGCATCCCGCTCGCCGACCTCCTCGCCGAGGCGCAGAGCTACCAGCCGATGCGCAAGCTCGACGAGTCCGATGCCATCACGTGGCTCGTCGGCGCGGCCGGACAACTCGCGCACCAGCTCTCGTGCGAGACCACGCACCCCGCCATGCTCGAGGGCCGGTGGGTCCACATCGGCGAGTCAATCGAAGCGGCCCGCCGGATCGACAACCAGGCCTCGCTCTTCTTCGCCCACTTCTACGTCGTGATCCTCTGCGTCTTCCAGGGCGCATTCGAAGAGGCTGCGCGCACCGCGCTGCCGATGAACACCGAGATCCCCGGCGTCGCGGCCTGGCATGGAAACCCCGCGTTTCATTTCTACGCCGGCGTCGCGCTGACGCAGGCGGCGGACGTCGTCTCGCCGGACGAACGAGCGCGCTTCCTCGCCCGCGCGGAGATCCTCGCCGAACGACTCGCCCACTGGGCGGATCTCTGCCCCGAGAACCTCGCGCACCGGAGCGCCCTCCTCCACGCCGAGCTCACCCGTGCCCGTGGGGACGCGCGCGCGGCCGGCGATCGGTACGACGAGGCGATCGCCCTCGCAGAGCGCGGCGGCTACCTCCACGACGAGGCGCTCGCCAACGAGCTCGCGGGCCTCTCCTTCCGCGCGCTCGGCAAGACCACCATCGCCCGCGCCTACCTCACCGAGGCCCACAGGGTCTACGGCCAATGGGGCGCGACCGAGGTGATGCGGCGCCTCGAACGCTCGTACCCCGACCTCGTCCCCGGCGAGATCCTCCGCGGCGCGAGGGGCCCCGCGGCCACCGGGCCGGCTGGCACCGCGCTCGACATTGGCTCGGTGCTCAAGGCGTCCCAGGCCATCTCGGGCGAGATCGTCCTCGACCGCCTGCTCGACGCGCTCATGCGTGTCCTCGTCGAGAACACCGGCGCGCGGCGTGGCGTGCTCGTCCTCGCGCGCGACGGGCAGCTCGTCGTCGAGGCCGAGCACTTCATCGGCGAGGCGCCCATCCACGCACACCGCGCGACGCCCCTCGAAGACCGCGCGGACCTGCCGGCCGGCGTCATGACGTACGTGGCGCGCACGCGCGAGACGGTCGTCCTCGACGATCGCGCGATCGAGGGGCCGTTCGGCCGTGATCCATGGTTTGCCAGCGCGCGGCCTCGCTCCTCGCTCGCCGCGCCCATCGTTTACAAGGGCCGCCTCGCCGGCGTCATTTACCTCGAAAATGACCTCACCCGCGCGGCGTTCACCCCCGATCGTGTCGAGGTGATCCGGCTGCTCTCGGCGCAGGCGGCCATCTCCATCGAGAATGCGCGCCTTTATGCGGACCTGCAGCAGGAGAACGCGGAGCGGCGGCGCGCGGAGGCATCCGTTCGAGAGAGCCAGGAGCTGCTCCACGCCATCGTGGACAATACGACCGCCGTCATCTTCGCCAAGGACTTCGAGGGCCGCTTGGTGTTCGCCAACCGCCGCCTCGAAGAGATGTTCCACCGGCGCCGCGAGGAGCTCCTCGGCAAGACCGACCACGACTTTCTCCCGCGCGAGGTCGCCGAGCGGTATCGCGCCCAGGATCTCCTCGTCCTGCGGGAGAACCGGGCCCTCGAGTTCGACGATTCGGTGCCGTACATGGAGAACGAGGCGCGCGCCTACATCAGCGTGAGGTTCCCGCTCCGCGACGCCGCCGGGAAGCCTTATGGCACGGGAGGCATCGCGACCGACGTCACCTCCCGCAAGCGCGCGGAGGAGGTGCTGCGTCATTCCTACTCGCTCCTCGAAGCCACGCTCGAATCGACGGCGGACGGCATCCTCGTCGTCGACGAAACGCAGCGCGCCGTGCGTTACAATCGCAGGTTCGTGGAGATGTGGGGCATCCCCGAAGACGTCCTCGCCACCGCGTCGGACAGCATCTTCCTCTCGTTCGTCCGCGACCAGCTCCTCGACCCCGAATCGTTTCTACAAAAGGTTCGGGCCATTTATGCCGCCCCCGAGGAGAGCTCCATCGATACCCTCGTCTTCGGGGATGGGCGGGTCTTCGAGCGGTATTCGCAGCCGCAGCGGCTCGGCGATCGCGTGGTCGGGCGGGTCTTCAGCTTCCGCGACGTCACCCCGCGCGTGCACGCCGAGCGGCAGCGGGATCGGCTCCTGCTCGACGAGCGGCACGCGCGCGCTGCGGCAGAGGAGGCGGTCCACCTGCGCGACGAGTTCCTCTCCGTCGCCTCCCACGAGCTGCGCACCCCGCTCACGAGCTTGCAGCTCGCCATTCAATCGCTCGGGCAGCGCCTCTCCCGAGGCATGGATCCCGAGCGCGTGCGCGCCGCGGTCGCCCTCTCCGGGCGGCAGATCAAGCGCCTCGCCACCCTCGTCGACATGCTCCTCGACGTCTCCCGGATCCAGGCGGGCAGGCTCGAATTGAACCCGACGCAGGTCGATCTGCGCGCGCTCGTCGAGGAGGTCGTCGCCCAGCTCGTCGACCAGATCGCGCAATCCGGCAGCACGCTCACCGTGCGCGCAGCAGAGCCAGTCGTCGGCCGGTGGGATCCGTACCGGCTGGAGCAGGTCGTGACGAACCTCCTCACGAATGCCATCAAATTCGGGAAAGAAAATCCCATCGAGATCACGATCGCGAGCGAGGGGCCACGCGCCCGGCTCTCGGTGACGGACCACGGGATCGGGATCCCGGCCGAGGTGCAGGTGCAGCTCTTCGAGCGGTTTCAGCGCGGCGTCTCCTCGCGCCATTACGGGGGACTCGGGCTCGGCCTTTACATCACCCGCACCATCGTCGAGGCGCACGGCGGGCGGATCTTCTTGTCGAGCGAGGTCGGAGAGGGGTCGACCTTCCGGGTCGAGCTGCCGCTCTCGCCCGCCCCCTCGTCGAGCGAGCCGGACGGCGGATAACTGCTACCGACGCATCCGCAGCGGATGCACGTGCACCGGGCTCCGCTCCAGCGCGCAGCCGGGCACCTCGCGGCTGCATTTCGCCTTCACCCGCGGGATCACATCGGCCGGCCGCACCTTCTGCCAGGCCGCCCACGCCGCCGTCACCTCGGCCTCCGGCGCCGAAAGCGCCGCCAGCGAGAGCGCCTGCACGCGCAAGAGATCGTGATCCCGCGGCTGCACCACGAGCCCTCGCCGCGCCGCTTCCAGCGCGCCCCGCGCGTCGGCCGCGCTGCCTCGCGCGACGGCGAGCATCACCCACGCCGCGTCGTCGCCCGGCGCGCGCGCGGCGGCCTCGGCGAGCGGCGGCGTGGCCTTCTCGAACCGCCACACCTGCGCGAGCGCCTCGCCGCGCAGATACGGGATCGCCGGGTGGTCCGGCGCGAGCGGCGTGACCTTGTCGAGCCAACCCATCGCCTCGTCCACCCGCCCTTGCCGGCTCGCGAGCAAGGCGAGCGCCGCCATCACCACCGCCTTCGGCCTCGCCTCGCCCGTGGCCTCGGCCTCGGCGAGCGCCGCGAGCAGGCTCGGCCCGGCCTCGTCCCGCCGCTCCTGCAAAGCGCCGATCATCCCGAGCCCGTGATCGTAGAGCCTGCGCCACCTCGGCTTGCCCGGCTTCTCCGGCTTCCGCCCCGCGGAGCCCGGCCCGATCCACGCGTCGGCCTCGGCCACCTTCGTCACGGGCTCGGGCGTGCACCCGTCGAGATCAAAACCTGCGGCGCGGAACGCCTTCCCGCGCTCGCTCTTCGACGCCTCGCACGCCGCGTGGAACACCGGCAGGCTCCGCGTCCGGTGCCGCAGCCGCGCGATCACGCGCAGCGGGAAGGCGACGCCGGCCGGCGCTTCGAGCCCATACTCCACCACCTGCGCGCCCCGCGGCGGGATCGTGTGATTGAAGACCGGCGCCCGGAATTGCTCCGTCTGCCTCTCCAGCCGCGGCTTCCCGTCGTCGCCGACCTGCAATGCGCGCAGCCGGTGCGCCGTCGGATCGTCGCCGGTCGCCTCGTGCTCGAGCCCCGCCTCGGCCACGAGCGCGCCGTTCGCGTCCCGCACCTCCACCTCGACCCACGCGTCCGCCGCGTCCATCGTCCCGCCGGGAAACCTGTGCCCCACGCGTTCATTGCGCAGCGCCACCGCGACCACGACCCGCTCCCCCGCCGCCACCGGCGCTCCATCCGCCGGCAACGTCCGATGCCCATCCGCGCCGATCACGGCCGCGATATCGATGGACACCGACCCTTCGAGGAACACGCGTGTCTTCGCGAGCACGTCTGGATCCTTCCGGATCGCCGCGAGCCACGTATGCCCCCCGAGGAACGCGTGCGACGCGATCTTCCCTTCCTTCGCCGCGGGATCCCCCCGCTCCGCGCGCACGCGGGGCATATGACAGCCCCGGCAATCCTGCTCGGCCACCTCCTCGTCGAGCGCGTGCACGCGCGAGCCTGCATACACGGATTGTTGCCACGGCGTCACGTCGTCCTGCCCGATGAGGTGATGCGCGTTCCCGGTCCCCTCGTTCAAAAAGGCCCGATGGCAGCTCGCGCAAATCGCGGCCGTCCGCAGCGCGGGGGTCGCGGCGCGGGCCTTGTGCGCGGCGATGCTCCTGGGATCCCTCGGCTTGGGCGCGGGGAACGGCTCGGCGCTGAGCGTATAACTCCCGTTCCCGTCGATACGCGCCTCCTCGATTCCGTGGCACGTCCGGCACCCGATCCCGGCGTGCGCGCGCGCGTCGGAGGGCTCGATGGCCTTGTCCATGGCGCCGTCGACGAGCAGGGAGATGTCGTGACAACCGCCGCAGAACCGGCTCTTGTCGTGGTCCACGTCGGCGCGGAACCGATCGACGGCGGCCCGGTACATGGGGTTGTTGAACGAAGCAAACGCATGGGCGCTGCCACGAAAGCCGGCGGCGACGTCCGCGTGGCACCCCTCGCACTCGCTGCCGTCCGCGAGTTCCTTGCCGTGGTGCTTGCCCTTCAAGACGATCTCGGCCGGGGCGAGGTCGAGCTTGGATTGGGGCAAGGTGGCGAAGATACGACCCCGTAGGGGATCGGCGGCGGGGGCGGCGGTCTTCGGTGAAAGCTCCGGCGTGCCGCCGGAAGGAGCGCAGGAGGCCGCGAGGGCGACCGAGGAGAGGAGGACGGTCCCGAACAGGGCGCTCTGCCTGCGCATGGGCGCATGCTCGCCGAGACAACGCGCGGGGGCAAGCGGGATGCAAGGCTCGAAGCCGCTTCGCTGGGGCTTTGCCCCAGGCCCCAGCAGGGGCTCTCCGCCCCTGCACCCGGACCAGCGAGGCGCTGGACCCAGGATTGAAAACCTGCGCTCCGCGCAGGTTTTCAAACAGGCCGACGAAGAAGCCAGGTCGCCAGCCGAACCCGCGGCGCGGCTGTCTTGGTGGGCAGGGTCGTTGCTGGTCTTGACCGGGCCTGTTCGATGAACTGCGCATCGCGCAGTTCATCGAACTTGGGTCCAGCGCCTCGCTGGTCCGGGGTCGAGGGGGCGGACAGCCCCCCGCGGGGTCCGGGGCAAAGCCCCGGCGCGACGCTTCAGGGCAGGTCGGAGGGGAACGCCTGGGCTGTGACGGTCGCCCCGGCGCGCATGTAAAGGAGATCGAACCGACGCCGGGTGAACCGGAATCCGCTCGCCGTCCGCACGTAATCGTCGCTGTAGACGCCGCCCACATAGGTGTCGACGTTCTCCTTCACGCCGAACTCCGTCAGATACCAGCGCCCCGTGGCCCGCTTGGGGTGCGTGCCCGGCACGATCTCGACGGTGCCGGAGTGGACCGCCTGCACGATACCGCTCCAGAGGCTCAGGATGTCGGTCAGGAACGTGATGATGTTGTTGCGACCGACGATGTGCTGAAAGCCGGTGATGTCGAGCACCGCGTCCGGCGTGAAGAGGTGGTGCATTTCATTCATCGCCTTGCGGTTCACGAGATCGGCGAACCTGGCGACGAGATCGTGAATCTCGAGCTTTTGCTTGATCTGAGCTTTTCCGGACATGGGTCACCTCATGACATCGTAAGTGGACATCCATCCCGCGAGCGCCGACGCGCATGACAACCCGCGCGGTCATACGCCATCCACAATGGAGCCAGCGCGCGCGAGATATCGATAAGATAGCACCGTCCTCGGCACACGCGGCATAAAGAATGCCGCGGTACGGACATTGTTTGACCTGGATTCGGTTTCACCAAAGTGGCGCACCGCGGCATTCTCCTCGACGCCTGGTGTCGTTACCTTCCATGGGCCGCCCGAACACGAAACTTCGGATCAAGTGGGCGTTGACGAATATCCAGCGTTGTGAAACCCTCGCCCTCCAACGCTCGGGGGGCCGTTCGGGGGCCAAAAAGGGCAACGCTCTACATGGATGCCACGCTCTTCATTCCAAACTATTCCGGACTCGATAAGATTCACGAGGGGCCTGGGGTGGCCCTTTACCGTGGTCTCCGGGAAAACGACCGCACGCCTGTCGTGCTCAAGGTGACGAGGGGGGAACACCCGCACCCGCGTGAGCTGGCCAGGCTGCGCCACGAGCACGCCCTCCTGCGCATGCTGGAGGGCCCGGGCATCCTCAAGGCCCACGCGCTCCTCCGGTACGGCGCCGGCCTCGCGCTCGTCCTCGAAGACACCGGCGGCGAATCGCTCACGCTCCGCCTGCGACGGGGCCCGCTCGATCTCCGCGCCTGCCTCGACATCGCGCTCGCGCTCGCGCGGATCCTCGACGGCGTCCACGCGCGCGGCGTCATCCATAAAGACGTCAACCCGAACAATGTCCTCGTGGGCGAGCGCCCCGCCGACGTCCGGCTCATCGATTTCGGCATCGCCACGCTGCTGGCCCACGAGAGCGCACCCGCAGGGGGCCACGCGTTCCTCGAAGGGACGCTCGCCTATATCGCCCCCGAGCAGACCGGCCTCCTCCGGCGCACGGTGGATTCCCGCGCGGATCTCTACTCCCTCGGCGCCACGATCTACGAGATGCTGACCGGCGCCCTGCCCTTCGACGAGCAGGACCCCATCGATCTCGTGCACAGCCACGCCGCGCGGATGCCCGTGCCCCCGCACGAGCGACGGCATGGGATCCCCGACGTCGTCTCCGCGATTGTGATGAAGCTCCTCGCCAAGGCCGCGGAGGACCGTTATCAACAAGCCGCCGCGCTCGCGGCCGATCTTGCCCGGTGCGTCGAGGCCCTCGATACGGGCGCTGTCCCGCCTTTCGAGCTCGGGCACAGGGACCTCCGCGATACGCTGACCATTCCGGAGAAGCTCTACGGGCGCGAAGCGGACGTCGCGGCCCTCCTTTCGACGTTCGACAGGATGAGCCGCGGCGGGGCGGAGATCGTCCTGCTCGCGGGCGCGGCGGGCGTCGGCAAATCGGTGCTCGTCCAGGAGGTGCAGCGCGCCCTCGCGCTTCGAGGGGGAAACCTCGTCGCCGGCAAATTCGACGCGCTGCGCCGCGATATGCCCTTCAGCGCGTTCATCCAGATCTTCCGCGAGATCGTGAAGGGCGTGCTCAGCGAGCCGCCGGATCGGTTCGAGGAGCGCCGGAGCGCCCTTCTCGCGGCGCTGGGCCAGGGCGGCGCGCTCCTCATCGACCTCGTCCCCGAGCTCGAGCGTGTCATCGGCCCGCAGCCCCCGGCCCCCCCTGCGGGCCCCGTCGAGGCGCAGAACAGGCTCGGCATGCTGATGCAGAGCTTCGTCCGCGCCCTCTCCGGCCCGCAACGCCTGCTCGTCTTCTTCATCGACGATCTGCAATGGGCCGACGCCGCGTCGCTCTGGCTCATGCGCCTGCTCACGACGGATCCGGCCGGGAGCGCCGTCATGCTCCTCGGCGCCTATCGGGACACCGAGGTGGACGAGACACACCCGCTTCGAATGACGCTGCGCGAAATCCGAAAGCAAGGCGTGATCCCGACAGAGCTCGCGATTCATCCGCTCGACGAGGAGAGCGTCGTGCGCCTCCTCGGGGACACCTTCCCGCGCAGTGACCCGGCGCGCCTCCGGACGCTCGCGGGGCAGCTCGGGGCCAAGACGGGGGGCAATCCGTTTTTCCTCTCGCAGCTCCTCCTCGCCCTCCATCGCGACGGCCTCTTTCGCGTGGATCGAGCCGAAGGGAAATGGACGTGGGACGACGCGGAGATCGCCGCAGCCCCCATCGCGGACAACGTGGCGGATCTCATGGCCGCGCGCCTCGGGCAGCTCGATCTGCGCGCCCAGCAGATGGTCTCCCTCGCGGCGTGTATCGGCCGCGAGTTCGACCTTTCGACGCTGCATGCGATCGCCGGCGAGCCCCCGGGCCGCGTGGCCGCCTCGTTATGGCCCGCGCTCCGGGAGGGGTACCTCGTGCCCCTGGATCAGGACTACCTGCTCCTGCCGACGTCGGACGACGTCGAGGTCCCGAGCGTCGCGTCCGGCTTCCCTCCCCCGGACGGCATGGGCATAGGCGGGGAGACCCCGATCAATGCGCGGTATCGATTCCTGCACGATCGCGTCGAGCAGGCGGCATACGCGCTGGCCCCGGCCGAGGTCCGGGCCGGGGTTCACCTGCGCATCGGACGGCGGCTCCATCACGCGCTCGGCGAGGGCGCGCGGCCCGAGGAGCTCTTCGAGGCGGCCCGCCAGTTCAATGCAGGCGCCACGCACATCAAGGACGCCGAGGAGAAACGGACGGTCGCGCGGCTCGACCTCCAGGCCGGCCGGGCCGCGCGCGGCCAAGGAGCTTACAGCGAGGCGGCGGCCTTCCTCGCGGCGGGCGTCGCCCTCGTCCACGACGAGGGGTGGATCGACGAAGACGACCTGACATTCTCGCTCCTCCGGGATCAGGCCGAGTGCGAGGCCATGGCGGGGCGCACGGCCCAGGCCGACGTGCTCATCGACCGCATCCTCGCGCGGGCCGTCCGCGCGTGGCAGCGCGCGGACGCGTATGGCGTGCGGGTCATCATGTACACCTCGCTCGGGCGGTTCTCCGAGGCCATGGACGCGGGGCGCGCGGCCCTCGCGCTGCTCGGCGTCGACCTGCCCCCGACCCCGGAGGAGGCGGAGGAGATGGCCACGCGCGAGGTCGAGCGGATCGATCACCTCCTCGCGGAGGGGGGCGCCGCCGCGCTCCTCGCGTCGCCGGAGCTCACGGATCCCGAGGAGCTCGCGGCGGCCCGGATCCTCCCCGATCTGCTGGTCCCTGCGTACTGCATCGACATCCGGTTCTGGAAGCTCGTCCTCGCCACGCAGACCTCGCGCGGGATGACGCGTGGCCATTGCGGGTCGACCGCGCAATCCTATGTGTCGTACGGGTTTTATCTGGCCGGGGCGCTCGGGCGTTATGCCGAGAGCCGCGTCTTCGGCGAGGTCGGGCTCGGGCTCGCCGAGACACACGGCGACCCGGCGCTCCTCTGCAAGGTGACCCAGTCGTTCGCGACGTTCGCCGGGTATGCCCATCCGCTGCGGCGGGTGGTCCCGCATTTCGCGCGGGCCCGGCAACTGAGCCTCCAGTCGGGCGAGCTCGTGTATGGCTCGTTCGCGTGTGTCTTCGTCCCGGTGACCCTCTTCCGGCTGGGCGATCCGCTCGACGTCGTGACCGCCGAGGCGCGTCGCAGCGGCGCCATCCTGAAGCGGATCCAGAACCCCATGTCGAGCGCGCAGCTCGTCGCGATCCAGCAGACGATCGCCTGCCTGCGGGGAGACACCGAGAGCCCCACGTCCTTCAACGACGGGACCTTCGACGAGGCGGCGTGGGTCGCGGGCCTCGATCCGGTCCTCATGGGATTCGTCCGGGTCCTCTATTTCACCTACAAGACGCTCACGCTCTTCCTGCACGACCGCCCCGAAGCGGCGCTCCCGCTCCTCGAAAGCGCCGAGGAGGCCGCGGGCGCGGTCGTGGGGCATCACTGGCCCACCGATTTGCCCTTCCATGCGAGCCTCGTGCTCGCCGCAGTGTACCCGGACGCGAAGCCCGAAGAGAAGCCACGCCTCCTCGAGCGGCTCGTCCGGTACCGGGACAAGCTCGCCTCGCTCGCGGGCGCCTGTCCGGAGAACACCGCCCACCGGCATGCCCTCGTCGCGGCCGAGATCGCGAAACTCGAAGGGCGCCCGAGTGAAGCCATCGACGCCTACGAGCAGGCCCTCGCGCTGGCCGCCAAGCACGGCTTCCCGCAGGACGAGGCGATCACGAACGAGCTTTATGGCCTCTTCTTCCTCGGGCGGGGACAATCGAAGAATGCCCGCACCTATTTGACCGAGGCCCATTACGGCTACCTCCGCTGGGGGGCCACGATCAAGGTCGCGCAGCTCGAACGAAAACACAGGGCCCTGCTCTCCACGCCGGACGTCCCGTCCACCCCGGCCCTCGGGCCCGGCACGACGACCCTCTCGATCCGGTCGACGGTCGGCAAGCTGCTCGACCTGACGACGGCCGTCCGCGCCGCGCAGGCGCTCTCCGGCGAGATCGTCCTGGATCAGCTCATCCAGCGGCTGATGCGCATCATCCTCGCCAATGCCGGGGCGGAGCGCGGCTTTTTGATCCTCGATCGCAACGGGGCGTGGGTCGTCGAGGCTCGATTCCAGGTCAGCCCGGATCTCGTCGAGTCTCGGCTCGACACCCCCCTCGAAGCGCGCGCGGATCTGGCCCAATCCATCGTCCGTTACGTGGCGCGCACGCAAGAGCCGCTCGTGCTGGAGAGCGCCACGCGTGACCCGCGCTTCGCGGCGGACGCGCACGTGCGGAGCGCCGCGCCCCAGAGCGTGCTTGCCGTCGCGCTGATCCACCAGGGCCGCTGCCGCGGCGTCCTGTACCTGGAGCACAACCGCACCGCAGGCGCGTTCGCCGAGGAGCGGCTGGAGTTCTTGCAGATGCTCTGCGCGCAGGCGGTCATCTCCATCGAAAACGCGATGCTTTATGACCGGCTGCAATCGATGGGCGCCGAGCTGCGGGAGCTCAACCAGCACCTCGAACAGGGAATCGCCCGCCGCACCGAGGAGCTCTCCGCGGCCAACGAGCGCCTGGAGCAGGAGCTGGAAGAACGCGCGCAGGCGGAGACCGCGCGCGCCGCGCTGCAGGAGGAGATCATCCAGATGCAAAGCGCGCGGCTCGACGAGCTCTCGATGCCGCTCATCCCGATCACGGAGGAGATCCTCGTGCTCCCCCTCATCGGGACGATGGACGCGCCGCGCGCCGAGGCGATGATGGAAGCGGTCCTCCACGGAGCCCAGGCGCACAGGACACGCACGGTCATCATCGACGTGACGGGGATGAAGCGCATCGACGCGCGCGCGGCCGGCGCCTTGCTCCAATCGGCGAGCGCGCTCCGCCTGATCGGCGCCGAGGTCGTCCTTTCGGGCATGCGCCCGGACTTCGCGCGCGCGATCGTGGACCTCGACCTCGACCTCACCGCGATCGTGACCAAGGGGACGCTCCAGAGCGGCATCGCCTACGCCATGGGCCGCGCGCGCCGGCGGAATTGATCACGGCGAAGAGGCCCGAGGGGAACGTAAGACACCTTCCCTGTTGACCCGGTCGCCGACCCCCTCGACCCGGTCCCCCGACCCCCTCCAACCGGTCGCCGACCCCCTCCAACCGGTCGCCGACCCCCTCGACCCGGTCACCCGACCCCCTCCAACCGGTCGTGCGACCCCCTCCAACCGATCGCCGACGCCCTCGACCCGATCGCCGACGCCTTCGACCCGGTCGTGTGATCCCTTCGACCCGGTCGTGTGATCCCTTCGACCCGGTCGTGTGACCCCTTCGACCCGGTCGTCTGACCCCCTCGAACCGGTTCCACGTAGGGAGCAAGCCCTCGCCATCCATCTGGATTGCGTGCCGCGCGTATGAACCCTTATAGTGCAGGAATGCAACGTTCTTATGCACTTCAGCTCGCCGCCGTCCTGTTCGTGCTCGCCTCTGGCTGCGAACAAAGCGGCGGGACTGCGACCGGCGGCGCCGGCGCGAGCACGACCGGCTCGGGACAAGGCGGCAGCGCTGGACAGGGTGGTGCCGGACAAGGCGGCGCCGGACAAGGCGGCGACAACGTCGGGGGCGCGTTCGTCGGCAGTGGCGGCGCGGGTGGCTCCGGCGGGGGCGGGCCCGAGGTGTGCGACGGCATCGACAACGACGGCGACGGGGTCATCGACAACGTCGACGTGGGCAACGACGGCATCTGCGATTGCCTGCGCGTCGCGACGCTCGGGCTGCCCGGCCAGTGGGGCAATGGCGATGTCTTCGCCACGTGGCTCGACACCCGGAGCGACAATGGAGCCGTCTCCCTGAACGACCAGGTGCTCACGAAGGACCTGCTCGACAAATACCAGGTCATCGTCGCGCAGAACCTGAACGAGCTGAACCGCTCGTATTCGGAGGCCGAGGTCGCGGCGCTCAGCGCGTGGGTGAAGGCGGGGGGCGGCTTCATGACGCTCATCGGGTATGCCGACCCGAACGAGCGGACGAACGTGAACACGCTCCTCAGCGCCTTCGGCATGAGCTACGGCGCGCAGCAGATCCTCCCGCAGGCCGGGGGCTCGACCATCCCCGTCTCGACCTGGGTGGCGCATCCCGTGACGAACGGCGTGACGCAGATCGGCATCGACAATGGATATCCGGTCGAGGGAATGGGCCAGACGCTCGCCTCGGAGCAAGGGCACGACGTGCTCAAGGCGCAGGACGTGGAGAGCGGCCACGTGCTCATGTGGGGCGACGAATGGATCACGTACGACTCCGAGTGGACGGGGCACCCGGAATATCAGGTCGAGCTGTTCTGGTTGAATGCGATCAAGTGGCTGACGCCCGCGAAGAACTGCCAGGTGGACATTCCGGCGCCGAACTGACGCAGGCCCCTCCGGCGTCCTCGTTCCTCGTTCCTCCCCCCTCCACACGTCGAGCCTCCGCCCTCGCTTCCGCCTCGATACGAACCGGGCGACCGGTATCGTCGACCCTGACGTCGAGCCCGGCGGCGACGCCTATCTGCGTCCCGGGAACGGACAAAGAGACGATACGACAACCGGCGACGTGCTACGAGATACCCTAGCGGTCATGTCGAAGCGATGCCGAACCTCCCGTGTGAGGCACGAGGAGCCTGCGCTGTTCGACCGCCTGTCTCCGGTGGCCTGGAGGGGTCACGGCGAGGAGACGGGCGAGCGTCGCGGTTGATGGCGAGAGGGGGAGGTGATGAGCACGAAGGGCGACACCGAATCTTGCAGCCGGCTCATCGCATTGTACCAGAAAGCATCGATGGCATTCGGGGTCGCCGTGCTCGTGATCGCGGTGCTCGTGATGATGGGCTGGGCGTTCGACGTGGAGGAGCTGACGCGCGTCAGGACGCACTTCCCGTCGATGAAGGTGAACACGGCGGTCTCGTTCGCATGGATGGGGCTCGCCCTCCTCGTGCTCCACGCAGAACGAGCCAAGGGTCGCTCGAAAGGCAAAACCATTCTCCTCTTGCTCTGCGGGGGCCTCGTGACCTGCATGGCCGCCGTGACGCTCGCCGAGTACCTGTGCGGGCTCGCTCTTCCCATCGACGAGGCGCTCGTCGCCGATGCGGACTCCGCCCTTTCCCCGACCCCGCCGGGGCGCATGGCGCCGATCACAGCGCTGAAGTTCTTGTCGCTCGGCCTGGCGCTGCTCCTCCAGCAGTCCTCCAAGCGCCGGAACTGGCCGTGGCAAATCCCGGTCCTCCTGGGCCTGTTCCTCTCCATGCTGGGGCTGCTCGGATATCTGTACGGCGTCCACGCCATGATCACGTTTTTCCCTTACTCCTCCGTGGCGATTCACACGGAGATTGCGTTCACGCTGCTCTCGCTCGGCCTGCTGTTCGCCCGACCTCGCGTCGGCGTCATGTCCGTCTTCGTGAGCGACAAGCCCGGGGGCGCGCTGGCAAAACGAACGCTGCCCGCGGCCCTGCTGACGCTGGTGGTGCTCGGCCTCCTCGTGCAACTGGGGAGCACCCACCACATCTTCGATCTGGGCTTCTCGGTCGTGCTCATCGTCGCGCTCGGGACGACCGTCCTGTCCGCCATTTTATGGCGGCTCTCGGAGAAGCTCAATCGACTGGACGATGCGCGGGAGAGGGCCGCCTATCACTGGAGGCTCATGATCGACCACGCGGCCGGCGCCGTCGCGATGTTCAATCGGGACATGAAATACCTCTGGGTGAGCCGCCGATGGATCTCCGACTTTCGCCTGGAGGCGGTGGACTGCGTGGGCAAGTCTCATTACGAGGTCTTCCCCGAAGTCCCCGACTGGTGGAAAGAGGTGCACCGTCGTTGCCTCGCCGGCGCGGTCGAGCGCTGCGACGAGGATCGCTTCGAGCGAGCCGACGGCACGGTCACGTGGATCCGGTGGGAGGTCCGCCCCTGGCACGAGGACGGCGAGGAGATCGGCGGCATTCTGATGTTCGTCGAGAACATCACGCAGAGGAAGCTCGCGGAGGACGCGCTGAAGAACGCGAACGCGGAGCTGGAGCGGCGGGTCGAGCAGCGTACGCAGCAGGTGGCGCTCCAGGCGGAGATCCTGCACAACATGGCCGAAGGAGCTTGCCTGGTGAAGGCCTCCGACGGGTCGATCGTCCACACGAACCCGAAATTCGAGGCCATGTTCGGGTATGCCCCCGGAGAGCTCATCGGGCGGCACGTCTCGATCCTGAATTTCGAGGACGTCACCGGAGGCGCGCAGGAGCTCGCGCGTCGGCTCGTGTCGACCATTCTCGCGCAAAACGTCGCGACCTACGACATCCACAACGTCCGGAAGGACGGGACGCCCTTCTGGTGTCGCGTCACGGCGTCGCAGTTCCGCCACCCCGAGCACGGGCTCGTCCTCGTCGCCGTGCACGACGACATCACCGCCAAGAGAAGGAGCGAGGAGGCGCTCCGGCGCAGCGAGCAGAGGTATCGTGATCTCGTCGAGCTCGCGGCCGACGGGATCTTCGTCGTCGACGCGGCGGGGCGCTGCATCGACGTGAATGGCGCCGGGTGCGGGATGCTCGGCCTCTCCCGGGACGAGCTCGTCGGCACAGCGCTCCTCGACAGGATCCCGCCCGAGGCCGCGTCACGCTTCGAGGCCGCCCTGAGGCGCCTGGCGGAGCCCGGAACCGTCGACGTCGCTGAATGGGATCTGCGAAAGAAGGACGGCAGTTATCTGCCGGTCGAGATCAGCGCCAAGTTCTCCCCCGATGGGAGGCTCTTGAGCTTCGTTCGCGACATCAGCGAGCGAAAACGGGCGGAGCGCGCGCGCGAGGTGGCCGAGCGGCGTTATCGAAGCCTCGTGGAGAGCGCCCACGACGCGATCGTCGTCGTCGACGCCCGGGGGTGCATCACGCTCGTGAACAAGCAGATCGCGTCCCTGTTCGGATACGAGCCCGAGGAGGTGATCGATCAGCCGGTGGAGATGTTGATCCCCGAGCGGTATCGGGGGCACGTCCAGCACAGGACCGCCTATGTCGCAGATCCCCACGCGCGCCCCATGGGAGCGGGTCTCGATCTTTATGCCGCGCGAAGAGACGGGAGCGAGTTCCCCATCGACGTCTCCCTGAGCCCCGTGCTCGTCGACGGCGAGCTGCAGGTGACCGCGATCATCCGCGATGTCACCGCACGAAAGAACATCGAGACGCAGCTCCGTGAGGCCATTCGAACACGGGAAGACGTCGTGGCCATCGTGTCGCACGATCTGAAGAACCCGCTCTCGGCCATCCTGATGAACGCGCGTCTGCTGAAGAGGCTCCGCCCCAACGATCCGGACGTGCGGGCGCGGCTCTCGAAGATCGCAGACAGCGTCGACCGCTCGGCGACGGTCATGCAACGGCTGATCATGAGCATCCTGGACTTCGCCAAGATCCAATCGGGGACCTTCGTCGTGGAGCCCGAGGTCCACGACATTCGAGCCATCGTGGGCATCTGCTGCGAATCCATCGAGACCCTCGCGGCCGCGAGGTCGATTCACGTCACCCACGAGCTCGATCCCGACCTGCCGCGTATCCTCGCGGATCACGATCGAATCCTGCAAGTCTTCTCGAACCTCCTGGGAAACGCGATCAAGTTCACGCCGGAGGGAGGCGTCGTCACGGTCCACGCCCATCGCTCGGATCGATACATCGAGATCTGCGTCTCGGATACGGGCCCCGGCATCCCCGACGCGCAACTGCCCCACCTCTTCGAGCGGTACTGGCAGGCCAAGGAGACCGCGAGGCTCGGGTCGGGTTTGGGCCTGGCGATCGCCAAGGGGATCGTCGAAGCCCACGGCGGGAGGATCTGGGCCGAGAGCACGCTCGGGCATGGCAGCACGTTCCATTTCACCGTGCCGATGGCCGAGGCCGCAAGATCCCGCGCCAGCGCTTGAGCGCCTCGTCGCCCCCAGAGCGCCCCTCGTCGGCGGATTCCCACGGCTCGTCGGATGAGCGTCGCTGGTCAGACGGCTGCCCACATTCTTCGGGACGAGCTTCCTTTCCGCAGCCCGGAATGGATCCCTTCTGGAGGTGTTCCGATGACTCGTCTTCGAATTGCGCAGTTCGCTTCCGCGCTCCTCGGCTTCTTCGCGCTCTTGCCTGCGGCTTCGGCTCGCGACAAGGGACATCGGTTCGTCGCGACGGTGCACGGGGGCGCGGGGACCGAGGCGGCGGTCGGCGGCACCCTGGAGCTTCGGCTCCTCGACGCCATCTGCCTGGGCGGCACGCTCGATTATGGCGTCAACTATGCCGGCACCTACGGCTCGTATCGGTACCTGGGGCCGGCCGTGCACGGGAGCTGGTCCATCAAGTTTGCGGACATCTTCGAGCTGCGGCCCTTCTTCGGCGCGCGGTTCCCGCTCGACCTCCAGACCGTGGACGCGCCCGATTACAAGATCGTGGACAACCATACCGTCGCGTTCACGACCGGGCTCCGCACCGCGTTCATCCTCGACTTCTTCGTGATCGGATTGCAAGCCGATTTCACGCCCCACGGCGTCACCTGGCAGCACGTCGCGACGGGCAAGCAGATGAAGGAAGACGAATACTTCTTCCGCGGCTCGTTCGTCCTCGGCGTCGCATTCGGGCCGGACAAGAAGGAAGGATACGAAGGGCGGCAGAGCGCGAAGTCGAGGCGGAGCCGGTTCTGGACGGCGTTTTAGCGGCGGCTATTCCTCCGCCTCCCCCTCCTGCCCGAAGAGCTCCTCGACGAGCCCCGCCAGCCGATCGAATTGCACCGGCTTGACGAGATGGGCGTCGAATCCGGCCTTCTGCGAGAGGGACCGATCCGACGCCTGCCCGTACCCCGTCACCGCGATCAACCGGAGCCGGTCGAGCTCCGGCCGTTCCCGCAGCCGATGCGCCAGCTCGTAGCCGTCCATGACGGGCAAGCCGATATCGAGCAGCGCGATGTCCGGCCGGAAGTTCTCGGCGAGCCGCAAGGCCGACGGCCCGTCGGAGGCCACCCGCGTTTGATGCCCCAGGCTCCCCAGCGACTCGGCCAGCAGCATGGCCGCGTCCTCATTGTCATCCACCACCAGAATGCGATGCCCCGCGCGCCCTGCCACCGCGGCCTTCGCCTCCTCCCCTCCCCAGGTCCGCGCCCCTTCCGCCTTGGAGAGCCCCGCCACGCCCGGGAGCCGCACCACGAATTCGCTCCCGCGCCCCTTCCCCTCGCTCCGCGCCGAGACGGTCCCTCCGTGCATCGTCACGAGGTTCCGCACGATCGCCAAACCCAGCCCGAGCCCTCCCTGCGCGCGGTCGAGCGATTGGCTGTCCTGCACGAAGAAATCGAAGACCCTCGGCAGCACGTCCGCGGCGATCCCGATTCCGTTGTCGCGCACCCGGATCTCCACGTCGCGCCCCCGCCGCTCTGCCTCCACCACGATCTGCCCGCCCGACTCCGTGTACTTCGCCGCGTTCGTCAGCAGGTTCGACATCACCTGCGCGAGGCGCGTCCCGTCCCCGTCCACCACGAGGCCCCGCGAGGGCACCTCGACCGTCAGGTGGTGCCGCCGCTGCTCCAGGAGCGGGCTCGCCATCTCGATGGCCTTCGCCACCACTTCCGCGACCTCGATCCGCTCCTTCTTCAGCTCCACCTTGCCCCGCGTGATCCGCGAGACGTCCAGGAGATCGTCGACGAGCTGCGCCAGGTGCTTCACCTGCCGCTCGATCACCGCGCGCTCCCGCGCGGCCACGTCGCCCGCGCGCATCCGCATGAGGTACAGCGCCGTCGTGATCGGCGCGAGCGGGTTGCGCAGCTCGTGGCCCAGCATCGCCAAAAACTCGTCCTTCGACCGGTTCGCCGACTCGGCCTGGCGCCGCGCCTCCTGCTCCCGCACGAGCAGCTCTTCCCGCTCCTGCATCGCCTCTTCCAGCCGCTTGCGCGCCCGCACCCGCTCCGTCACGTCGACGGCCACGCACAAAAACCCCTCCGGCTCCCCGGACGCCCCGCGCACGGGGAACAGGTTGAAGCTGAAGTGCGACTCCTCCACGTGCCCACTGCCGCGATCGATGTCGATCCGCAGCTCGTCGGTCACGTAGGGGACGCCGGTCGTGTACACCCGGTCGAGGATGCCGATGATGGGGTGGTCTGCGAGCTCCGGGAAGACGTCGACGTACGCCCGGCCCGCCAGGTTCGTCTTGCCGACCATCGTCTCGTAGTACGGGTTCGCCAGCTCGAAGACGTGCCGCGGGCCGCGGAACGACGCGATCGCCACCGGCGCTTGCATGAAGAGCGCGTACATCTTCTCCCGCTCCCGCACCGCGCTCCGCCGCAGCTCGGCGAGCTGCAAGTGGATCGCCACGCGCGCCACGAGCTCGCGCGCGGAAAAGGGCTTCGACAGGTAGTCGTCCGCGCCCGCCTGGAGGCCCTCGACGCGACACTCTTCGCCCGCGCGCGCCGAGAGCATGATCACCGGCACGTCGCCGAGCGCCGCGTCGTCGCGCAGTGCGCGCAGGAGCCCGAAGCCGTCGAGGTTCGGCATCATCACGTCCGTGAGCACGAGGTCCGGCCGCGACGCGCGCGCGGCCTCGAGCGCCGCCGCGCCGTCCCCGACCGCCTCGACCTGCCAGTGCTCGCCGAGGATACGCCCGACGTACGCGCGCATGTCGGCGTTGTCGTCGGCGAGCAGGATGCGCGCGTTCGGGGTCGACGCGCGCGCGCCGAGCGCAGGCTCCACGGGCAGACGCGGCGCGCTCGGCACGTCGCCGGCGTCCGCGCCTTCGTCGGGCAGCCACCGCAGCGCCTCTTCCACGTACGGCGCCGCCGCGCCGATCCGGCACGACGGCGGCGCCGGCTCGGATCGGACGCGATCCGCGGGCAGGTGCGCCGCGCCGAGCGGGATCTCCACCAAGAACGTCGTCCCCCGGCCGAGCTCGCTCGTGACCTCGATGCGCCCCCCGTGCAGCCGCGCGAGCTCCTGCACCAGCGCGAGCCCGATGCCGGAGCCCTCGTGCGTACGCGCCCGCGCGCCCTGGATGCGGTAGAAGCGCTCGAAGAGGCGCGGCAGCTCGTGCGCGGCGATCCCCGTGCCCGTGTCCTCGACCGTGAGCGCGACGTGGCTCTCAGCCGCGCGCAAGGCCACGCGGACCTTCCCCTCGAACGTGAACTTGAGCGCGTTCGAGAGCAGGTTCAGCACGATCTTCTCCCACATGTCGGCGTCGACGAAGACCGGCTCCGGCAGCGCCGGGCAGTCGATCTCGAACACGAGCCCCGCCCGCTCGAAGGCCGAACGGAACGCGCTCGCGAGGTCGACCGTGAGCGCCGCGAGGTCGGTCGGCTCGTACGCGGCGTGGATACGCCCGGCCTCGATCCGCGAGAAATCGAGCAGCGCGTTGACGAGCTTCGCGAGCCGCATCGTGCTCCGATGCACCCACCGCAGGCCCTCGCCGCGGAGCGCCCCCGCGTCCGACGCGAGCGCGTCCTCGACCGGCCCGAGGATCAGGGTGAGCGGCGTGCGCAGCTCGTGGCTCGCGTTGCTGAAGAAGGCCGTCTTGGCGCGATCGATCGCAGCGAGCGCTTCGGCGCGGGCGCGCGCCTCCTCGTTGGCGCGGGCGTTGCTGATCGTGGTGACGACCTGATCGGCCGCGAGCCGAAAGAGCCCGCGGTAGCGCTCGTCGAGCAGGCGATGCGGGCTCACGCCGGCCACGAGGAAGCCGTAGGGCTCGGGTTGCCCGGTGCGCACGAGGGGCAGGACGAGCGCGCGCGCCGGCGGGTCGCCCCAGCCGCCGCCGGGCAGGGCGCCGAACCTCGCGGCGAGGTCCTCCACGAGGACCTCCCGCCCCATGCGCGCCGCGGCGGCGAGGGGCCACGCGGCCCGCGATCTGTCGCCCCGGAGCGGGAGAGCCGCGGGCTTGGCCGGGCCCTCGTACCCAACGAGCCCGCTCTCTCCGACGAGCCTCGCTTCCCCTTCGCGCCCGTCGGCGAGGTAGAGCAACGCAAAGGGCAGGTCGGCGTGGTTCGTCGCGAAGATCGTGGCGGCCGTGCGGCACGCCTGCTCGGCCGATTGCGCGTCGACGGAGTGGGCCGCGAGGTCGCGTAACATTCGGAGCTGCCGGTCGTCCTGGATTTGCTCGGTCGTCTCGTGCACGGTCACGAGCACGCCGCCCACGCGCCCCTCGTCGTCGGGGACGGGGCTGTAGGAGAAGCTGCAGTACGTCTCCTCGACGAACCCGCGCCGCTGCATCCAGAGCAGCAGATGTTCGCTCCACGTCGAGGGCCCGCCCTCGAGCACGCTTTGCGCCATCGGGCTCACGACGTCCCATATCTCGGCCCATACCTCGCTGCCCGGGGCGCCGAGCGACGCGGGGTGCTTGTTGCCGAGGATAGGCCGGTAGGCGTCGTTGTAGACCGCCTGGATGAACTCCGGCCCCCACCAGATCAGCATGGGGAAGCGGTTGTTCAAGACGACGCCGGTCATCATCTTGAGGCTCGTCGGCCAGCCCGAGACCGGGCCGAGCGGGGTCCGCGACCAATCGAACGAGCGCATCAAAGCGCCCATCTCGCCCCCGCCGGCGAGCCAGCCCTCGACCGCTGCATCCTGGACACCACGCGGAGCCATGAATCCAGCTTTAATGGACGTACGCCCGTGATGCTAGCCCGGAAAAACCAGCCGTCCGGGACGCTTGTCAGGCGCTTGCGTTCTAGAACGTCACGTCCGGATCGATCCCGTCTGCCTTCATTTTCACGTTGTCGGCCTTGTTTGCCACCGTCCCGCTCGGGTGCACATACCAGCCGCTCCCATCCTCGGCGTCCGGGTCGTCGCGCACCTTCAAAATCGTGAACATGCCGCCCATGTCGATCGTCGAGAACGGACCTTTGCCGCCGCGCATGGGGATCGCGTTTTTCGGGACAGGCATCTTCATGTCGTCCATCCCGCCCATGCCGGATTGACCCATCGTCATGTAATCGGGCACGAGCGCCTGCACCCGCGCGTCGATCTTCTTGGCATTCGCGCCGACCATCACGGGAAAGCCGTGGCCCATCTGGTTCATCATGTGGTGGGTCATGTGGCAATGCATGACCCAATCGCCCGGCTCCGTGGGCACGAACTCGATGACGCGCACGCTGCCCGTCGGCACGAGCACCGTCGTCTCGGGGAAACGCGCGGAGACCGGGACCTCGCCGCCGTCGGTGCCCACGACCTCGAAGGTCAAGCCGTGCAGGTGGATGGGGTGGTGATCCATCGCCGAGAGGTTGCCGAGCCGGATGCGCACGCGCTCGCCCTTGCCCACGACGAGCGGCGCCGTGCCCGGGTAGGCCTTCGCGTTGAAGGTCAGCACGTTGAAATCCGTCATCTCGTTCGGATCCGGCCGCCGCGTGCCGGCGGGGATCGCCCATTCGTGGGTGACGAGCGCGAAATCGCGGTCCACGCGCGGGCCCTTGGGGTTCTTCGGGTGCACGACGATCATCCCCACCATGCCGAGCGCCATCTGGGTCATCTCGTCGTAATGGGGGTGGTACATGAACGTGCCCGCCTTCGAGAACGTGAACTCGTAGACGTGCGTCTCCCGCGGCTCGATCGGCTTTTGCGTGACGCCCGCGACGCCGTCCATGCCGTTCGGGAGGATGACGCCGTGCCAGTGCACGGTCGTCGGCTCGGGGAGGCGGTTCGTGACGTAAAACCGCACGCGGTCGCCCTCGACGACCTCGATCGTGGGGCCGTGCACGCGGCCGTTGTACCCCCAGCATTCGGCGTCGAGGCCGGGGGCGAACGTGTGCTTGACCGGCATTGCCACGAGGTGGCCGATCTTGACGCCGTCCTTCTCGACGAGCGGGAGCGTCGCCCCATTGGGCGTGACGACGGCCGGTTGTCCCCCGGGGAAAGGCCCGGCGCGGCGCGGACGTTTGCCCGCGTTCTTGTCGGGCGCGCCCTGGGCGAGCGCCTCGGAGGCGACGAGCGCGCCGCCGATCGCGGCGCCGATCTTCACGAAATCACGTCGATCCATGGTGCCTCCTTCAGTGGTCCTGCCCTGCCCCGACGTCCGCCGCGCCCATGCCGAGGCTTCCGACGCCCGGCGCCGCGAGCCCGACCGATCGATGCCGGCCCGCGAGGATCTGTTCCAGGGCCGCGCGCGCCTTCCAGTATTCGAGGAGCGTCTCCGTGTACGCGATGCCCGTGTCCGTCACCCGGCGCTGCATTTCGAGCACCTGAAACACGCCGACCTGCATCGCGTTGTATTGCAAGACCGTCTCGGCGAGCGCCTTCTCCCGGGCGGGGATCAGTACCTCCCGGAAATGTTTCGACCGTTTGCCCGCAGACTCCACGCGGTTCTGCGCCATGCGGAGGCTCGCGCGCACGGTCGTCGCCGTCGCCACGTACCGCTCCCGCAGGACCCCGAGCTCGCTCTCGGCGCTGATCACGCGGCCCTGCGCCCGATCGAAGATCGGCAGCCCCACCGTGACGTGCCCGCCGATCTCCCAGCTCCGGCCGTCGTGCTCGCTATGAAACCCGCCCGAGAGGTGCGGCAAGCTGCCCTCGGCGCGCGCCACGCCCACGCGCTTGCCCGCGGCCTGCATCCGGCCCGCGATCTCCGCGAGCTCGAAGCTCGCCGCGAGCGCCTTTTTCTCTCCATGCGCGTCGATCGTATCGACCTCGGGGGGCGGGAGCGGATCCGGCGCCGTCCACGAGGTCTGCTCCCCTGACAAACCAATCGCCAGGTTGAGCCGCTCCCGCGCGTCGAGCAGCGTGTTCTCCGCCTCCGCGACCTCGATCCGCGAAGCCTCGACGGCCGCGCGTTGCGTCGCGAGGTCCACGTCCGGGAGGTTGCCCACGCGGTGGAGCTCCTCCGCCGCGGCATACCCGGCCTGGTACGCGGCGAGCGCGCGCCCGCGCAAATCGAGCACGCCTTGGCGCGCCTGCACTTCGTAAAACGCGATCCGCGCCCGATACCCCGTGTCGAGCACCTGCCCCGCGACGCGCACGCGCTCGGCCGCGAGCTCCGCCTCGGCCGCGCCCTTGCGCAGGGGCAAGAGGATCACCCGCGAGATGTCGTATTCGATCCCGATGTCGGCCTGTAGTGTTTGAAACGGGTCCTGCGGGGCGCGCAGCGAGACCTCGACCTCGGGGTTCGGCAAGAGCCCCGCCGTGACGACACGGCCACGGGCGATGCCGAGCTCGTACATCGAGGCCCGCAAATCGCGGTTCAAGAGGAGCGAGAGGCGCACGGCCGCCTCGGCATGCAAGGGTTTGGCGAGGATACGCGGCGCCTCGGCCGGATCCTCCTCCCAGCGCTCCTCGGACGGGAGCGTCGCGGAGGGTGGCGCCGCGCCGCCCGGCGTTCGCCCCGCCCCTTGCGCCGCCAGAAACTCGTTCACCTCGCGCACGTCCGAGTCGAGGGCCCCGTGGCCACAGCCCGCGGCGGCGAGCCAAACGAGCAGGACGGGAAGACCTTGGAAAACACGGGAGCTCGTCATGGATTCCGCTCCCTCACGGTCCGTGGTGGTGATGGTGATGCGCGCCGTGCCCGGTGTGCTCCGCAGGCGGCGCGTCCGCGGCCGGGGCGCCGGGAAGGACACACGCAGCGCCCTCGGCGCAGACGCGCGCTTCGAGCGGGTCTGTCGCGGCGAGCACAGCGCCCACGGAGGGCCGCTTCGCCGGCGCGGCCGCGGGGTTCGCGGGCGACGCCGGCCGGAAGGTTTGGGGGGGCTCGGCGGCGCAGGCGGCCGTCACGAGGGCGACGATCAAACACGGGAAGGTCGGAAGCATCTTCATCGCGGAAAGGGCGCGGCGGAACAGCCTGTCCGCGCGGGGCGAATGTAGCACCTCCGCGCGCTTCGCCAGGCGAGGGGCGCGCGGTGGGAGTACACTCGAGCCCCGCGATGACCATCAGCACCTTCGATCTGTTCAAGATCGGCATCGGACCGTCGAGCTCGCACACCGTGGGGCCGATGCGGGCCGCGCGCACGTTTGCCCTGGGGCTCGCGCAGCGAGGCGCGTTCGAACGAACGGCCCAGGTGAAGGCCGAGCTCTTCGGCTCGCTCGGCGCGACGGGCAAGGGCCACGGCAGCGACAAGGCCGTGATCCTCGGCCTCCTCGGCGAGACGCCCGACGGGGTCGACGTCGAGCGCGTCGATGCGCTCGTGAGCGCCGTCCGGTCCACAGGCCGCCTCGCCTTGCTCGGCCAGAAGGAGATCGATTTCACGCTCCCCTCGCAGATCCTCTTCTCCCGCAAGACGCTGCCGTTTCACCCGAACGGGATGCGATTCACCGCGACGAACGCGGAGGGCGAGGTCCTCGACGCGCGCGTCTATTATTCGGTCGGCGGCGGCTTCGTCGTCGACGACCCCGGGGCGGGCGAAGGCGCGCCGAAAGAAGCCGCGAGCGCGAGGTCTCCCTACCCGTTCCGCACGGCCTCGGAGCTGCTCGTGTCCTGCGCCGCGGGCGGGCTCTCCATCAGCGACCTGATGCTCGCGAACGAGTCGATCTTCCGGCCCGAGGCCGAGACGCGGGCGGGGCTCTTGCGAATCTGGCAGGTCATGCAGGCCTGCGTGCAGCGCGGCCTGCGCACGGAGGGCACGCTGCCCGGGGGCCTGCACGTGCAGCGGCGCGCGCCGGGGCTCTACCAGAATCTGCTCGAAAACCCGGAGGCGGGCTTGCGTGATCCGCTGACGGCGATGGATTGGGTGAGCCTCTACGCGCTCGCGGTGAGCGAGGAGAACGCCGCCGGAGGGCGCGTGGTCACGGCCCCGACGAACGGCGCGGCGGGGATCATTCCGGCGGTCTTGCATTACTACCGCAGGTTCATTCCCCACTCGACGGACGACGGCGTCGTGCGTTTTTTGCTCACGGCGGGGGCGATCGGGCTGCTTTACAAGGAGAACGCCTCGATCAGCGGCGCGGACGTGGGTTGCCAGGGCGAGGTGGGCTCGGCCTGCTCGATGGCGGCGGGCGCGCTCTGCGAGGTGCTCGGCGGCAGCCCCGCGCACGTGGAGAACGCGGCCGAGATCGCGATGGAGCACAACCTCGGGCTCACGTGTGATCCGATCGGCGGCCTCGTGCAGGTGCCGTGCATCGAGCGCAACGCGATGGCCGCGATCAAGGCGATCCAGGCCGCGCGCCTCTCGCTGCGCGGCGACGGCCGCCATTTCGTGGCCCTCGACAAGGTCATCAAGACGATGCGGGACACGGGCGCCGACATGAAGGAGAAGTACAAGGAGACCGCGCGCGGCGGCCTCGCCGTGCACGTGCTCGAAGCCCCGCTCGACACCGGCGTCGACGTGAGCGTCGGCATTCCCGAATGCTAGGTTGACAGACGTCCCCGGTTGTCCCAAAGATCGGCGCTTCGAGCAGAGAGCAGGCCATGGGGGATCACGTGCGCGCAGTCTGGGAATCGGTGCAAAAGGTCCGAACGGGCCAACCGCTCGTGCACAACATCACCAATTACGTCGTGATGAACACCACGGCGAACGCCCTCCTCGCGCTCGGCGCCGCGCCGGCGATGGTGCACGCGGCCGAGGAGGTCGAGGAATTCGTGGCCATCGCCTCGTCGCTCGTGATCAACATCGGGACGCTCTCGTCGCCATGGATCACGGCGATGCGCCTCTGCGCTACACGCGCGAACGAGCTCGAAAAACCCTGGGTGCTCGATCCGGTCGGGGTCGGCGCCACGCCGCTCCGGACGCGCGTCTCGGATCAGCTCGCGCAGATCGGGCCCACGGTCATCCGGGCGAACGCCTCCGAGGTCCTCGCCCTCGCGGCCGTGAGTTCGAGGCACACGCGCGGCGTCGACAGCACCGACCCGTCCCAAGCGGCGATCGAACCGGCGCGGCAGCTCGCGCAGACCTACAAATGCGTGGTCGTGGTGAGCGGCGCCGTCGATTACGTGACCGACGGCGACAAGCTGCTCGCCGTCCGCAACGGCCACCCCATGATGACGCGGGTGACGGGCCTCGGATGCACGGCGAGCGCGCTCGTCGGGGCCTTCCTCGCGGTGGAGCCCGATCCGCTCGTCGCCGCCGCGCACGCGATGGCCGTGATCGGCGTCGCGGGCGAGATCGCCGGAGCGCGCAGCGCCGGCCCCGGCAGCCTGCAAATGAACCTGCTCGACGCCCTGTACCAGCTCGACGAAACCGCTCTCGCGCGCGTGAGGATCGCGTGAACCAAGCCCGCCTCCTCGCCCACGTCGCGCTCGCTGCGGCCGCGCTCACGTCGAGCGCGGGTTGTGTCGTCCTGCGGCGCCCGACCACGTTGCCAGCCGCGGACAAGCCTTACGTCGCCGTGCTCAGCGGCGAGATGCCCGAGCCGATCACGATGGTGGCGCGGCACGCGTGGATCGTGGCGAACGTCGCGGACCAGGGCTCGTTGCTCCGGTACGAGCTGCTCTCGCGCGCCTTCAAGGAGCCGACGACGCAGCCGCTGGAGTATTTCGGCGAGGGGGACGTGGCGCTGCACGGGGTCGTCGAGGGGGACCGGGCCTCGATCCGAAACATCGTCCAATGCCTCGACGAGGAGACGCCGCGGTACAACGAGGAGCACCCCGATTACTGGCCGATCCCCGGCCCGAACAGCAATACCTACGTGGATCAGATGCTCCGGCGTTGCAAGATCCCGGTCGACCTGCCGTCGACGGCCATCGGCAAAGATTATCGGGGGCCGATCGGGATCTCGACGACGAGCGGCGGCACGGGCCTGCAGGTCGAGACGTGGATCGCCGGCGTGAGGCTCGGCCTGCGGGAGGGCGTGGAGCTGCACATCCTGGGATTGACGATCGGCGTGGATTGGTGGCCGCCGGCGTTGATCTTGCCGGTCAACCCGGGCCGGATCGGCTTCGACGATCGCTGATCATTTCGCGGCGTCGAGCTGCCAGCCGAAGGCGAGCCCGAGGAACACGGTCCGCATCAGCTCGCGCCGCTCCAGGCGAAAGAAATACCCGCGGCCCATCAGCGTGCCGTATTTCTCGAACGTCTTTCCGAACCGCGCCGTGAGGGCCATCGTGGTCTCGTCGACGAACGGGATCAACCCCGTGCGGGTTTGCCGCACATCGTCCGCCGGGGTCCAGTTCACCGCGAAGAGCGCGCCGATCCGCGCTCGCTTCGTCACGTCGAGCTCCAGCCGGACCTCGGTCGGGAGCACGAGCGTCATGGGCACGCGTGCCGTCACGCCGTTCACGCCGATCCCGGTGAACAGCCCCAAATACCCCGACGGCCCGATCGCGACCGCGACGCCGGCCGGATAGAGCTCGAACCCGAAGCCAAACCCCGGCGCCCCGCCCGCGCCGAGCTCGAGCCCCAGGCCAAACGCATACGCGAGCCGCTTGCCATACAAGGCACGCGCGGAGAGCCCGCCCATGAACAGGCCCGACAGATCCCGCGCGGCCTCGGGGTCGCGGACCTGCGCATACCGCAGGAACATGTTCACGCTGCCGAGGCCATAACGGCGGTCTTCGACGCCGGGGAGCTCGGCCCGCGCCGGCACCAAAAAGCTCGTGAACGCGGCGACCGCCGCGAGTCCGGCGAAGGCAGGTTTTCCTATCCGACAAGCGCCCATCTTAGGATTCCGGGCTTCGCCTTGGAGTTCGGCGCCTCAAGGCGACAGGACGAGCACCTGCACCTGGCTCGGCACGATGCGCATCCCTGGGCAATTCGTGTTGTTCTGGATCGCCGCGCTCGTCATGCGCGTGACCGGCGCTCCGCCGACGAGGCACGTGAACGCGCCCGTCACGTGGCGGCGCGGCCCCATCACCATTCCGCTCGCGACGCCGAGCGCGATGCCCGGCGTATCGCCCATGCTCATCACGCCGGTCGAGAACATGTTATGCGCAGGCGCGCACATCATCAGGCAGTGGTAGGCCGCCGGGACGGTCATCGGCCCCATCTGGATGTTGGGATAAGGAATGGGCACGGGCGCGGGCGTGGGCGTGAGGCACACGTCCGGGAAGCCGAGATCCATTCCCATCATCTGCGTATTCGCGAACATGGCAGATCCCCCTATCCCATGTGAATGTGCTCGCCGTCGAGCTTGACCAGCCCGTCGGCCGTCATCAGCGTGTTCTCGCCGTGGAGGCGCATGCTCTTCTCGGCCGTGTAATCGACCCGCTTCGCCCGGAGCTGATCGATTTCCTCGACGAACCGGTACGCGCGCTTCACCTGCTGCATCACCCGCTCCGCCACGACGTCGAGCGCGCCGACCGTGGTCTTCGCGGACGCAATCTCGGCGAAGAGCTCCTTGCCGACGACGGTCAGGCGGCCGAGGCCAAACGTGCCCTCTGCCGCTTTCACCTCGACGGCGGGCGCGACCATGGAGACGTCCCCCGCGGAGACGACGCCGACGCCCTTCGCGGTCGTCACCGAGAGCCGCCCGTTCGGCAGCCGGAGCGCGCAATCGCCCTCGACCGAGAGCGTCGCGGGCGCGCCCTCCGCGCGCTCGAGCACGGCGAGCACGTAGGACGAGCCGTCCGCGATCGACGCGAGCAGCACCCGATCCCCCGGCACCGGTTCGAGCAGGCAGCTCGCGGCCCGCCGCGCCTCGTGCACGGCGCCGTCGGCCCGCACGAAAAAGACGGCGCCTTCCACGCGGAGGACTTCGCCCGCGAGTTGTGTCGCGAGATCCGAGGGTCTCTGTTTCGTCGCTAGGTTTCGCATGGCTCTCGCTCTCCGATCATCGATGAGACGACTTGTACTCCTCGGCCTTCGCGAGCTCGACGTCGTCGCCGAGCGCGAGGGCGCGGCCCGGCCCGAACGTCGTCGCCTCCTCCTTCACGCGGTGGAAGCGCGCCCGGAACAACGTGGCGCCCTGGAACACGGCGGCGCTCACGTCGGCATACGAAAAATCAGCGTAATGGAGCTCGGCGCCCTGGAACATCGCGCCCACGAGGCGTGATTTCTGCCAGACCGACATCTGCGCCTTCACGTCACGAAAATCGGCGCCGGGCGCGTCGAGGTCGACGAGCATCGCCTGGCTCAGGTTCGCCCCGCGCAGGCTCGCCTTCACCATCTTCGCCTCCGCGAAGAGCGCCTGTTCGAGGCGCGCCCCGTCGAGCTTCGCCTCTTCGAGGTTCGCGCCCTTGAAATTGCAGTTGTTGCAGCGTGCCTTGGAGAGATCGGCGCGCTCGAGGTTCGCGTCCATGAACTGCGTCTTCGCGAGGTCGAGCCCCGCGAGAGATTGTCCGGACAGGTCGCAGCCAATCAGAACCGCCATGTGAAAACGCGCGCCGTCGAGCTTCGCCTTCGAGAGATCACAATGCAGCACGTTCGCGCGTTCGAGGACCGCGCCTTCGAGCGAGATGCGTGGTGTGCTCGTGTTGACGATGTTCGCCTTGTCGAGCGTGGCGCCCGCGAGCGACGCGTCGTCGAGTTTGCTGTCCACGATCGACGTCACGACGAGCTTCGCCCCGCAGAACGACGCCTCCGAGAGGTTCGACGCGTTGAACGTCGCCGCCGTGAGATCGGCCCGATCGAGCTTCGCGGAGGGCAACTCGCACTCGTTCAGCACGGCGTGCCGGAGGCTCGCGCCCGTGAGGTCGGCGTTCGCGAAATCGCAATGGACGAACGTGGCCTCCTTCAGGCTCGCGCCCGAGAGGTTCGCCCCGACGAATTTCACGTTCTCGAAGATCGCGCCGCCGAGATCGATCCCCGACAGATCCACGCCCGAGAGCCAGGCGCCCGCGACCATGGGTCCTTCTTCGAGCGCCTTTTGCAGCTCCTCGCGGTTCACGACGCTCCCTCCGGCCGGCGGCGCTCCGGGACCACGCGCACCTCGGTGAGCAGCGCGTCCCTCAGGTTCGTCTTCGTGTCGAGCTTCACCTTTGCCATGTCGCTCCGGAAGAGGTTCGCCCCGCGCAAGTCCGTGCCCCAGAGCTTCGCTTTCTGCAGGATCACCATCTTCAGGCTCGCCGCCACGAGGTCGGCGCCGGAGAGGTTCGTCCGAATGAACAGGCTTCCATCCGCCATCACGCCGCGCATCTTCGCGCCCGAGAGATCACACTCGGAGAAATCGACCTCCGGCATCTCGGCAGCCGTGAAATCGGCGCCCGCAAACCCCGTCGTGCGCATGCACGTCCGCTTGAACCGGGCGCCGCGGAAATCCGCGCCCGCGAACGAGGTCTCGAGCACCATCCGCGCCCCTTCGAGCGACGCGCCCGCGAAGCTCGCGCCGTCGCCGCGCACCTTCACGAACGTCGCCTCGCCGAGGTCGGCCCCCGCGTAATTCGCCTTCTCCACCGTCGATTCGAGGAAAATCGCCTCGCGCAGGGCCGCCCGCGCGAAATTCGCCTCGTCGAGCCGGACCTTCAGGAAGAGCGCCTTCGCCCCCGACGCGCCTGCGAGATCCGCCTTCGCGAGGTTGGTCTCAATGAACTGCGCGCCCTCGAGCTTGGCCTCCGGGAGCTTCGCCTCTTCGAGCTCCGCCTTCCAGAAAATGGCCCCTGCACAATCGACCCCGCCCGAGAGCTTCGCTTTCTTCAGGTTCGCGAACCCGAGGTTCGTCCCGACGAGCTTTGCCCCGTCGAGATCGGCCCCTTCGAGGTTCGCGCGCGCGAGCATCGCGTCCGTCAGATTTGCGCCCCGGAGCTTCGCGCCCGCGAGGTTCGCCTGTTCGAGCAAGGCCCTCGTGAGATCCGCGCCGGAGAGATCGATCCCGGCGAAATCGACGCCCGTGAAATCACGCCCTGCGAGGCTCTCGTTTCGATCGAGCGCGGCTTCGATGGATTGCCGGAAGGCGCGGCTCTCCTCGGCATCCTTCGACGACGCCGACGGCGAGAGGTGCCCGTAACGCCGATAAACCTCGAAGAGCTTCTCCTCGGTCTCCCGCAGGGTCTTCTCGAACGCCGGATCCGCGAGCTTCGCCTCGGCGTGCGGGAGGGGGACCCCCGCGTTCCTGCCGAGCTCGGCTTGGTCCCGCAGCCATGCGAGCTCCTTGTCCGCCGAGAACTTGGGCGGCCCCCCGCCCTGGCCTTTCGTGCGCTTCACCGTCTCGTCGTAATCGACCCCGATCTTCTCGAGCTCGGCCCGCGCCTCGGCCTCGAGCTGCGCCTGCACCTCGTCCGCCTGCTTCTTCGCCGCCTCGCTCTCGCCCTCGACGCGCTCCAGGAAAGCCACGAGCTCGGCCGGATCCTTCGGCGGCTCGACCTGCTTTTGCTTTTGTCGTTGCTCCTCGATGTGGGCGTCGACCTTTTTTGGATCGAACCCGGCCGCCAGGAACTCGGCGCGCATCGCCTCGAGCTCCTTGTCGGCCTGCTTTTCGAGGCGCTTTTGCAGGAGGTTCTCCCGCTCCACGACGCCCATCATGTCGTTGAACGTCTCCTCGGGCGCCTCCGTCTTCGGATCGTCGGACGCGCGCGAGGGCATCAGATCGTCGTCGGCGAGCGCGTAAATCGCGCCGTGTTTCTTGTCGTTCCGCTTGTCGATGACGCTCCGGTAATGCGTGGGGGAGCGCGGCTCGCCCGGCCGCTCGAAAGCGGCGACGACGTGAACGACGTCCGCCGCGTCGTCCTCCTCGACCTCGAGCATCCCGCGATACAGCACCACGGCGCGCTTCGCGTTCGGAAAGAGCCACACCGTATCGATGCGCGCAGCGGCCTCGCGGAATGCCTCCTCGCCGTTTCTCCGCTGCAGGATGAAGAGCCGCGGCCGCAGGCGGGGCAGCCGTGTCGAGACGACGGTCTCGGCCGCGTTCATCCCGTGCACCTCGAAGGTCTCCTCCCCCGTGAAATATCCCTGGATCTGCTGATCCTCAGGCGCGGCGTTGAAGAAGGTCCAGTCGATGTCGGCGGCGAGCCCGGGGAAACGGGTCTTCAGCCATTCGTCGTCGTACGTGCCCGCCTTGCGCATGCGCGCGGGCCAGGTCTGGTCGACCGGCGCGAAACAGACGGGCGCGGCGCGCTCGCCCTTCTTCCTCACGAGGCGCTTCGGATCCTCGATGTTGGGCAGGAAATGCACCTTCTTGCCGTCCACCTCGACCGGGGCCGCGCCCTTGCCCAGGGGGTTGTCCGGGAAATCTTGCCCTCCGAAGGCGCGCTCCCAGGCGACCGGCATTTGCACGAACGGCTCCGGATCACTCGGCCCCCCGAGCTCCCAGCGGCGATCGCCGACCACGTAGAGCTCCTTCTCGACGAGCGCGCGCGTCCCGCGCAACACCCGCAGGCGCACGCTACGCGCGGGCACGGGTTTGCCCCCGAGCGCCAGGGCCTTGCCGGCCACGAGCACCTCGGCGCGTTGCTTCGTCATCCCCGCGTCGAAGACCGTCTGCGGCCCGGCCTCCTCGGGGATCATCGTCCACATCGCGGCCTCGTGCAGGGGCCGGTCCTCCTCGCCGAAGGCGTAATACGCCATCGCCGTGATGACGAAATACGCCCGCCCGTCGTTCTCGAACGTGTGCGTGAGCAGGCCGAGGCGCTGCGGCTTGATGATCTTCATGGAGGCGCGCTCAGATGATCTTCATGCCGGTGAGCAAGGTAATCGCCTTGGTCCCCAGCCACGTCGCCGCGCTCTCGATCTTCGTCACGTTGACCTTCGCCGAGAACGCCTTCGTCTCCGTCTTGAAAGCCCCGACCTCGATGCTCATGCCGGCCACCAATGCGAGCTTCAAGCCCGCGAACATCTCGATCTTGCCGCCGACGTTGAACTCGGTGTGGAGCCCGATCACGCCCTCGTTCTTGCTGATGAGCGTGATGTCGAGGTTCGGGCCCACCGTGATCTTCGCCTCGGGCCCGCCGAAAATGCTCTTGTCGTCGGCGGCGACCGTCACCGTCCTGTTCGCGAGGACGAGGACGTTCATGTTCGACGTGACGTTCTGCGTGTAGCTCTGCGTGACGTTCACCGTCACGTTGCCGACGACGACGTCGTTGCGATTGCCCGTCACATTGAGCGTGCGATCGCCCGTCACGTTGATCGTCTGGTTGCCGCCGATGTCGAGCGTGGCGTTCTTGTCGACGTCCACGTCGAGCGTGCCCACGTGTTGCTTGCGGAGCCCCGAGACCGTCGTCTCCTGCGTGGGCCATGTCTCCGTGACCTTCCCGGTCACGGTCTCGTCCTTCGTCGACCCGTACGTCTCCTTCACGTATCCGGTGACGCTCTCTTCCTTGTAGCCGCCGACCTGCATCGTGTAATACGTGCCGACGGACTCCGTCTGGTACGAGCCGACCTCGATGTTCTGCCACGTGCCGACGATGTGATCCGTCGATTGACACGTGTGCCAGAGACCACGCTGATCGGTCTTCAGGATCGCCTCGTGATCGTCGTTCGGCGAACCCATGCGGAGGTACGTGTTCGCATAAGGCGTCGACATCGTGATGCGCTGCTGGCCCGCCTTGTCCTCGAGCTCCCAGCGATTGCGGCCCCCCGTCTGGATGACGTTCTTCGTGTGATTGCCGCTCGTCACCGGGCTCGGCGTCAGCGCATTGGGCACGACGCCCGAGATGACGGGACGGTCGGGATCACCGCCCAGGAAGCTCACGATGACCTCGGTGCCCTTCCGCAGCGGGAAATGAAAGCCCTCGATACCGCCGCCGTGGGGCTGCATCATGCGCACGTACGTCGACGCCTTGCCGTCCTTGCCGGTGCCCTCGTCGAAATGGAGCTTGATCTTGTACCGCCCCATATCGTCGATCTGCGCGTATTCGCTCTCCGCCGCGCCGTCGACGACGCCATTCTCGAAGCCGTGGATGCGCGGCCACGCCGCGCGCGACTCCGGCCGGAACTGCACGTCGGCCGGGATCGCCAGGACCTCCACGAAATACACCTCGTCGTGCGAGAGGTCGACGAGCTCCCGGAAAGACGCGAGGCCCATCGCCTGGTTGCCGTGGTGCGCGACCTCGATCGCGAGATAGCGGGCATTGAACTTCGCGCGCGGGTGATCCTCGAGCTCGAACGCCTTGCCCGTGTGGAGGTGCGTGCGCGTCCCGGCCGCCTGGAACACGACCTGCCGCGCCTTGTACTCCTCGGCGCGCACCTTGGCGAGGCGCGCGCCGGCCCCCGGCGTGAAGAACCGGTCGCCATACCAGACGACCTCGGCCGAGCCCTGCTGCGACACCGTGGCCTTGCCCGAGACGTCGAGGTTCGGCTTGGTGTCGTCGTAATCCGCGAGCTTCACGGAGGCGGGCAACGAGACGTGGGCGCTGCGGAACGACCGGAACGAGGCGCGCGCGCTCCGGTCCTCGCCGGTCTGCGGGTAATACCGGATGGGCATGCCGAGCGGCTCGTCGTCGTAAGACGCGTTGTCGCAAAGCACGAGCTTCTCGCCCCCGTCGGCGTGCTCGAAGAAATAATAAATGCCCTCGCGCTCCATCCACCGCGAGAGGAACTCGAGATCACTCTCGCGATACTGGCAGACGTGGGCCTCTTTCTCGTAGCTGCCGAGCCGGAGCTCCAGCCCGTCGCCGGAGATGCCGTGCTCCTCGAGCACCGCCTGCAGGATCTCCGGGACGCTCATGTTCGTGAAGACCCGGCTGTGCCGCGCGAGCGAGAGCTCCCAGAGCCGCGGGACCATCGTCGCGCGGAGCAGCGCCTGCCCGTCGGTCTCGTGCAAGAGCTCGATCCCCGCGAGGATCCCGGCGAAGACATACGGAGGCAGCCGGTCGTCGGCGCGGTCGATCACCATCTGCGCCTTGGCGCCGACCGCATCGCCGAGGTCGACGCCCTCGCCGCTCTCGCTCTTCGCGACGAGGAAGACCTCGAATCGATACGGCCGCGAGATCCACTCTCGCCCGCGGAAGCCCACCACACGAACGTCATCCGGCAGGCCACTCGAAGAGAACGTGATGAGATCGGTCATGGTCCGTACCTTCAATCGAAGAGGCCCGAGGGCCAAACCACCAAACGAAGCTCGAACGAGACGCCCGGCGGGCGCTCAGCGCGCGGGCGGAAAGCCCGACGCCGGATCGACCACGACGCGCGACGCGTCGACGGGATCCACGAGGACCGGGAGGCGGAGCCCAGGCACGAGCTCACGCGCCTTGATCGGGCCCGCGAACACGCTCGCTTGCGCCCGGAGGGGCGGCCGCCCCGGAGACGTGATGTCGAGGGTGAGCACGACTTCGCGCTCTTGCCCCTTGCGCGAGGTGCCGTCCTTCACGTCCACGACCGTGCCCTCGCCCCGAACGCCCTCCTGGAAGACGCGCTGCTGCTGCTTCTCGAACTTTCCGAAATCCTTGATGGCCCACACCAAGAACCCCAGCACGAGCAGCCCACCCAGGATCTGCAAAAGCAGCTTCACGTCCATGAATCCCACCCAACCACGCCGGAGGATACCGCCCCGCGCGCGCCCGCACAAGCGTTCCGTGCCCCCAGAATCCTGCGCACTACTGGATGTCGCTCGCGTCGGGGAACTGAATGCTCGGGTCCTTGATCTCCTTCGCAGCCGCGACCTTGCCCACAAGCTCGTCGATCAGCGGATCGATGCCGGTGTTGTAGAGCGGATCGTCCCACGCGCCGTCGTGGAACCAGCTCTTCAAGATCTCGAGCTTCTTGAGGGTGCTCTCCTTGTCGAAGACCGTCGGGGCCGGCGCGTCGAGCTCCTTTTTCATCAGGTAGAGCCCCATCCGGATCGCATTCGTCACCATACGTGTATGCGCCGGCTGCCGCGCCGGATCGGCCACCACGTGCCGCGTCCCTTCGAGCTGACGCGTGAGCAGGAACGGCCGCGGGCTCGCCCATTTTCCGTGCCCCGCCGCGTTGAAGTCCTCCTTGTTCCGATCCCGGTCCGGCGCCTTTGCGTTGAGCCAACCGAGCGGCGCACGCGCCTTCGCGACCATCCCCTTCGCCATGAGGAAGCCATGATGAATCGCATAACGGTTCATCAACGTGGACAGGAAATAATCGCCGTCGATCGAAGGAATCCCGTTGCCGGCGATGAGCAGGGGCGCGTCGTACTCCCACGCGGTCCAGAACCACGATTGCTGGATCACGTCGGTCTGGAGCTCGCGGATGTCCTCGTCCTCGGGCACGTCGGCGAAATCGGGCAGCTCGATGCAGGTGCTCGCGCCCGTGCAATGCAGCGGGTTCACCCGGATGATGTCCCCCACGTGCCAGATCGGATTGCGATCGATGGCGCGGTTCCGCGCGGACTCCGTGGGCCCCGTCGTCGCGCTCGGCGGCTCGGACCCGTGCCAGACGTTCGGGTATTCATCCGTCTTCCTGCGAAAGAGCATGTGCTGCGCGATCTGCACGCTCTTCCATTTCTCGCGATTCCAGGCGACGCCGGGCTCGTCGGCGCCGCCGTTCCAGGCGTCGGGCTCGGTCATCTCGTCGATCGCGTCGTAGAATCGCCAGAACTTCGCCTCATCGGCCGGATCGGCGAGGTATTCGTCGACGATCGCATACCAGGCCTCGTCCATCCCCAAAAGGGGCCGCTGCGCGTGCCAGGGGATCCACTCGGCCACGCTCTCGAACGGCGGAAGGCCGGCCGGCGTATTGAAAGGGTCCTCGGACCAGCGATCGAAGGGGATGCCCACGCGGAGCTTGCGGAGGTCGATCGCGTCGAGCTCGTCCGCCACGGCCGCGGCCTTGTCGATGCTGTCGATGGGGCCGTCGAGGATCTTTAGCTTCTGCTCTTCGAGCGACGCGAGAAAGACACGGTCACGCGCTTCGCGGCGCTCGTACGAATCCATCTCGCCCTCGGGCGGCAGCTCCCCGAGGACCTCGCCGCCCGGCTGGTACGGCCGGTAGGCTGTCGCCGACACCGGCACGATCGCGTGTTTTTTCCGCAGCGCATCGATCAAGGCGACGATGGCGTCCGTCTCCTCGGCGCCCACCTGATCCGCCTCGGCCCGGCGGCGAATCGTGGCCTCGTCATAGTCGATCGCCGCGATATCGATTCCGTCCGGGGAGTGACAACCTGCACACGCGCCCCGCACGCCCGGCTTGCGAAATGCCTTGACGCCTGCCTCGATCACCGCATCGAGCGCGGGATCGGTCGTTGGATCCCCGCCCGCGCCGCTGCCCGAGGAGCCGCCTCCGCCGCAGGCGAGGAGCGAAGACGAGACGAGGAGCCATCCCGCGCAAGCAAAGGTACGCATGGAGGCATGTTCCTGAACCTTTGAGCTCGAATCAAGTCCGAAACAGCGCTCAGACCAGCAGAACCCCCACCCCCGTCGCAATCGCGCCGACGCAAAGCACGATGTCACACGCCCGGCGGTGATTCACGGGCCGCACGATGGTGAGGAGCATCGAGAGCACGACCATCGGCGCGCCCACGAGCGTCGTCTTCCACCCGTTCGACGCCGCGACCATGATCCCCACGAACGCGACGAGGAACACGCCGCCGAACGGCGTGAGGGGGTTTCCTTCGTCCGCGGACGCAATCCGAGAGACCGCCGCGCCCGACGCGACGAAGGCGAGCACGAAGGCGCCGCCGCCTTGCCACGCCCACCCCGAGCCCGCGCCTCCGGCGAGCGCGATCACCACGAACACCATTCCTGCGAAGAGCGCGGCAGACGATTCGAGGATCAGCATCACCGCGTACATGGCGAGCGCCCCTTCCCCTCGCACCTCCACGTCCCTGGCAGCCCGCTCCCGCTCGACGCTTCCGTACGGGCTGACCGAAACACCCGTGTCGCGCAGGAGCGCCCGTTCTTCCGGCGTGGGCGTGGCCGCCGCGAGCGCCTCCGCGAACGAAGGGCTGCCGAGACCCACCATGGTGGCGAGGAGCATGAGCGCGCCAAGCGCAGCCGTGGGCGTGGCGAAATCCGACGCCGGGCTCTTCAACGAGAAGCCCACGCCGCCGAGCACGAGGGCCGCGGCTGCGAAGCCGAGGGAGCGATAGACAGCGCCTCGGTCCATGGGCTCGTTCGCCCGATAGGCCGCGGCGACGCGGCGGAGGTCGGGGGGAACGAAGGTGATGAGGAGCGCAGCGCTGGCGAGGAGCCACGGCGCGGGTTTTGGGCTCAGCGTGGAAAGCCCGATGAAGATGGGCGCGAGATGACGGGCATACGCATAAGCGGATCGGCTCATGTTCGGGCCTTGTCCTCGTGGGACTTGCGCTCGTCCCGGCAAAGAGGAAGGTGGAGGATCCGCATGGACGATACCTGGGAGCGCGTCGGCGCGCACCTCCACCGATTCGAGGCGCCCGATCTGCTCCACACCCGCGCCGTGGGCCCGATTTCCCGCGACGAGTTCGCGACCGCGCTCGACGTGATCGAGCGCCACGCCGAGCGGGGCCCGATCTTCTGGCTCGTCGACCTCACGCACCTCGACGGCATCGCGCCGGAGGCCCGGCGCCTCCTCTCGGAGCGAGACGCCCGCGCGCACCTGCGCGGGATCGTCCTCATCGGCGGCGGCTTCCCGCAGCGCGTCCTCGCCACGCTGGCCCTCAAGGCCGTGCGCCTGTTCTGGCGCCACGAGACCCACGTCCCGTTCGCCTTCCTCGTGGACGAGCGCGAGGCGCTCGCGTGGATCGATGCGGAACGACGCGCGCGCGGAGGCCCGCGCGTGAATCTACGCGACAAGAGATCGAACGATTGAGGGAATTCAGGCGGAGCGGTGGACGGTCATGAGCAGCGCTGTCCCGTCCGGCGTCTCGACCACCGCCACGTCACGAAAACCCGCCTTTCGATAACAAGCCACGGCGCGCGCATTCGTCGGGTCGGGATCGGTCTGCACCTTGGTCACGCGGGGATCGGCGAAGAGAAAATCCAGAAACGCGCGAATCATGCGGGTGCCGAGGCCTTTGCCGATTCGATCGGGGTCGCCGATGGATTGGTCGATGCCGAGCGCGCACGGGTCGGTCTCGGTAAGCCACCAGCCGTCGGCCTGGGCCGCCATGACACGATACGCCTGGATGAAGCCGAACGGCTGGCCGTCCTCGCACGCGAGGTACGGGATGAGGCCGGCCGGGGCATCGAGCGGCAAGGTGCCCGCGTCGGCGAGGCACGGGAGGTACTCGTCGCGAAGCTCGTCGAGGGTCGGCGTGGGCTGCCACCATGCGGCGACGTGGGGCCGCGCGAGCCAGGTGTGCAGCATGGGGAAGTCGGCCTCGGTGAGGGGGCGGAAGGTGAGGGGCGCAGGCATGGGGCGAGTTTACCCTGGCTCGGCCTGGACGTCCGTGCCGGGGGTGTGGCTCGGGAGTGGGCCGCGGGCGAGGGGTCGTGTAGAACTCGGTCCGCGAGGACGGCCACCCATGATCGAACGCGTCTCCTTCACCAACTTCAAGTCCCTGCGCAAGACGGAGATCGCGCTCGGGCGGTTCATGGTGATCGTCGGGCCGAACGGCTCGGGCAAGACGAGCATCCTGGATGGGCTCCACTACCTCGCGCAGACGACGCAGAGGGCGTTGGGATTAATCCTGAAGGGGGTATTCAGCCCGCTGAACCTCATTACGCGTGACGCGAAGGAACCAATGGAACTCTCACTTTCCGGACGTTTCCGGGGAGTGGAAGCGGGCGTCAAGATTGTTGTGAAGCGCGCCGAGAAGCTAAGTGCCAGCACTCCACAGGAATGGAGCGCGATGGTGGTCCGGCAGTGGGGCGACGTAGAGGAGCAGACCTCCGAAACGCGCGAGGGGGCACGGGATGTGTCAGGCCCGAAACCGAAGACCGCACCGGTGCCAGCTCGATCAACAGTTCCAACACCACGGGGGCCCCAGAAACGCGAGGTGGCGCAGCTTGCGCGGGAGCTAGGCTCCGCACGTAAGCTGCGGCTGGACGTGGAGAGGCTCGCGGCACCGTCGTACAGCGATGAGGAGATGCCTCGTCTGGGCATCGATGGTGAGGGACTCGCGAGCGTTCTGGCAGATCTCGCGGGACGCGCGCCTGAGTCCTTCCAGTCGATCCAGGACGCCGCTCATCAGGTCGTCCCGACGCTGGAGCGCATTCGTACCCGGAGGGCCAAGGTCGCCCGGCACGAGCAGCAAGAGATCCGCATTGACGACAAACCCATCACGCACACCACGGAGCGCCCCTACTGGGGCCAGCAACTCGTCCTTGACTTCAAGGGCGCGCCCGACGTCCCCGCGCCCCTCGCGAGCGAGGGAACCTTGCTCGTCATCGGCCTCCTGACCGCCCTCTACACGGAGCCACGTCCCCGTCTCCTCCTGCTCGACGACATCGACAAGGCCCTGCACCCGCGCGCCCAAGGCGAGCTCGTCGCCCAGCTCCGCAAGGTGCTCGCGATGGATCCCGAGCTTCAGATCATCGCCACCAGCCACTCCCCCTACCTGCTCGACCATTTCGAGCCCGAGGAGGTCCTCGTCACGGCCCTCCGGCCCGACGGCTCGACGGCCTGCGCGCCGCTGACGGAGCACCCGGATTTCGAGCGTTGGAAGAGCACGACGCGCACCGGGGAGTTGTGGAGTTTCGTCGGAGAGGACTGGGTGACGAAGCGGGCCAACGACGCGACGGATCGGCCATGAACGCAAGCCCCCACCTCCTCGGGCTGGTCGTCGAGGGGCCATCGGATGCGCGGACCGTTCCGGAGATCGTCGATCGGGTCCTCGTCCACGGTCTCCCCGCGCAGGCGGAGGATCTGGACGGCCTACGCGCCTTCCGCGGGCTCGACGCCGGGACACCGTTCCTCGCCTGGAGGGATGTGGATCGCGCTTCGAGGCAACGTCGGGTGCCTCCGCGGCACGGGCGTTTCGGCGGAGAGTCCGCCATCGAGGACGCACGAACGGCGGTGCTCGCGCTTCGGTGTTTCGTCGCCGAGGACCCGCAACCGGCGGCCGTGCTCCTCGTGCGCGACAGCGATGGCAAGCCCGCGGAGCGCATGCGAGGCCTGGAGCAAGCTCGGAAGGACGGCGATTGGCCTTTCGAAGTGGTCCTCGGCGTGGCCCACACGATGCGAGAATGCTGGGTGATCGCCGCCTTCAAGGCGCAGAACAAGGAAGAGCAGCAGGCGCTCGCGAAGCTGCGGAAAGAGCTCGGATTCGATCCCACCCTTCGATCGGCCGAGCTCGATGCGACGAACGACACGGCCAAGAAGAGCCCCAAGCGTGTCCTTTCGTGCCTCACGGACGACGCAGAACGCGAGGCCTCGGGCTTCCAGGACACGGACATCGAGCACCTACGGAAGGTCGGGGCCAGAAATGGCCTCGCGGCGTTCCTCGACGAGCTCGGGCAAAGACTCGTCCCGAGGGTTGCCGCTCGGTCGTGAGGCTTCCCCCCACGTTCACCTTGACATCCCCCCCGCACCAGGTGTCCCCTTCCCCCGTATGCGCCACCTCAATCTAGGGGACCTTCTCCTCGTCCTCCGCAACCTCTCGACGGAGCGCAAGGACGACCTCCTGCTCTCCGGCACCGGAATCGTCTACGCGAAGATGCTCGCCAAGCAGCAGGCCCAGATCGAGGCGCTGCCCGAGGCCATGCGCGGCGGCCGTCCCCTCGCGCAGCAGCTCGGCGACAAAGACGACGAGCACGACGGGTATGGCGAGGCGATCTATTACCTCACCGAGGCCCTCCTGCGCCTGCCCACGGCCCCCGCGGCCCTGAAAGAAGCGGCGCAAGCGGTCCGTGACGCCTTCGTGCCGAGGCTCTCCACGCTCCGCGCCTCGTACGCAGACGAGGCCGCCGCCGCCTCCCGCAAACGCCACGCGCTCGATACCCGCAATGCCGAGCTGCAATCGATCCGCGTCCCCTTCCCCGTCGGCGCGACCTTGTACGATTGGGCCAGCTCGTTCGTCGAGGCCGGCGAGGGCCTCGACAAGCTCCTGCACAACCGCTCCCTCGTCGGCAACGATGGCCTGAGCGCACCCGCCATCAAGGTGCGCGCGGTGACGCTCGGCTTGCTCTCGAGGTTCCGCGCCGCGCTCGTCGACGAGATCGAGGCGGATCCGGCCCTGCCGAGGGACCTGGAGGCGCGTGTCTTCGGCTACCTCGACGATCTGCAAGCGATGCGCGAGCAAGCTGCCGCCGCGCGGGCAAAAAAGCCGGAGCCCGCCGCCGGCGAAGGCTGAGGCTCCGCCGAGGTCGAGACCTCCGCCCAGGCCCGCGGGCGAAGGTCCACCAAGATCGGGACCTTCGTGAAGGCTCGCACGTGAGCCTCCGCCGAGGTCGGGACCTCGGGCGAGGCTCGGGCGCGAGGCTCCGGCGAGGTCGGGACCTCGGGCGAGGCTCGGGCGTGAGGCTCCGCCGAGATCGGGGGCTCGGACGAGGGTGGTCGCGGAGCCGCTTGCCTATCCCGCGCAGCGTCGGCATCCTCTCGCCGTGCAGCCTGGAGACGTGGTCGGCGGTCGTTTCGTCCTCGAGCGTATCGCCGGCACGGGGGGCATGGGCTCGGTGTTCCGCGGCCACGACCGCGCCACGCGCGCGCCCGTGGCCATCAAGGTCCTCGCCCAGCACGACGCCGAGGCCATCCGCCGCTTCGATCACGAGGCCAAGATCCTCGCCGAGCTCGGCCATCCCCATATCGTGCGTTACGTCGCGCACGGGGCCGACCCCGCAGGCGCGCCTTGGCTCGTCATGGAATGGCTGGAAGGCAGGAGCCTCGCGTCACGCCTCGTCGAAGGGCACCTCACGCAGGCCGAGGCCGTGGGCCTCGGGATCCGCGTCGCCTCGGCCCTCGCCGCGGCCCACGCGCGCGGGATCGTCCATCGCGACGTCAAGCCGAGCAACGTCTTCCTCGTCGGGGGTGTGCCCGAGGCCGCCAAGGTCCTCGATTTTGGCCTCGCCCAGGCCGCCTCGAACGGCGCGCGGCTGACCCGCACCGGCAGCGTTCTTGGCACGCCTGGGTACATGGCGCCCGAACAGGCCCAGGGCTTGCGGGGACGTGTCCATGCACGCGCGGACGTGTTCTCCCTCGGCGCGCTGCTCTTCGAGTGCTTGACGGGCAAACCCGCGTTCGAGGGCGAAGGTGTCATGGCGATCCTCGCGCGGCTCCTGCTCGAAGACGCGCCGCGCGTCCGTTCGATCCAGCCGGAGGTGCCGCGGGCGCTCGACACGCTCGTCGCGCGGATGCTCTCGCGCGTGGCCGAGGCGAGGCCCGCCGACGGGGCCGAGGTGCTGCGCGCCCTCGAAGGCATCGACGCCGTTGGAGGTGAAAGGATCTCCGTCGTGCCGGCCTTGCCCGAGGGGATCAGCGATCGCGAGCATCGCCTCGTCTGCGCGATCGTCGCCGCGCCTGCCGTGGAGGCCGCGATCCGGCCGTCGAGCCCGACCTTGCGCACGCAGCTCCCTCGTTCGTCCTGGGACGACGTGCGGGTCATCGCGCGGCGGCACGGCGCCTCGCCCGCGGAGCTTGCTTCGGGCACGCTCTTGCTCTCGCTCGACGGGTCCGCGGACGGGCCGGTGCGCGCGGCGCGGTGCGCCCTGGAGATCGCCGATCTCCTGCTTGGGTTCCGGGTCTCGCTCGTGACGGGCCGCTCCGATGCGAGGCGGGATTTGCCGGCCCCCGAGGTGGTCGAGCGCGCGCTCGATCTGCTGAAGCGCGCGAGCCGCGCGCCCGCGTTCGGGGTGCGGATCGACGATCGGACGCAGGCCCTCTTGCCCGCGCGGTTCGAGATCGAAGGCCCCGCCGACGACGGGCGTCTCCGCCGCGAGCGGGACGATCTCGGCAAGCCGTGCCCGCTGCTCGGGCAGCCCTGCGTGTTCACGGGCCGCAAGGGCGAGCTCGCGGTGGTGCTCGATCTGCTCGAAGAAGGGCTCGACGAGCCACGCGCGTCGGCCGCGCTCGTGGTCGCGCCGGCGGGGCTCGGCAAGACACGCCTCGCGCAGGAGGTGGTGCGCGCGCTCCAGGCGAGCCGCCCGGACCTCGTGGTCGGCTTCGCGCGACCCGGCAGCAGCAGCGCCGAGTTCGGGATGATCGAGCCGGCGATCCGGGCCCTCGCGACCTCGCCCGACGCGGGCGCCGCGGTTCGCTTCGAGGATCGGGCGCTCGACGTCCTCCGGGCGCGCGCAGAGGCGGGGCCGCTCTTGCTCGTGCTCGACGAGGTGCAGTGGGCGGACGCGGCCTCGCTCGCGCTCGTGGATCAGGCGCTCGGCGAGCTCTCGGACCGGCCCATTGGCGTGCTCGCGCTCGCGCGGCCCGAGGTGCGGGACCGCGCGCCGGGGCTCTTCGCGCGCCGGAGCGTGCAGGAGATCCGCCTGGGGACGCTCTCGCAGCGGGCCGCGCGCGAGTTCTTGCGGCGCGCGCTCGGGCCCGACATGGACGACGAAGCCCTCGCGGCGCTCGCGCAGCGGTCCGAGGGCCATCCGCTCTTTTTGCAGGAGCTCGCGCGTGGCGCAGAGGGCGTGACGCCGGAGGCGCTGCTCGCCGTGCACGGGCCCGCGATCGCCGAGCTCGTCCCTGCCGCGCGGCGCTTGCTCCGCGCGGCGGCCTTCGTCGGCGTCACGTTCTGGGAGGGCGCGGTCGTCACGCTGCTCGGCGGCGATACGGACGTCACGCAGGTGCGCTCGATGCTCTGCGATCTCGCGAAGCGGGAGATCATCACGAAGCGGCGGACGAGCAGCGCCCCGAACGACACGGAGTACGCGTTCAGCCAGCCCATGCTGCGCGAGGCGTTCCTGGCGACGTCGACGGAGGCGGATCTCCGGCGAGGTCAAGCGCTCGCCGAGCGCTGGCTGGCGGGCTCGGGCGTGCGCCCCACGGCGCACGCGGGCAGCGAGGGAGACGCCGCGCTCGCCCTCGCGCGGAAGCAAGGCGGCGCGCGTTCATGAACCGCGGCGAGGTCGTCGCCGGCCGCTTCGTGATCGAGCGCCGCGCCGGCGCAGGCGGCATGGGCGCGGTCTACCGCGCGCACGACCGCGCGACGGGCCTGCCGGTCGCGCTCAAGGTCATCCACCAGCCCGCCGCGGACGCGACACGCCGCTTCGACATCGAGGCCCGCGCGCTCGCCGAGCTCTCGCATCCGCACGTCGTCCGGTACGTGACGCACGGGCTCTCCGAGGCGGGGTTTCCCTACCTCGTGATGGAGTGGCTCGAAGGCGAGGACCTCGCCGCGCGGCTCGCGCGCGGGCCGCTCACGCTGGCGGAGAGCCTGCTCGTCGCGCGCCGCGTGGCGGCGGGCCTCGGCGCGGCGCACGCGCGAGGCATCGTGCATCGGGACGTCAAGCCGACGAACCTCGTGCTCGAAGGCCGCGCGATCGAGGGCGTGAAGCTCGTGGATTTTGGCCTCGCGCAGCTCGGCCACACGTCGCGCAAGCTCACGCGGTCCGGGATGATCCTGGGGACGCCGGGGTACATGGCCCCCGAGCAGGCGAGCGGCGACGGCACGCCGATCGACGCGCGCGCGGACGTCTTCTCGCTCGGCGCCGTGCTCTACGAGTGCCTCACGGGCCGCCCGCCCTTCCAGGCCGAGAACCTCATGGGCCTCTTCGCCAAGCTCCTGCTCGAAGAGGCCCCGCGCCTCGCCGAAGCGAGGCCCGATCTGCCCCCGCGGCTCGACGCGCTGATGGCGCGGCTGCTCGCGAAACACCCCGCGTCACGCCCGGCGAACGGCCCGGCCCTCGAAGCCGAGCTCGCCGCGATCGAGGCGCTCGGCACCGAGGAGACGGGCGAGGTCCCGACGATCGCAGACGAGCCCGCGGCGATGGGCCTGACCGACGTGGAGGCGCGGTTCGTCTCGATCCTGGCCCTCCACCGCGACCCCATGAGCGGCGCGCTCGACGTGCAGGTCTCGACGCAACGCTCGCACGCCGACGTCGTGGCGGCGGTGCGGTACGAGGTCGCGCCGCTCGGCGCGCGTGTCGACGAGCTGCGCAACGGCGCGCTCGTGGTCACGCTGCTCGGCGCCGGAGAGCCCACGGATCGCGCCGCGCGCGCGGCCCGCGCGGCCTTGCGGCTCCGCGCGATCCTCCCCGACGCGGCGATCGCGCTCGCGACGGGCCGCGCCGAAGCCTCCGCGCGCCTGCCCGTCGGCGAGGTCGTCGATCGGGTCGCGAGGCTGCTCGAACGGGAGACGGGGGAGGTCCTCGGCATTCGCATCGACGACGTCACGCGCGCCCTGCTCGACGCGCGCTTCGACGTCACGAGCTTGCCCGAGGGCCACCGCCTCGTCGCGGAGCGCGCCTCCGGCGAGGCCGCGCGCACGCTGCTCGGCAGGCCGAGCCCCTTCGTCGGCCGCGACCGCGAGCTGCGCATGGTGCGTGATCTCGTCGACGCGGCGATCGAGGAGGAGAGCCCCTCGGCCGTGCTCCTCGTCGGCGCGGCGGGCGCCGGCAAATCACGCCTGCTCGCGGAGCTCGTCACGCGCCTCCGACAAGATCGACCGGACGTGCTCGTGGCCCGCGGGCACGGCGATCTGCTCGGCCAGGGCTCTCCCTATTCGCTCCTCGGCTCCACGCTGCTCGGCGCGCTCTCGGGGGCGCCCTTCGAGGGCCGCGCGCGGCTCGCCGCGTTCGTCGGCCAATACCTCCCCGCCGCGGACGCCGAGCGTGTCACCGAGCTCGTCGCCGAGCTCATCGGCCTGCCTTTGTCCGACGAGGCGAGCCCGCGCCTGCGCGCCGCGCGCCAGAGCCCGGCGCTCATGAAGGATCACGTGCGCGGGGCCGTCGTGGATCTGCTCGCGGCGATGACACGCAAGCACCCCGTCGTCCTCGCGCTCGAGGACGTGCAATGGGGGGACGCCGTCTCGCTGCGCCTGCTCGACGCGGCCATGCGCGAGCTCGGCCCTCGCCCCTTCCTCGTCCTCGCCGCCGCGCGCCCCGAGGCCCTCACGTCGTTCCCGCGCCTCTTCGGAGATCGCGCGCACGAGGTGCGGCTCGCGGAGCTGCCGCGCAAGGCGAGCGCCCGCCTCACCCGCCACGCCCTCGGCGAGGAGACACCTTCCGCGCTCGTCGACGCGCTCGTCGAGCGCGCCGCAGGTAATCCCTTTTATCTGGAAGAGCTCGTGCGCGCCGTCGCCGAGGGGCGCGGCGGCGTCTTGCCCGAGACCGTGCTCGGCATGATCGAGGCGCGCCTCGACGCGCTCGATCCACCGGCGCGGCGTGTCCTAAGGGCGGCGAGCGTCTTCGGCGACTCCTTTTTTCGGGGCGGCATTCCGGCCCTGCTCGGCGAGGACGCGCCGGACGAGGACGAGCTCTCGGCCGTGCTCGCCTCGCTCGTCGAGCGCGAGATCCTCGTCGCGCGGCGGGACAGCCGTCTCGCCGGCGAGGAGGCGCTCGCGTTCCGGCACATGCTCCTGCGCGAGGGCGCGTATGCGATGCTCACCGATCGCGATCGCGCCCTCGGCCACAGGCTCGCCGGCGACTGGCTCGAAGCCCACGGCGAATGGGACCCGAAGATCCTCGCCGAGCATTTCGAGCGCGGCGGCGACGGGGCGCGGGCGATCCCCCATTACGAGCGCGCCGCGCAGCATGCGCTCGGGGCGGGCGACGACGAAGCCGCGCTCGCCCTCGCCGAGCGTGGCCTCGCCCTCGGCGCCGCGGGCGACCGGGCGGCCGCGCTCCGGGCGACCCAGACCGACGCCTGGGCCTGGAACGGGGATTGGGCCCGGGCCTTCGCCTCGGCCGAGGCCACGCTCGCCCTCGCCACGCCGGGCACGACGAGCCATTTGCGCGCGCTCGGCAGCGCCATCACGAGCCCCCTGCTCGCGAACCAACCCGAGGCCCGCGCCGCGTTCGTCCGCGACCTCGCCCGCGTGAACCCCGAGCGCGCCGCGATCCCCGCGTTCGCCTGGGCCTACAGCGTGGCGATCATGCCCTACCTGGTCGGGGCCCAGCGCGAGCTCGCCGAGGCACACCTCGCGCGCCTCGAAGAGGTCACGACCCCCTTCCTCGACCACGAGCCCTCGGTGGCCGGCTGGGTGAAAATGACCCGCGCGTTCTGGCTGCGCTACGTCCCCCGCGACTTCGCGGCCGCGCTCGCCCTCGACCGCGAGGCCCTCGCCCATTTCGAGGCCGCGGGCGATCGGCGGTATGGCCCTTATGTGCAGATGCACGTCGGCCTCGATTGCTGCTACCTCGGCGCCTTCGAGCAGGCCGAGGCCGCCCTCACGCGCGCCATGCAAGGCGCCGAGCCGGGCAGCATGATGGCGCTCGCGTCGCGCACGTACCTCGGCCGCGTCCTCGTGCTCCGGGGCCGCCCGGCCGACGCGCTCGAGCCCTGCACGGACATCCACCGGGAGGCCGAGGCGCGCGGCGAACGCACCGTCGCCCTCAACGCTTCGCTCCTGCTCGCGGAGGCGGCGCTCGCCGCGGGCTTCCTCGCGGCGGCTCGGTCCCGCGCGCTCGCCCTGCAGCCGCTCGTGCAAAACCTACCCTTCGCGCGCGCGTCGCTCGCGGGCATCTTGGCCGCCCTCGCGCTCGCCGAGGGCCGCCCGGCCGAGGCCCTCGCGCTCGCCGAGCCGGCGATCACCGAGAGCACGCGGCGCGGCATGTACCATTTTGGTCACGAGCACCTCGTCCTCACGCGCGTGGATGCGCTCCGCGCCCTCGGCCGGGCCGAGGAGGCGCGCGCGGCCGTCCTCGCGGCGCGCTCCGATCTTTTCGCGCGGGCGACCCGAATCCCGGATCGGCTCCTTCGCCAAACCTTCCTCGAACGCATTCCGACCCACGTGGCCCTCCTCGCTCGCGCCGAGGAATGGCTTTCGCATCCCCCCGCTGCGCCCGCTTCGACGCTGGTGTCCTGAGCAAACGGCGCATCACGCCCGGCGCTCGGGGCCCGCCCGCGGGCGCTGGAGGGTTTCGCGAATGGACGGATCGCCTGTCAGGAAGGACGCGCCCGAAGACCTCGCGCCCCGCTCCTCCACGCGCCTCATCGACGAGGGCGCGGCGCTCCGCGCGAGCCTGCTCCAGGAGCTCCCGGAAATCCCGGCGCGTTACCTCTACGACGACACCGGGAGCGAGCTCTTCGAGCGCATCACCGGGCTCTCCGTGTATTACCAGACCCGCACGGAGATCTCGATCCTGGAGCGCGCCGCCGCCGATATCGTCGCGCACGCTCGGCCGCGTCATCTCGTCGAGCTCGGCAGCGGCGCGGGCCGGAAAATCCGGATCCTGCTCGATGCCCTGCGGGCGGACGGTCCTTCCGTCACCTGCACCATGCTCGACATCAACGAGCTCTTCTTGCTCCAGTCGATCGATCGGCTCTCCGCCGATTACCCGGAGTTCGTGTTCCGCGGCGTCGTCGGCAATTTCATGACCGACCTCGGGCGCCTCGGCCCCGCGGGCGGGCGGCTCGTCGTGTTTTTCGCCGGCACCGTGGGCAACCTACACCCGGACGAGCGCCGCTCGTTCCTCGGCGACCTCGCGCAGCGCATGGATGACGCGGACGCGCTGCTGCTCGGCGTGGATCTCGTCAAGGATCCGGCCCGGCTCGAAGCCGCGTACGACGACCCCGAGGGCGTCACGGCGGCCTTCAACCTGAACGTGCTCTCTGTCCTCAACCGGCGGTTCGCGGGGAATTTCGATACGTCGGCCTTCCGGCACCGCGCGTTCTACGATCGGAAAAACGCCTGGATCGAAATGCGCCTCGTCGCGACGCGCAAGAACGAGGTCCGCCTCGACGCGCTCGGCCTCCGGCTCGCCTTCGACAAGGGCGCCGAGATCCGCACCGAGCTCTCCTGCAAATTCACGCGCGCCTCGCTCGAGGCTTCTGCCGGCGAGGCCGGCCTCACGATCGACCGCTGGTACACCGACCCGGCCGACCTCTTCGCCCTCGCCCTCGTCCGGAGGCGTCGTTCGTGACCCTGCCCCTCGAATCGTTCTGGAAAGAAAAACTCGACACGACCTACCAGCGCACGGACCTCCTGTTCAGCCTGCTCCCTCGGGGGGCCCTGCTCGAACGGCCGATCGGCCTGCGCCACCCCTTCCTGTTCTACCTCGGCCACCTGCCGGCGTTCGCCTGGAACCAGATAGGCCGGGGCGTGCTCGGGGCGGGGCGCCTCGACGAGGCGTTCGACGTCCTCTTCGAACGGGGCATCGATCCCAAGGACGAGCCGAGCGCGTGCCAGGCGAGCCTCTCGAAGTGGCCGCCCGTCTCCGCCGTGCTCGCCTATCGCGACGAGGCGCGCCGCGCCGTCCGCGCGCGGATCGGCGAGGTCCTCGGCCGCGCGGACGACCCGCTCTGCGCGAACGAGCGCATCCTGCACCTCGTCGTCGAGCACGAGCTCATGCACCAGGAGACGCTGCTCTACATGTTCGCGGAGTGCCGCCCGAGCCTGATCCCGCGCCCCACGCGCATGGCTCCGCCCGCATCCGGCGAAGGCCGCGCCGCCGAGCGTGTCCGCATCCCCGCGGGCGACGCCGTCGTCGGGGCCGCCTGGGACGAGATCCCCTTCGGCTGGGACAACGAGTTTGGCAGGGCCCACGTCTCCGTCGGCGCCTTCTCCCTGGATTCTCTGCCCGTGCGAAACCTCGATTGGCTCGTGTTCCTCCGCGCGAACGGTGATCCCCCGTCGCTCCTGCCCCGCTCATGGATTCCTAGAGGCGCTCGCCTGTTCGTCAAGACGGTGTTCGGACCCGTGCCTTTCGAGGTCGCGAGAGGGTGGCCCGTGCAGGTCTCGGGCGAGCAGGCGCGGGCCTATTGCGCGCACCACGGCGGCCGGCTGCCCACGGAAGCCGAGCTCTGCCGCGCCGCCTACACGACGCCGGACGGCGCCCGCAGGCGTTATCCCTGGGGCGACGCCGCGCCTGCGCCCTGCCACGGCAATTTCGATTTCGCCCGTTTTTTCCCCTCACCCACGGGCGCGCATCCGGCCGGGGCGAATGCGTGGGGTGTGGAGGAGCTCGTCGGCAATGGCTGGGAATGGACGAGCACGCCTTTCTCACCCTTGCCCGGGTTCGCCCCGTACGCCCGGACGTATCCCGGTTATTCCGCGGATTTCTTCGACGCCGAGCATGACGTCGTGTTCGGCGCCTCGTGGGCCACCGACAAAAAGCTCCTCCGCCCGAGCTTCCGCAACTGGTACCGACGGACGTATCCGTACGCGTTCACGAGTTTTCGTGTCGCGTGGGACGGGTGAGCTACCGCGCGCTCTCCCGGATCTGCGCGAGCCGCCCCATCGCCCCTGAAAGCGCGGGATACAGCCCCACGTACACCTCGCGGTAAAGCCGCTCGTATACCGCTCGCCGCTCCCCGGGGACGAAGACCTCGCCGCGCGACGTCATCGCCGCGGCCGCCTCCTCGATCCCTGCAAACGCCCCCACCCCCGCCGCCGCCAGGATCCCTGCGCCGAGCGACGTCGCCTCGCTCGTCCCTGCCCGCACGATGGGTTTGTCGAGGACATCCGCCAGGATCTGGCACCAGAGCGCGCTGCGCGAGCCGCCGCCCATCACGCGGAGCTCCGTGATCGGCCCTGACGCCCGCTCCACGCCGTCCGTGTGCAATCGCTGTTCGAGCGCGATGCCTTCGAGGATCGCCCGATAGAGGTGCGCCGGCCCTTGCCCGCCGGAGAACCCGAGCAGGAGGCCCGTGGCCGCGTCGTCCCAGTAGGGATTCATGACGCCGTGGAAATACGGCACGAGTACGAGCCCGTCCGCGCCCGGCGGGAGGCCCTCCGCTTCCCGTTCGAGCGCGGCCAGCGTCGACGACGCCGCATCTGCGTCCGCGCCGAGCAAACGCGCGAGCCACGTGAGCGTGAACGTCCCGCCTTTCAGGTCGGTCTCGTACAAGAACGCGCCCGGCGTCGCCGCCATCATCGTCCGAAAGGCCCGATCCGTGCGGTACTCCCGCGAAATGACCCCCGACACGATAGCCGTGCCGAGGTTCAGATACATCACGCCCGGCCCGACGACGCCCGCGCCGAGCGCCGCCGCTTGCCCATCCCCGGCGCCCGCGAAGACCGGGATCCCCGCTTCGATCCCCAGGTCCGCGGCGACCGCGCCGCTCACCTCGCCGATCCGCTCGCCCGGCTCGGCGAGCGCGGGCACCTCCGACGCGGACAAACCTGCCCATGCGAGGATATCCGCGGAAAAACCCCGCGCCGCCATGTCCACGAGGCCCGTGGGATCCGCGCTCGCCACGGACGTGACCAGCCGACCCGTGAGCCGGTGGGCGAGAAAGGCGTGCACATCGAGCATCCGCACGGGACGCGAGGCGAGGTGCGGCGCGATCCGGTTGCGCAGGTGGAGCAGCTTGTAGAGCGAGGGCGTGGTGCAGGGGAATTTGCCCGAGATCTCGTGCAAGCGCGCCTCCCCCACCTTCGCCGCGAGCGCCGCGACCTCCGCCCGGCAGCGCGCGTCCATCCACACGAGCGCGGGATGCAACGGCTCGCCGTGCTCGTCTGTCAGGACGAACGTCTCCCTCTGGTGCGTGATCGTGATCGCCCGGATCCGCTGCGCGCCCCGGTCCCCGAGCGCCTGGGCCGCTTCGCGTGTCGCAAGGGCGAGGGCCTCCCACCAGGTCCGCGCGTCCTGCTCCCACGCGTCCGGCGCCGGGTTCGAGAGCGGGATCGGCGCGCGGCCCTCCGCGACGGCGCGGCCCTCCCGGTCCCACGCGATGGCCTTGCACGCCGTCGTGCTGCAATCGATCCCCAGGAAAAGCGCGTCGTCCCCCGCCTCCATCGTCATGCCCCGAAAAACGAATCGAACGGCATCTCCACCGGCGCGTCGTCGAGCGCGATGGCAATCAGCTTTCGCAGGAGCGGCAATTCCCCGGGGCCGAGCTCACCCCGGGCCTCGTACGCGGGCAAGGCCCGGCGCATCACGTCGAGGATCTCCAGGCATTCGAGCGTCGCGCCTTCCATCCGCGCGACAGCCTCACGCGCGCCGATCCCGAGCCCGAGCAGCCGGCCAAACCGACCCGTGCGGCCGCCGTTCATCGTGACGTCGAGATCCCCCACGCCGGGAAGCCCCGTGGCCGTCATCGGATCACCACCCAGCATCGTGATGATCCGCATCATCTCGCGAATGGCCTGCGCGAACACGGCGCTCTCCCAGTTGTGCATCGCCACGCTCCCGGGCGCGCCGCCGTTCTTCTCGTGCAGGCCCGCGCCGAGCGCGACGCCCATCGCGTACGCATTCTTGAGCGCCGCGCACACCTCCGCGCCGATCACGTCTGCGCACGGGAAAACGTGATAATACGGTCCGCGCAGTGCGCTCCCGAGCTTGTCGAGCGCCTCGCCGTCCCTCCCCGTCACCACGACGGACGTCGGCACGCGCCGCGCGAGCTCCCCCGCGATGCACGGCCCCGCGACGGCCGCCGGCGACACGCTCGCCCGCACCTCCTCGGGCAAACCACGGCGCACCACGTCGGGGAGCACCAGGAGCCGGCCGGCCTCGCCGTCAAGCTCGAGCCCCTTCGTGATCATCACGAGCGGCACGCCGGGCCGCGCGTGGGTCGTGATCGTCTTCGTGGCCCAGCGAATGCCCGCCGAGCTCACGCCAAACGCGAGGATGTCCGCGCCGCGGACGGCCTCTTCGAGCTCGGCCGCGAAAAACGGACGGATCGAAGCGGGCAGATCGAGCTTCAGCGTCGGGTGAAACGCGCGGGCACGCAGGCTCTCGATGATCGCGGCGTCGAGGTGCGTGCCGACGAGACGCACGTCGTGCCCGCGATCGACGAGCGGCACGCAAAACGCGCTGCCCATCATGCCGGCGCCGAGGACGGTGATGACGGCCATGGTGGCGGCGGAGGGTACCCAGAACCGTCGCGTTTGCAAGGAGTTGCCCGGGGGGATTGCCTGCGGCAGGCCCCTCGGTATCATCGCGGCCGAACCAAGGCGCGGAGGTCTTCGTGAGCGGAGAGGACGAGGGCAGCAGCGGCAAGAAGATGGGGGGATTCGCGGCCGTGATCGCGGCAATCGGCATGTTCGTCGCGCGGGCCGGCGATGATTGCGCGAGGGTCGGCGCGAAAGGCGCGATGCTCGGCGACGACGCTGCGCGAGGGCTCGGCCGCGCGGGCTCGCTCGCCGATGACGGCCTTCGCGGCGGCGGAAAGCTCGGCTCGCTCGCCGATGACGGCATGCGCGCGGGCGCGAGAGGGCCGCTGCCCCCCATGCACGGCCCCGAGGGCGGCGGCCTCGTCGAAGAGGCGATGAGCGCAGGCGCCAAGGCCGAAAGCCACGCGGGCGACCTCGCGGAGATCGGCGTCGACGTCTCGATGGAGATCCTGTCGAACGTGGGCCCGAGCGACGGGGACGAGGACGACGATCACGCAGGGGAAGCGCCCGTCGTCGGTGGCATCCACATTCCGCCCCCGCCGAGCGCGACCAACAGGAAGAGCCATCCAGCCGATTTGCTACGAGCGCGGAATGTCGTGTCGAGCCCGATGCTGCTCGGCCTCGCCTCCGGGGCCCCGAACACGATCGCGAGCGCGACGGAGCCATTCGCCTGGCTGGAGAGCCACGGCGCGCACAACCCCGTCGGGTTGCTCTACCCATCGCGCGGCAAGGTCGACACGAAGACCACGATTCCGCTCGTCTCCTCCGCCGGCGACACGACCGACGACGCCACGATCCACCGGACGTGCCTCGGGCTCGGGATGAACTGTGTCGTGCTCGTCTGCGAGCCGATCCCCGCAGGCGCGAAGGAGCCGTGCGTGAAGGGCGCGGTTGCCGCGTGGAAGTCGGTCGAGGCCCTGGATCTCGGCGCGAAGCCCGCCCTGCGGGACTTCCTCGGCAAACTCCTCCTCGCGCGCGCGGAGCGGCCGTCGTTGCAGTACCTCGTCCTCTCGCGGCTCGACGTCGACAGCACGCCGCCGCGGATCGTCCGGAGCCGCGTCGACATGAAAACCACGCCGGCGAAGCCCTGAGGCCCGCCGCGCGCGCCTTCGCGCCCCGATCCGCGCCTACCGCACCCGCCTCACATGAAGCTCGTCCGCCGCGTCGAGCCACGCGACCTCCGCCCCGTCCGGCGATAACGCGACGGATTGCGGGTTCGTCACGGCGAACTCCGCCTGCTCCTCCTCGTCCCAGCGCACCAGGACGGCCTCGCCCGTGATCCAGGCGAAAGTCCCGTCCCGCGCCACGTCCACGCTCCCGGGTCCGAGGCACAGGGCGCCGCTGAAGCTGCGAGACGTGTCCGTGGCCAGCTCCACGCAATCTCCCTCGCCGTCCGGCCGGACGGAGACGTACCACGCGGCCGTACTGTCGATCGCAATCGACACGGTCCCCCGATCATCGAAATCGGTCGGCCAGCACTCACCTCGGCCAAGCTGCTTGTTCGCCTCGTCAAACGGTCGAATCTCGAATCCGCGCTGATGCCACCCCGCGGAGCCATACTCCGACGCATAAGGCCGCGTGCGATACGCGACGGCATACGCCGCGTCGGCGAGCGCGACCGTATGGCAGAGGTGCTCCTCCGGCAACCAAAGATCGTCGCGCATTCTGCGGCCCCGGAGCGTCTCCCACGCTGCAAAGGCGATCACGTCGTCGAAGGCCGCCGCGAGGCGCATCGCGCGACGGTCGAACACGAGCACATCCGGCGCCCCGAGATGCGCGCGCTCATCGAGCAAGGCCACACGCCCGTCGGCGTGGAGCACCCGCTCGCCGTCCGCGAGCACGAGATCCCCCGTCGGATCCAGCGCCGCCGCGATCCACGACGGCGCAATGCCGTGCACGTGAATCTGCCCGCCCGGCTCGCGCACGAGCACGCGATCCAGCGCGACCCGCGCGACGAGGCCGGCCTCGCACCAGAAGAGCGGCGCCGCGGTCCGCGGACCGTCGCCGCTCACGAACCCCGCTTCCGCCGCGGAGGCTTGAAGAGCCCCACCTCGGGCGGCGGCGACGTCGCGCGCTCGGCCTCCGTGGCAGCGCGCAGCTCCGCCGCAAATGCCGGATCCTTCGCCGCCCTCCGCCCGAGCGAGCGCCGCAGCGGCAGGAGATCGGCCCGCCCGAGGGCAAGCTCTTCCAGGCACCGCGACAGCTTCCCGTGCGCCACCGCGACCGAGAGGCGCGCGTGCCCCCGCACGTCGACCTTCCGGCCGAGCGCTTCCATGCGCGCGACATAGATCCGATCGAAGGCTTCGAGCAGCGCGCCATCCGCGCGCCCGGCGTCTTCCGCGATGATGGCCGTGCTCTCGGCCTGGATGCGCGCCCATTTCTCCTCGTCGAGCCCGTGCCGGCGGAGCGTCACGCCCACGTCCACGGTGGGCCCGGCGATTTCCGCCGCGACCGACGCATACTTCTCGAGCGGGAGTGGCAAGAGCAGCGCAGAGCCCGGCAATGCGGGCTCGCCTTGCTCGGGCTCGGGCGGCTTGGGTTCGAGGGGAATCGTCGGCAGCGTGACGAGCGCGGGTTTGACGGCGTCCTTCGGCGAAAAAGGAACGGGCACGGCGCTCGCGGGCACGGACGCAGGCGCGGGCGGCGGCACGGACGCAGGCGCAGGAATGCGCGCGGGCGGCGGCACGGACGCAGGCGCACGCGAGGACGGCGGCGCGGCCTCCGCCTTCACGAAGGGCAATCCCGCGCTCGGCAACACCCGCGGCGCCTCCTCGGTCTGCGGGCGCGGCGACGCCGCGGGAAAGGGTGTGGCCGGAGAAACCTTCGGGGGCGCGGTCGAAGGCCCGAGCGTCACACTGCCAAACGGGAGGACCCGCCCGGACGGCGGCGGCGCCGACGGCCGCGCCGGCGTCGGCGGATCTGGCTCGATGTCGAGCTCTTCCTCGGGTTTGGCAGGGACAGGCGCCGGCGGCGGGGGCGGCACGCTCGTCCGCTCGAACGGTGTGGCGGGACGAATGACCACCGCGGGCGCCCCCACGTGCACCGTGCTGCTGCCGAAAGGCAGCGCGGGGCGCGGAGGCGCAGCGGGCGCGGCCGGCGCAGCAGGCGCAGACGCGCCGGGCGCCGCGGGTCGGAAGGGCAAGGCCGGGGCCTTCGCCGACGCGGAGCCGCTCGTGGTGCCGCCCGATCGCACCTGCCCGATCGGCCGCGTATCGTGCCTCATTTCGAGCGGATGTTTCTCCGGCGCGCCCGCGACGTCTTCGAGCGATCCGCCTTGCCGCACGACCTTCTCGATATCGGCAGGTCGGACCCGCAAGCCTTGCGGATGGCTCGCGACGACGAGCGTCCCCACGGCGATCGGCGCCTTCGCAGGCACGTCCGTCAGGCCGCGGAACACGAGCGACAAACGCCCCCGATCCGTGTCGATCGTGAGCGTATCACAACGCAGCGCGATCTCGCTGACCCGGCCCGTCTTGGGATCGATCCGGAAGGCCTGCGGCCGCGCCGCGGGCAAACGTGTTTCAACGCGCTCCAGCGTCGGATGCAGATGTTCGAGCACGAGCGTCGCGCCGGGCCGCAAAAGCGGGATCTGCTGCTCCGGCGGCGCGGCCTGGAAAACCCCGAAATCGAACCCCTCGGGCGCCGGGCCTGGCTCCTCGCCGCGCGCGGCCGTCGCCCACCGATGTCCCTCGTCGGTCACGAGCCGCCGCCGCTGCGGCCATCCCGGCGCGAGCGGACCGAGCCCCGGGGTTTGTCCCGTGGATGCGACCACGTTCGCCACGGCCATCGCGTCGCGCGCCGGCGTCGCCGCGAGATCGATCCCGACCGGGTTCCCCTCCCCGCGCGCCGCGCGCTCATACCGCAGCGGCATTCGCGTGAACGCGGCCGCGGGCCCCGCTGCGAGGCCCTCGGGCCCGGGCGTGAATCGCCGATCCCCGACGAGGCGCAGTCCCTTCGCGAAATCGCCCATTTCGATGCGACAGGACAGCTCCGTGACGGGCGCGCCTTTCGGCGCGAACGCATGCCCGACGACGAGCACGTCCGTGCGTGGCTTGAGCGGCGCGAAATCAGTGGCGAAGCGCAAGGACGCGCCCGGCTCGTTGTCCCAGGTCACATCCCCCGACGGCTCGTCCTGCGCCGGCGCGACCGTCGCCTCGGCCCCGTGCACGAGCAGGAACGTGGCTTTGACGAGGATCGTGAGCGAATGCACCCCCGGCGCGGCCTCCCAGACGAAGGCCGCTGCAGGGAATGGGCAAAACGAGCGGATCTCCAAGACGAACCAGGTGATGAAAAGCCAGCGGCCCTAGGGCGCGAGCAGGAGCACCTTGACCTGCGCGGGCACGATCGCGAGGCCGGGACAGTTCGTGTTGTTCTGGATGTTGAAGCTCGTCATGCGCGTCGCCGGGATGCCATTGACGAGCACGGTGAAGGCCCCGGTGATGGGACGCGTCGGCGACATGATCATGCCCGAGGCCACGCCCATCGCGATGCCCGGCGTATCACCGATCGAAATGAGCGGCGTCGTCAGGAGGTGATGCGCCGGCGTGCACATCCAGAGGACATTGAACGAAGGCGGGAAGCCGAGCGGGCCGAAGGACACGTTCGGATACGGGATCGGCACCGGAACCGGCATGGGCGTGAGGCACACGTCCGGAAACCCGAGGTTCACACCGCCCAATTGCGAATTCCCGAACATGTCGCGCCTCCTCCCTGCCCCGGTGTTCGCTTACCCGAGATGAATCTGCTCGCCGTCCATCTTCACGAGCTCCTCGGCGGTGACGATGGCGTTCTCCGCGCGAAGGCTCATGACCTGCTTCGCAGAATAATCGATTCGCTCGGCCTTGACCTGGTCGACCTCTTCCACCTTGCGGAACGAGCGCTTCACGCGCTCACTCACGCGCTCGACGACGCGCTCGACGATGCCGCCCTCGTGGCGCAGTTTGCCAATCTCGCTCCGCACGAGCCCGCCGAGGTACGAGAGGCTGTCCATCACCACGCTGCCGGTCGCCGCGTGCACGCGCACGCCGTCGGCGAGGACCGAGACATCCTTTTGCGAGACGAGGTCGATGCCCTCCTTCGAGGCCACGCGCACGCGGCCCTCCGGCACCTTGATTTCGAGGTCGCCGTCACAAACGAGCGACGCGCCCGCGCCCTCCTCACGCGTAAGCACGGCGAGGACCCACGCCGCGCCGCTCGGGGCGCCGGCCACGAGGACGAAATCGTCGATGCGCGGCTCGACGAGGCAACTCGTCGCGCGCCGCGCCCGCATGTCGCCGCGGCCCGTGCGGACGATGAAGAGCCCGGGCTCGGCGTGCACGACCGTGCCCATGACCTGGTATGCCTCGAGCTCATCGAGCTTTCTCGCGAGATTGCCGTTCATGTCGTCCTCCGTGCCGTCTCCATAAGCTCCACGCCTCGAACACCCGCCTCGATCACGAGGCCGGCAAGAACCCTTCCGCCTCGGCGAGCTCCGCGTCGTCGCCGAGCGCGATCTTCCGGGCGAGCCCGAACGTCGCGTCGTCGTCCTTCACGCGATGGAGCCGCGTCCGCAGCATGTTCGCGCCCGCGAAATCGGCACGCGAGATGTCCGCATTCGAGAAATCCGCATACGAGAGCGTGGCCCCGCCGAAGCGCGCGCCCACGCACGTGGCGCGGACGAACACCGAAAGCTCGAGGTCCGCCTTCTCGAAATTCGCGCCCGTCGCCAGCGCCTCCACGAAGAGCGTCTCGCGGAGCATCGCGCCCGAGAGAATCGCCCCTTCGAGCTTCGCCGCCGCGAACATGGCCTTCGGCGCCCGCGCCTTTTCGAGCTTCGCGCCGCGCAGATCCGCGCCCTTGAAATTGCACTGTTCGAGGTTCGCCCCCGAGAGATCCGCGCCCGAAAGGTCCGCGTCCACGAACTGCGTGCAGCCGAGATCCATCCCCGAGAGATCCATCCCCGCGAGCACCGATTCGTGCAGCACCGCGATCTCGAATCGGGTCTTCGTGATCAGGGCCTTTCGCAAATCCGTCTTTGCGATGACCGATTGCTTGACGAGGCTCCCCCGCAGATCGATGCCGTCGACCTTCGCGTCGACGAGCGCGCCGCGATCGAAGGTGACCTCGGCGAGCGAGGCGCCCGAGAGATCACACTCCACGAAAAACACCGTGAGCAGGTTCGACCCCGAGAGATCCGCGCCCGCAAGGTTCGAATCGACGAACCGTGCGATCGGCGCATAGAGCTTCTTCAAATTCGCGCCGGTGAGCTTCGATTCGAGGACGGAAGCGTGGTGCAGGTTTGCCCCTTCGAGGTTCGCCTCGGAGAGATCACAGCCGCAAAGCACGCTCTCCTTGAGCCGCGCGCCCGCGAGGTTCGCGCCCTTGAGTGCGACCTTCTCGAAAATGCCGCCCGAGAGATCGGCGCCTGCGAGATCGAGGCCGGAGAGATCGATCTCGCTGACGATCTCGCCATTCTTCACGAGCGTGACGAGCTCTTCGCGGTTCATCGGGCCGACCTCTGGTGCACGACGCGCTTCAGGTTCGCCTGATCGAACCGCGTCTCGTCATCTCCGACGGCGCGGAGCAGATCCGCCGCGAAGAGGTTCGCGCCCGTGAAATCGGCGCCCGCGAGGCGCGCTTTGTGCAGGATGCCGAGCATGAGGTTCGCCGAGACGCACTGCGCGTTGCGGAGGTCCGTCCCGACGAACCGTGAATCCACCGCGATCACGCGCGCGAGGCTCGCCCCGCGCAGATCCGCCTCGGAGAGGTCGCTCTTCGAGATCGTCGCCTCCGTGAAATCGGACGATTGCAGCCTCGCCCCGCGCAGGTTCGAGCCCGGGAGCTTCGCGCCCTTGAAGCTCGTCCGCTCCATCGTCGAGCCGTGCACGACGCGCACGTTTTCGAGCGTCGCGCCGTCGAACCGCGCCCCATCGGCCGTGACGCCGACGAACGTGCACGACGTGAGATCCGCGCCCGTGAAATCGGCATCTACCAGATTCGACTCGATGAAGCTCGATTTCCCGAGCTTCGCGCCCGCCCAGCGGACGCCCTGGAGGTGACACTTGACGAAAAAGAGCTTTTCGCCGTGCGCGCCCGAGAGATCCGCGCCTTCGAGCCGCAGCTCGATCAGGAGCGCGCCGTCGAGCAGGACGCCGTGGAGCTTCGCGCCCGCCGCGTCGGTCTCGTGCAGCGTCGCCCCCGAGAGATCCGCGCCCTCGAAATCGGCGCCTTCGAGCCTCGCGCGCCCGAGGTTCGCCTCGCGCAGCGAGGAGAGCGCGAGGCGCGCATTCGTGAGGTTTGCCCGCGCGAGCACCGCGCGATCGAGCTTCGCGCCCGTCAGGTTCGCGCCCGTCAGGTTTGCGCCTTCGAGGTACACCTCTTCGAGATCCGCGCCCGAGAGATCGATGTCCGAAAGATCCGCGCCCGAAAAATCACGCCGCGCGAGCTTGTCGCCCGTCGCATAAGCGCGCCGGATGTCGGCCCGCGCCCGCTCGCTCTCCTCCGGCTCCATCGGCGCCGGCGCCTCGGCGTGATGCGCCGCGATCCGGTAGGCCGTGTGGACCTGCTCCTCGGCCTTGCGCAATTGATCGAGAAGCCCGGGATCCGCGAGCTTCTCGGCCACGCCCGGGAGCTCGACGCCCGCGTTCTTCGAAAGCTCCGCCATGTCGCGCAGCTTCTCGATTTCCTTCTCGGCGCTGAACTTGGGCGGGCCCGTCTTCTCGCGCCGCGCCTTCTTGATGATCTCGTCGTAATCGAGGCCCTGCGCCGCGCACATCGCGCGGACCTTCTGCTCGGCCTCCGCCTGCTTCTTCTCGGCCTCGGCCTTTTGCTTGTCCGCCTCGGTGTTCATCCGATCGACGTAGGCCGGCAGGTCGTCGAGGCTCGGCACCTCTTCCTCGGGCGGGATGGTTTGTCGCGGCAGCGTCTCCGGGTCCGCGCCCATCGCAATCGCGCGCTCGCGCCCGCGGTCGAGCTCGGCCTGCGCCTTACGCCGCGCGTTCTTCAGGACGAGCATCTCCTGCTCGATGGCCTGGTCATACTCGTCCGCGAGGATCGGCGCGGCTTTCGGGGCCGTGGCGAGGCTGCGCGGCATGAGGTCGGGGTCGCGCAGGATGTGCAGGTGCGCGTTCTTGCGATCCATCCGCTGCGCGAAGACTTGCTCGTAATGGGCGCGCGGCTTGGGCTCGTCGCCGAGGTCTTCGAGCGCCGCCATGGCGACCCGCACGTCGGAGGCGTCGGGCTCCTCGATCTCGTGCAGGCCCCGGAACATCACGATGCCACGCCCGAGGTGCGGGAAGAGCTGCACCGTTTCGAGGTGCAACGGGACCTCGACGAGATCGTCGCCCTTCTCCGGCGAGAGCTGCAAGAAACAACGCGCCACCACGCCGGGGAGCTGCGACGTGATCACGCTCTCGTCCGGGTGCATGTTCTCGATCCGGAATGCCTCGTCGCCCCGGAAGTACCCTTCGAGGCGTTGATCCTGCGGCGCGACGTTGAAGACCCCGAAATCGATGTCGAGCGCGAAGCCGGGGAACTGCTCCTCCAGCCATTTCTTGTCGTACGTCCCCATCTTCGCGAAATGATGGGGCCAGGTGAGATCGAAGGGCCCGAGGCCCGCAGGCTCGGGGCGGTCTCCCTTCGATTTCACGACGTGCCGCGGATCCTCGACGTTCGGCAGCGGGTGGGTCGTGGAGCCGGATTCGGTCTTGATCGGCGCGAGGCCCTTGCCGACCGGGTTCTGCGGGTATTTCTCGCCGCCGAACGCGTGTGCCCAGTCGATGGGCATCTTCGTGAACGGGGCCGGATCACTCGGGCCCATGAGGCCCCAGGTGCGGTCGCCGATGATGTACAGCGTCTTGTCGATCGGCCCGAGCGAGACTTTTACGTGCGCGTAGGGCGCCTCTTTTTTGCCCGGCGGGTAACAATGCCCCGTGACGAGCAGCTCGCCCCGGGGCTTCCACATGCAATGGTCGAGCACGCCAAACCGGCCAAGCTCCTTGCCCGCCATCTTCCAGAGGTCGACCTCGGTCCCGATCGATTTCGGCGAATCGAACGGGAAGAGCGCCATGACCGTGGGCACGAAGAGGCACCGCCGCTTGTGCTCGAAGGTGCGGTGCACGAAGGAGAGCCGGAGAGGCTTCAGGATCTTCACGCGCGAGGATCTCGCTAGAAAACGCTCTGCTCAGGTGTTGACGTGCAAGCCAGCGACGCCGAGGCTGAGGCCCTTGGCCTCCAGCTTGTTGCCGATCGCCTGGAGCTTGAGGCCGAGCGCATTCAAGTTCGTCGCCTTCATGTCCATCGCGAGCGGCGTGATCGAGATCGAGGGCCCGAGCGTGAGCGCGAGCGCGACGGCCGCCGTGATGTCGACTTTGATGCCGCCGAAGAGCGAAACCTGCCCGCCGGCAAACCAGCCGAGCGAGAACCCGAGGTGGCCCGAGAACGTGGCCCCATGCGTGAAGCCCGAGAACTCGGCCGCCTTGAACCACTCGACCGGGCCCTGCGTCGAAATCTTCTGATTGCCGTTGATCGACGTGGTCATGTCGCCCTTGACCGTGAGGTCGTAGGTGCCGTCGATCTTCTCCACCGAAGACCCGGTGACGTGGATGTCCTGGTTGCCGTCGACGAAGAGCTTGTCCTCGCCCGTCACGCCCTGGAACCGCGTGCCGAGGTAGATCCCCGTCATCTTCCCGTGCACCGTCTCGTCGTAGGTGCTGTGGAAGCGCTCGGTGTTCGTCCCGTGCACGTTCAAATCGACGAGGGCCTTGTAGACCTGCGTCGTCGCGCTCGTGACCTGAAGGTCGAGGATGTCGTTGTAACGGACCGTGACCGCGCCCTCGACCGTCTCGTCGAGCGTCGCATGGTAGGTCTGCGTGACGGGGTTCGTGACCGTCGTCGTGAACGGACCTTCGTACGTCTCGGTGATGGTGCCGTGGACGTCCTCGGTCTTGTTCGCCATCACGTCGACGTCGAGGTTCACCCCCGTGTAGATATGGCCGCTGCCGTCGGTGCGTAGATCGAAGTTGTAGGCGCCGGCGCCGAGGTGGAGCGAGGAGTTGAGCTTCGGCGCATAGATGTGCACGTGCGTCGAGCCGAGGAGATCCTCCATCTCGATGTAGTTGTTCGACCCCGTCCGGATCAGGTTCTTCGTGTAATTGTTCTGCGTCACCACGCTCGGCGTCTCGGCGTTGTGCGCGGCGCCCGCGATCACGGGTCGATCCGGATCGCCGCCGAGGAAGACGAGGTGGACCTCGGTGCCCTTGCGCAGCGGAAAATGCTGCCCTTCGACGGTACCGCCGTGCGGCTGGAGCATACGCACCCACGTCGAGCGCGAGCCGTCGATCGCGTCGCCCTCGTCGAAGAAGATGTTCACCTTGTAACGGCCGTGCCCGTCGATCTGCGCATACGGGCTCGCCGCCGTGCCGTCGACGACGCCGTCGACGACGCCGTCGATGCGCGGCCAGGGCGTCTTGCGCTCGGCGCGGAACTGCGTCGCGTGCGGAATCGCGTGCACCGTGGCGAGGTACGTCTCCTTCGTGGGCGCCTCCTCGCCGAAGAGCATCTTCATGTCCTCGCCGCTCGCCGATTGATTGCCGAGATGCTCGATCTCGATCGTGAGGTACTCGCTATTGAACGCGATCCGCGGGTGCTCTTCGAGCAGGAACACGTACCCCGGCCGCAGATAAAACTGCGGGCCTGTGCCCGTGTACACCGTCTGCCGCGCCGCGATCTCCTCGGCGCGAATCGAGGCGTACCGCGTGCCCTCCCCCGGCGTCCTCACGTTCTCGCCGTAAAGCACGATATCGCCCTTGCCCGAGAGCTCGGCGCTGCCTTTGACCTCCAGGCTCGGCTTCAGGTAGTTGTAGTCCGTCACCTTCACGCGGCCGGGCAGCGCGTTCGAGCGACACCGGAACGAGCGGATCGACTCGCCCGCCGAGACGTCGCCGGGCGGCGCCGGGAAATACTTCACCGGCTTCGGCGCGAGTTTTTTGTGCGCCGCGCGCGTGTCCGTGAAGACCAGGACCTCGCGATCCTCGCCCTGCTCGAAGTAGAAGTAGATGCCCTCGCGCTCGGCGAGCCGAGCAATGAAATCGTAGTTGCTCTCGCGATACTGGCAGACGTGCTCGAGCTTCGTGTAGTCGTTCCAGAGCGAGATTCGGTAATCGTTCGCGCCAAGCCCGCCCTCTTTCAGGAGGGCCTCGATGATGTCGGGGATGCTCGCGTCCGTGAAGATGCGGCTGTGGCGCGTCAACGTGAGCTGCCAGTACGTCGGGACGAGCCGCGCGAGATAAAGTCCGTACGCGCCGTAATCGTTCACGAGCTCGACGGACGCGAGGATGCCGTGGAAGACGAACGGCGGCGCGCCGAGGCCCCGATCGATGTTCAGCGTGCCGCGGGCTCCGACCGCGGCGGCGACGTCGACGTCGAGCCCCGTGAGCTTCAACGCGATGTCGAATTCATAGGTCCGCGAAATGGCCTCCCGCCCCTTGAAAGCCGTGACCTGCGCCGTCGGGGGGAAGGCGGTGGACAAGAAGGTGAAGATCTCGCTCATCGCTCACGCTCCGGCACGTGGTGCGAGAGTAGAGCATGGGCCCGTGCCGGTCGTAAAGGGGCACCGCCCGGAAAGAACGCTCGCAGAGGCAGCGGAAAATTCCTGATGCTCGCGGCCTTGACCGCTCTCCTCGTGGCGTGGATCATCCCATGCTCGCACGGAGGCAACACATGCGGATCGGTCGACACGCGAGGCTCGTCGGGATCGGGTTTGTGGCCCTCGCGGCCCTCGGCTGCGCCAAGGACGAAGGCGAAGGGAACACGTCGAACAGCACGGGGACGCCGATCGAGCCGCCCCCCGAGCCGTCGGCCAACCTTGACCGGAACATCCAGAGGACGGCGCTCACCGTGGATCTGTCGACGATGACCGGGACCGCGGTGCTCGATCTCGCGGGCTCGCTGGAGGACACGGGCGCGTCGTTCGAGGCGGCGGGGCTCGAAATCCAGAGCGTGTCGCGCGCCGAAGGTCCGCTGAAATGGACGTTCGCGCAGGGCCAGCTCGACGTCGGCGTGCCCAAGTCCCTGGGCTCCGCGCAGATCACGGTCGATTACACGTTCAAGGAGCAAGCGCAGTTCGAGGGGCTCATGGCGAAAGGCTCGACGCTCGTCTGGCCTTACTTCTGCGGCAATCTCTTCCCGTGCCATTCGGACCCGGCGGACGGGACGACGTTCGAACTCACGGTCACGGGCACGCCCCAAGGCATGACCACGTTGCATCCGCCCGCGATCGGCATCGACGCGCCGTCCTACCAGATCGCCTGGGCGACGGGGAGCTACACGAAGCTCGACGTGGGCAAGACGTTCCAGGGGACGAACCTCGTGGCCTATTACCTGCCAGGCGGCGGGACGGACGCGCAAAAAGGAACGGCCGTGCTGGTCGACGTGATGAACTTTTACGAGACGATGCTCGGCGGATATCCGTTCGGCGGCGAGGCGGGCGCCATTGCGGTGGACTGGGGGCCGGGCGCCTACGGGGGCATGGAGCACCACCCGCTCTGGCACGTCTCGACGATCGCCATGGGCGACCCGTGGATCCAGGCGCACGAGGCGGCGCACGGGTGGTTCGGCGACGGCGTGCGGCCGGCGTGCTGGGAGGATTTCGTGCTCTCCGAGGGCACGGTGAGTTACCTCGAAGCGCGGGCGATCACGGAGGTGATGGGCGCGGACGAGGGCACGAAGGTCTGGTCCCATTACACGACACGCCTGAACACGGCGATGGCCGGATCCGCGCCGAAGATCGCCTGGCCCGAGGGCTGCGGCGTGGTCGATCTCCTGAAGGATCAGCTCTTCGGGGACATCGCCTACATGAAAGGCGCGTTTTTCTTCCGCGCGCTGGAGGCGAAGATCGGCAAGGCGAAGCTCGACCCGTCGCTCAAGGCGTTTTTCCTGAAACACAAGGGGAAGGCGGCGCATTTCCAGGACCTGCTCGACATCATCAAATCGGTGGGCGGGTATGACCCCACGGCCTGCGCGACGGCCTGGCTCCGCAGCGAGATGGTGCCGTCGGAGCAGGTCTGTCCTTGAAGCGCGAGCGCGCACCCCGGAGGGCAAGAATGGGTTTGGCGCAGAGGGCGCTCGTGGGATTCACGTCCGTGGCCCTCGTGCTCGCGGGCGCGGGATGCCGGCGCCCTCCCCCGAAGAAGGACAAACCGTTGTCGCAGGCGCCGCCTTCGGCGAGCGCCGAGCCGCTCGCGACGCCGAGCGCGAATCCGGACGCGGACGACGCGCCCGCGGGGTCGGCCGCGCCCGCGGGATCCGCGGGGCCCGCGGGATCCGCCGCGCTCGCGGGCGGAGGCACGACGGACAAGCGCAAGCCGAGGACCGGCGCGCGGTTCCTCATCGACGGGCCGGAGAAGCCGATCGCGGTGGGCGGAGCGGCGACGGTCTTCTCGAAGGGCATCGTTTGGCGGCTCTCGGGCAATGCGGCGCAGGTGACCCTGTTCGGGCCCGACGGCCCCGCGCCCGGGCCGAGCGAGCCGGAGCGCGCGCGGAAATGGCCACGCGGGAAGGTAGCCGTTGCCGAAGATGCCTCGGGCGTGATGCACACGTACTGGGTCGAAGGATCGGGGCTCGTGCGGAGCGCGCTCGACGCCGAGGGAAAACTCGGCGCGCCGGAGGTCGTGGCGAACGACGCGGTGCCGGGGACGAGTCCTTCGGCGCTGCGCACGGGCGGGCGTGACGCCGTGGCGTACCTGGCGGCGCCGAATGCACGGAATACGGAGCGGCACGGGCGCTTGTGGGTCGAAGGGGGCGGCGTGCTGGATCTGTCGCCCGAGGGATCGGGGGCGACGTCGATTTCGCTCGTGCCGGTCGGCGAGGGGCAGGTGATCGCGATGTGGCTCGACGCGCGGTCGGCGATGACGCCGGTGCACGCGCGGCGCTTCGAGGTTCGCGAAAAGACGACGGCGCTCGCGGCCGACGACGTGGCGTTCGTGGGCGGCCCGCCCGAGGGGTACCCGGAGCTCGTGGGGGCCCGCGCGGGCAACTCCGCGGCGGGGCTCTTGCCGCTCGCCACGGACAAAGGGTTCGCCCTCCATGACATTCTCGTCGACTGGAACGGGAAGGCGAAGATCAAGACGCTCGAGTACCCGAACGGGATGGATGTCGCGCCCGTGGCGGCGGCGCCGGCGTGCGGGGAGACCATCGTGGTGTACGCGCGGCCCGAGGCGAAGGAGCCTGGCTCGCCGCAGGTGCTGGAGATCGCGACGCTCGGCGGGAGCGGGGCGATCGAAGCGCAAGAGGTGGCGGCCTATCCGGGGCAGGTGCTCGAATTGCACGCAGCGGCGGCGGACGCGAATACGATCTGGGTTGTGTACACGGCGGGGACGAAATCGTTCGCCATGCGGCTCGGGTGCGGGGCGAAGGCGACGCCGCCGGCCACGCCCAAGGGCAAATGAAGCCGGGCGGCCCCTGACGTCAGGTCTTCCTCAGCGGCCTGCCCCGTCGATCACGCAGCCGAACCGCTCCGAGACGTAATGCGCGCGGCGCGTGTTCCAGAGCGCCGTGACGGTGACCGCCTTGCCCTCCATGTCGAAGGCGCGGCCGTCGATCGGAACGACGGTCTGGCGGATGAACCCCTCGCAATCCGGCTGCGGGCGGCCTTCGACGAAGAGGCAGGAGCAGAGCTCTTTCGCCTCGTACCCCGCCGGCAGCGACGGGAACGCGGAGAGGGCCTTCCAGTTCCAGGCGACGAAAAGCGCGACGAGGCCGAGGATCACGCCGAGGCCCAGGCCCACGATCTTCAGGATGCGCTTCCCCCGCTTCATCGCTTCACCAGCCCGGAGAGCAGCTCGAGGTAATACCCCTTCGTGAAGGCTTTTTCGCGATCGGGCACGCAGTTCTTTTGCACGTGGGCGGAGCAGCCGTACTCGCGATCGTCGCCCATGCGCACGGCGATGAGGTCGAGCGAGGGGATCACGAAGATCGATTTGCCCCAGTGGCCGAGGGCCGCGAAGGTGTCGGGCGGCGCGGCGGGCCAGGGGCGCGGGATGTTCCGCTTGGGATCCCCGACGTTCAGGTAGACCTGGGCGCCGGGGTTGTCCTCCCATAACGGCGGAGGGACGTCGGTCGTGGAGTACGCGGGGGCCATCGTGAGCGTGTAGGCGACCCAGCCCTCCGGCAGGAGGCGCTTGCCGTCCCATACGCCGTCGGCGAGGTAGAGCAGTCCCCATTTCGCGAGGTCGCGGGCGTTCGCGTAGAGGTACGAGGAGCCGACGAAGTTGCCAGCGCCGTCACGCTCGAAGCGGGCGCTCGTCATGCCGAGGGGCTCGAAGAGCGCCTTCCACGGGTACGAGGCGTACTCCGCATCCGACATCGTGGCGCGCAAGGCCGCGAGCAGGAGGTTCGTGTCGCCGCTCGAATAACTCCAGTGCGTGCCCGGGGCATGGGCGAGGCCGTGCCCGGCGACGAAACGAGGCATGTCGTCCTGGCCGCGCGTGTAGAGCATGGCCATGACCGAGGAGAAGATCGGCGACGCCTCGTAGGTCTCGTTCCAGTCGATCCCCGAGCTCATGCGGAGCAGATCGGTGAGCCGGACGTTCTGTTTGTCCGGACCGAGCGCCGAATAATATTTGCTCGCGGGGTCGTCGACCTTGAAGCGCCCTTCCAAGGCAGCGATGCCGATCAGCGTGTTCACGAAGCTCTTCGACACCGACCACGTGAGCAGCGATGTCTCGGCCGTGGTGCCGCGGGCGTAATGCTCGAAGACGAGCTTGCCGTCTTTCACCAGGACGAACGCATTCGTGCGTTGTCCTTTGCGATCGACGTCGTCGCCGTGGCGCGCGAAGAGGTAGTCGTCGAGCTTCTTCAGCGCGGTCGGGTCGATGCCCACGGACGCGGGATCCGCTGTGGGCCAGGCCCGCGTGGGCCATTCGGTCCGAGGTTTGACGGGGAACGGGGGCGGGCCCTCCAGGACGACGGGCGTGGAATCCCCGGCGCCCGAGGACGAGCAGCCCGCGAGGGCGAGAAGCCCGACGAAGAGCGTGGCGCAAAACGAGCGCATGAACGTGCTCACCAGGTAGAGACCGTGACGATCGGGCCGGGTTCGTCCTCGACCCACATTTCGGAGAGAACGACGTAGGTCCGAACCATCGGCCCGCTGCCCGGCATGTAATACCCCCCGCCGGTCCGCTGCGTGATCTGGAAGAAGCGCCGATCGCCGCGGCGGAGCGGGAAGACGGTCTCGAGGGCGTCCCAGCAGACCTCGCCCTCGTCGGGAACATGGGTGCATTCGCCGCCGCCTTGTTTTACGGAGAAAAAGACGTCGTTCGAATTGCCCGTGACGAGGTCGATGCTGTTCGAGTTCAGGACCTCGCAGCGGAAGCGGAGCCATTCCCGCACCCGGCGCAGGGTGCAGGCGGTCGAGCTGATGGGCGCTTCGAGGTTCTTGGCGGCGCTCCACTCGGCGACCGTGGGCGGCTTCGATTTTTCGGTCGGTACGGGGCCGAGGAACGGGAGCGACTCCGCGGGCGGCGTCGCGGCCGCGTCCGCGCCCGCGTCGTCCGTGGCGGTGGCGGCGCCGGCCTCGGGCAACGCAGCGTCAGGCACGTCCTCGGGCGAGGCGACGCTCGAAAGGAGCGTGATCGCGGCGAAGGCAGAGAGGAGCGAGCGGCGCTTCATAACGTCCTCAAATAGGCCACGAGGGCGGCCTTGTCCTCGGCGGAGAGCTGGTTCGTCTTGCCCATGCGGTCGTCGTTCTTGTCGATGAGCTCTTCGAGCGTGGCGAAGCTGCCGTCGTGGAAATACGGGGCCGTGCCGCCGACGAAAAGGAGCGAAGGCGTCTTGTACTTGTTGTTGTCCTTTTCGTCGTTGTAGCCCGTGCGGACCGTCATGCGGGGCAGCGGCATGGGGACCCGGTCGGTGAACTCGGCCCCGGCATGGCACGATTTGCAGCCAGTCTCGGCGCTCTCGAAGACGGCCTTGCCGCGCTTCTCCACGTCCGAAGGCTCGGTCTTTTCGCGCGGCGGAGGGACGAGGCCGCTGCGGAGGAAGGCGGCGATCGCGAGCGCCCGCGGGCGCGCGGTCTGCTTGTCGACGACGTGCCGCTCGTCCCAGCGGTGCAGGGCGAACCCCGCGAAGATGCGATCGACGAGGGTCTCGCTCTCGCCGTGCCAGCCGTACGGGCCCTGCGCGGCGACACGGCCGGCGAGCATGGGCGTTTGGCGGGCCGCACTCAGGGTGATGGTGCCGCCCGTCGCGGCGAACGTAGCGTTCCCCCCTTCCTCCACGGGGGCGAACTCACTCCACGTAAACCCGTCGTCGCGGCCCTCGGGGTGGCAACCCGCGCAACCGAGCCCGCCGCTCACGAGGGGGTCCTGGGCGTCGTAAAAGAGACGGCGTCCCTCGGCGACGAGGGTGTCGCCGGGACCCTTGCCGAGCGGGATGCGGACGACGCTGAATTTCACGTCGGCCTTGGGGTCGGGGAACGTGAGGACGGCGAGCACATTCGTGGAGCGGCAAAAGACGTAGGCTTTGCGCTCGTCGGAGGAGAGCGCGAGGCCACTCGGCGCGGCGCACGCGGGGCCGCCGCCGGTCGCCTCCCCGTCGTGCAGGGGGTGTTTTTTCCGGACCATCGCCGCGGGGTCGATCGACGTCGCGTCGAGCTCGGACACCGTGAGGCTGCCCTCGCCGAGGACGAGCAGGGTGCGCGTCGTCGCGCGAACCACCATGGCGCGTGGCTGGACGATGTCGCCGGGCGGGAGGTCGAGGGTCGGGTCCTCGACCGGGATCGCGTTGATGTGCGCCCCGAAGACCGGGGGCTGCTTGCGTCGGGGCGCGAGCGGCGCATCGTCGCGCGGGAGCAAGACGTCCACCGTGGGCATGCCATACCAGGCCTCGACGCCCGTGGCGCCGAAGGCGTGGCGCGCGACGTAAAGCCTGCGTTCGTCGGGGGAGAACGTGAGGGCATATCCGAGGGAGGCGTCCTCGGCGCGTGTGGTTTCGTACGGAAGGCGGAGCGGCGCGGCGGGGAGGCTGACGCGTTTGACGGTGGGTTTGTCGCTGCCGATTCCGTCGATCCGCGTGAGGCGGGCGCCGACGAGGTGGCTTACGTAGGCGCGCGCGCCGTCGCCGAGAATGGCGATGCCGCGCGGCTCGCGGGCGACGTCGACGGTGAAGCGGACCTTTTTCGTGGTGAGGTCGACGCCGGAGACCTTGCGCGTCCACGCGGACGAGACGAGCGCGGTCTTTTCGTCTTTCGTGATCGCGAGGCCCCAGGCGTCGGCGGGCAAGGCGATCCGCGCCGATTCCACGAGGCCCGCCGCGGGATCGGGCCGCATCACGAGGAGCAGGCCCGGATCGCGGATCGTGACGAGCACCTCGCCGTCCCGCGCCACGATCTGCGCGGGCCGGCCCGGGAGCGGCACGGTCCGCGCGGGTTTTTCCTTGTCAAACGGAAGCTCGACGAGGTGGAGGGCGCTGCCGTCCTCGTCGGCGACGTAGAGGATGTCTTCCGCGGGGCTCCGCGCGACGACGTTGCCTTGCCGGCTCGCCGCGGGCGTCTTCGCCTTCGGGGGCGGCGCGGCGGCGGAATCGGCCGGACCGGGCGCCGCGGAGGACGTCGCCTCAGGCGCGGGGCCCGAGGTGCTTTTCCCGCAGGAAGAGCACCCCACGGCGGCGAGGGGCGCGGCGAGGAGCGCGGCAGCGAGGAGGGGCGAGGTCCGCATGTCCCTGATTGGACAGCGAATATCATGGAGGTCCGCGGGGCGGAACCCGGAAAGGTGAGCCATTCCTGGCGCTATCCTCGCCCGCGCGGAGGTGCTAGGGTCGCCCGGATCGCGATGGATAGTGCCGAACGACGAGCCTCATTTCCCCATGGATTCGCAGTGGTGGACGTCGAGACGACCGGGCTGCGATGGAAGACGGATCGGATCGTCGAGGTCGCCGTCGTGCGCACGGACGCGGAAGGCCGGGTGCTCGGGGAGCTGTCGACGCTGGTGAACCCCGAGCGGAATCCGGGCGCGACGCACATTCACGGGCTCGGCGTGGAGGATCTTGCGGGCGCGCCGCGGTTTTCGGAGGTGCTCTCCGAGGTCGTGCGGTACCTCGAAGGCGCGGTGCTCGTGGGGCACAACGTGAGATTCGATCTCGCGTTCCTCGCCGAGGAGCTTGGTCGGCTCGGGCTCGTGTTACCCGACGCGCCGCGGCTGTGCACGCGCGAGCTCTCGATGCGGGTCTTGCCGGGCCTCGGGGAGTATCGGCTCTCGTCGTGCTGCAAGGCGCTCGGCGTCGACGGCGGGCACGAGCACCGAGCGCTCGACGACGCGCGCGCGGCCGCGGGGGTGTTCGCGGGGCTGAACAAAACGGGCTTCTGGCGCACGTCGTACGAGAGGGAGCTCGCGATCGCGGCGGGTGTGGTGTGGCCGGTGATCGAAGGTCCGTCACGGATCGCCGCGCGGGGCGAGGCGCAGGCCTCGGCGGAGCCGTCGCCGCTCGGGTTGATGGCGGCGGGTTTGCCCGAGGGGACCTCAAACGGGAGCGTCGAGGGATACTTTGCGGTGCTCGACGAGATCCTCGAAGATCGGCGCGTCACCGAGGAAAAGGCGGACGTCGCGCGGCGGCACGTGGAGGGCGCGGGGCTCTTGCGTGGGGATATCGTCGCGGCGCATCGGGCTTATTTGACGGGCGTCGCGCGGGCGGCGCTCGCGGGGGACCTCGGCGGGGGGCTCGGGGCCTCGGATCTCGCGCGGGTCGCGCGGCTCCTCGGTTTGCCCGCGGATTCGGCCGATCAGGCGCTCGTGGCGGCGCGGAGCGGAGCGGCGGCGCCTTCGCCGGGCTCGACGCGGCCGCTCCGGCCGGGGACGTCGATCTGTTTTTCCGGGGACGGCGAGCCGTCGAAGGCCGCGCTCGAAGCGCGGGCGGTGGCGGCGGGGCTCCGCGTGCAGGGGTCCGTCACGAAAAAGCTCGACGTGCTGGTGATCGACGATCCGCATTCGCTCACGGCGAAGAGCCAGAAGGCGCGGGCCTATGGGATCCGCGTGCTCACGGTGCCGGTGTTCCTGGCGCTCGCGCGATTGTCGGACAAGCAATGACCGAGCCGTGAGACTCGGGTCTCGCCAGGGTCGTTCGATTGGGGTAGGCTCGGGTTCGTCCTCACGGAGGACGGGAGGAGGGCATTCGCATGGTCTCGATGTCGACGGTGATCGAGCGGCTGCAGACGAAGTTCCCGGACGCTCGTTACGAGCTTGATTGGACGACGCCGCTGGAGCTGCTCATCGCCACGATCCTCGCCGCGCAATGCACCGACGTGCGCGTGAACAAGGTGACGAAGACGCTCTTCCCGAAATACCGCACGGCGAAGGACTATGCCGAGGCGAACACGGAGGAGCTCGAGCAAATCTTGCAGCCGACGGGCGCTTATCGGCAAAAGGCGAAGGCCGTTCAGGAGACGTGCCGCGCGCTCTGCGAGCGGCATGGGGGCGAAGTGCCACAGACGATGGCAGAGCTCACGGCGCTGCGCGGGGTCGCGCGGAAGACGGCGAACGTGGTGCTGAACAATGCGTGGGACATTCCCTCGGGCATCATCGTGGACACGCACGTGGCGCGCGTGAGCCAGCGGATGGGGCTCACGACGCAGGCAAAACCCGAGGCGATCGAGCGGGATCTCATGAACATGGTGCCCGAGGCGCGCTGGACGAAGTTCGGCCCGGCGATGGTGCTGCACGGGAGGTACACATGCACGGCCAAGGCTCCCCAATGCGGCGATTGCATGTTCTCCGACGTGTGTCCGAGAAACGACGTGTGAGCCGGGGGCCACGCGGACGGGGCGGGGTGGGCCGTCTCGGGGCGGTCGTCTTGGCGGCGCTGGTGGTCCTCGGGGTGGGCTGCGGCAACGACGCGCGCGGCGATCTGGACGGGTGTGCGCCGAGCTGCCCGACGCTCTGCACGCCGAGCAGCAAGACCTGCAAGGGCACGGTCGCGGAGACGTGCGCGGCCGACGGGCAATCGCGGGAGAGCGTCGATTGCGCGACCGAGGGCCTCGTCTGCGCCGAGGGGGCGTGTTTGCCGAGCGAGCCGTGCGGCGACGGGGCGTGTTTGCCGAGCGAGCCGTGCGGCGACGGGGCGTGCAGCGACGGCGAGACGTTTGCGTCCTGCCCCGAGGATTGCGAGCCCGTCTGCGAGCCGAACACGAAGATGTGCAAGGGGAACGTGGCGATGGTCTGCGCGGCCGACGGAGGGTCGTGGATGACGTTCGATTGCACGCTCGCGATCCTGGTCTGCCACGAAGGGTCGTGCTTCGGCAGCAGCGTCTGCGGCGACGGCGCCTGCATCGGAACCGAGACGCCCGCCTCCTGCCCCGACGATTGCCCGGGCCCGTGATGTGTGCCAGGACCCAAGATCGAGGGTCGCCGGCGCCACGACCGAGGTCCCAGGGCGCGGAAACCAGGATTCCCCCGCTCGAACAAGGGCTCCCCCCGCTCCGGAGAACGATCCCCCCGGGGGATCACGTCCCGGGAGCAGGGGGGTGTAAGACCGGACACGGGGGATCACGTTCCGGAGCAGGGGGATCACTTCCGGGAGCAGGGGGATCACCTCCGGGGAGGGGGGGAATGTGAAGTCGGATACGGGGATCGACGTTCCGGAGGGGGGGAATCACCTCGGGGAGCAGGGGAGTGACTGCGGGCGCGGAACGTTTGCGATCGCGCGGGGCGAGGGGGTACCTTCCGCCGCGTGATTCGTCCCCGCATGCGCCTTTGGCTCCCTGCCCTCGCCGCCCTCGCCGGTTGCGCCCAGCAGCCGAGCGACGGGAACGGAAAGGACGACGCGGGCGCGGGGCCCCCAGCGATCGACGGCGGCGATGTACCAGACGCGTCCACGACGGCGACGGCAGCAGCCACGCCCGAGGAGAAGGGGCCCTGCGCGGGGAAGGCGGAGGGGGCGCTCGCCTGCGAGGGCGAAAGCGTGGTGCGTTGCGCCGGGACGGGGCGCGCGCCGGAGGCCGTGAAGACGTGCCTCGACATCGAGCGTTGCGAGGCAGGCGCATGCGCGCCGGCGTGTCCCAAGGGCGAGGTGTACGTGCCCGCGACGGGGCCCGCGGGGTTCACGATGGGCAAGAACCTGTCGGCCTACGGATTCGGCAACCGCAAATCGGGCTATCACGGCAAGGGGCGCGCGGACCTGCCACACAAGGTGGTCCTGACGAAGCCGTTCTGCATGGACCAGACCGAGGTGACGGCAGGCGCCATGAAGAAATGCGTCGAGGAGAAGGGCTGCAAGGCGCCGCAGCGGACGGATCGGTGGATCACGTACCCCGACAAGCCGGACTACCCGGTGAACCTGGTCGATTATCCGATGTCGAAATACTATTGCGAGCAGTACGACAAGCGGCTGCCGACCGAGGCGCAATGGGAGTGGGCGGCGACGGGGGGCGACGGCCGCTCGTGGCCCTGGGGCGAGGAGGAACCGACGTGCGAGCACACCGATTTCACGCAGGCGATCCTGATCTCGCCAGGCGGCGACAGCGGCTGCCACGGCGGCGGGCCCTCGAAGGTAGGAGCGCACCCCAAAGGGGATAAAATCTGGCCCGACGGGCCGATCCACGACCTCGCCGGGAACGTGTGGGAATGGGTGATCGACAGTTACGTGCCCTATTCGGGCAAGGACGAGGTCGATCCCGTGCACGTGCGGTCGAACATCGGGAACTACGTGGTGCGCGGCGGCGGCTGGAACCGGAGCGGACGCGGAATCCTCGCGGCGTTCCGTGGCGGGGCGATCGTCTCGTACAAGGTGCCAGGGCTCGGGTTTCGCTGCGTGCGGAACGCGAAGGAGCGGGACGCCGCGCTGACGCCGCGCTGACGCCGCGGTCTCTCCTTGGGCCGTTGCGCCGGGGCGCTGCCCCGGACCCCGCGGGGGGCTGTCCGCCCCCTCGACCCCGGACCAGCGAGGCGCTGGACCCAGGGTTGAAAAACTGCGCTCCGCGCAGTTTTTCAAACAGGCCGACGAAGAACCCAGGTTGCCAGCCGAACCAGCAGCGCGGCTGTCTCGGTTGGCAGGGTCGTTGCCGGTCTTGACCGGGCCTGTTCGATGAACTGCGCGGAGCGCAGTTCATCGAGCCTGGGTCCAGCCCCTGGCTGGTCCGGGTCCCGGGGCGGACAGCCCCGGGTGGGGCCTGGGGCAAAGCCCCAGCGCGAGGCGTCCCCCTCGGGGCTAGAGCGCGCCGCGGCGCTTGACGAGTTCTTGAATGGCGAGGTTCGCGATGTCGAGGCGCATCCACGGATCGTTTGCCCCGACCCCTTCCCCGCCCTTGCCGAGGGCGAAGACGACGGGCGCGCTCGGGCCGAGGTCTGCCTTGCCCGCGCGGCGGTTCAGGAGGCGCAAGGGATCCACGAAGGCGACGAATGCCGTCTTGTCGCCGACGGCTACGACGGCGGTCTTCGCCTCGGCGCGGCCGGTGAGGTTTTCCTTGCCCGGCGCGTCGAGGATGGCCCGGAACGAGGCTTTCGCGTCGTAGCCGGCCGCGAGGACGAGGCCGTCCTTGCCGAGCGTGTAGAGAACGTCGATGTGGTTCGGCACGCCCTCCAGGGAGGCGCCAGGCTTGTCGCCGTCCTTGCCGGGTTTGTCTTTCCGGTCCTTGTTCGCCTTCTCGTCGTTCTTCCCCTTGTCGTCCTTGCCCGGGGCGCGCGTCAGGCGGATGCGGCGAATGTCGCCCGGGAGGTTTTCGAGGACGGTCTTGCCCGTGCTGACCTCCATCTCGTTCTGGCCGAGCCACGTGGCAAAGCTCTTTCGTTTGGCGAGGCCGAGGAGGTTATTGAGGGCCTCGTCGAGCTTGCCTTCGTCGGCGACGTCGCTGCGCGCGTAGATGGCAGGGCCGGTGGAGAGGAGCGAGGCGCCGGCCGTGAATGAATCGCCGCGGCCCTCGGCGAGGGCGACGAGCGCGGCGGAGAGCGCGGCGCGGTCGTCCTCCGGGATGTCTTTGCCGATCGCGCCCGCGAGGGCGTCCGCATACTTCTTGGCGTCGGCCGTGCGCGAACTCGCGCTGTCTTGCAGGTAGATCGCGATGTCGGTGTCGGCGGGCAATTCGAGCAGGCGGCGCGGATCCCCGACGCTCATCGCGGCGAGGTTCGCGGCGCCCGTGGAGCCCTCGCGCGGCGTGCCGAGGAGGCGCAGGTGCGCCGCGTGGTCGTCGAAATCGAGGGTGACGCGCGCGTGGTCGAGCTCGACGAGGATGCCGAGGAGCGCGTCCATGAGCCCATTCAGAGGGCTCGGGACCGGCGTGGGCGCTTTGGCGCCGTCCGCGGTGGGGGTGCTGGGGCGCGGGCGGGGACGAAGGCTCTCCCAGCTCGATCGCAGGCCCTTTTCGATCGGGCCGCCGAGCGCCTCGCGCGGCAGCTCGAAGGCGACGTCGGCCTTCGGCATCTTCGCCGTGGGCAAGGTGCGCACGACGTACGGGCCGACCTCGAGCAGATCCGCCACGTCCTGCGCGAAGAGGAGGTAGTTGCCGAGCAGGCCGATCGCGACTGCGCGCGCGCCGCCGTCCTTGGGTTCGAGGAGGGTGATGGAGGTCTTCTCGTCGACGCGGATCTGGAAGCGCGCGTTCTCGCCCTTCACGAGCAAGCCCTCGACCTTGCCCGCGTCGCGCACGTGGATGCCCATCGCCGTGCGCGGGCGGCCTCCGCCGGGGCGCTCGACGAGGGCGCCGACGAGCGGGAGGTTGCCGTCGATCTCGGCCGAGACGGCGAGCGGCAGGCCGAGGAACGTGACCGCGAGGTTGCTCGCGTTCGAGGGGAGAAAGAGCGCAGGTCCGCCCACGGCCGCGCGGGCCTTGGCCCAGGCTTCGTCGGGGTTCGGGACGAAGACGTCGGCGAGGTGGCCGGCCGGCGCAGGGATCGGCTCGAGGGGCGCGACCTTCTGCGGCGGCGGAGGCTGCTCCCCCTTGCAACCCGCGAGGGTCACGGGGAGCGCCAGGGCGACGGCGAAGAGGAGCCCGCGGGCGAAACGAGTCACGGCACGTCGAGGACGTCCGCGGAGGGGCGAGGCGTAGGCGCTCATCGTACGTCGCCAGGCTAGTACGAATCGCCCTCCCGTTTCACCCCGGTCGACGTGGTTCGCATGCGGTAAGCTCGGTGCGTGCCCCGCCCCGGTCACGACGAGGTCGTGCTGATCAACGGGTTCCCTTCGCTCTACGCGCAGCGGATCACCGAGCACGTGCTCTCCACGAACCCACGCGCGTTCGTGTACGTGGTCGTGCACGCCGCGGAGAAGGCCGAGGCCGATCGGGCGCTCGTCGCGCTCGGCGAGGAGGCCGCGGCGCGGACGAGCGTGCTCGAAGGCGATCCGGCGGCGATGGACCTCGGGCTCTCGGGCGCGGAGTACCGGCAGCTCGCGTCGGAGGTCGATCGGATCCACCACGCGGCGCACGCGGCGTGGGTCGGGATGGACGAGGCCACGGCCGCGCGGGCGAACGTGGCGACGACGGCGGAGATCCTGGAGCTCGCGCGGGCCGCGAGCGCGCTCGAAGCGTTGGTCGTGCACTCGACGGCGGCCGTGTCGGGGGACCGGACGGGCGTCGTGTACGAGGAGGATCTGGAAGCGGGGCAGGAGTTCCACGACGAGGCCGCGCGAGCACGGATGCGGGCCGAGGCGCTGGTCCGGCGCGCGAAGGGCGTGCCGACGGTGATCGTGCGGCCCGGCGCGGTGGTCGGGGCGTCGGCGCCGGGCGATCGGCTCGACGCGCTGCACCTCGCGGCGCTGCTCGCGCTGACGACGCCGGCCGAGATCCCGCTGCCGCTGCCGCAACGAGGCGACGCGCCGGTGCACGTGGTGTCGATGGAGTACGTGGTTCGCGCGGCGTGCGCGCTCGGGCGGATGCCGCGCGCGCGCGGCAAGACGTTCCACCTCGTGGATCCGCATCCGATCTCGGCGCGGCGGTTTTTCGAAGTGCTCGCACGCGCGGCGCGGGGCAGCTCGCTGCGGCAGGTGCCGGCGAGCGCGGCGGCGATGCTCCTGCGCACGCCGGGGATCGAGCGCTTCGTGCGCAGCCCGAAGGCGTTCCTGGAGCAGATCGCGCGGAGCGTGCGGTACGACGCGCGCGCCGCGACGAGCGCGCTCGCGGGGACGGGGATCACGTGCGCGCCGTTCGAAGGGTACGCCGAGGAGCTCGTGCGCGAGGTGGCCGAGCACGTCAGCGCGCGACGGGCGCCGCGGCCGCCGTCGTCGTCGCCGGGGGGCGAAGCGGAGGTGTACGATCCGTTCTCCTGAAGGTCTCTGGGCAGGAGCTCTGTTCACGCTCGTCGCCGCGGCCTGCGGCGGGGAACATCGGCAGCCGGCCGACGCCGGGCCGGTCCCGTCGCGTCCCGTCGCGTCCGCGTCCGCGTCGGTCGAAGCTCCCGCGCCTCCCGCGTCGGCGAGCGCGGCCGCGCCGATCGAGACGGCGATGCCGGAAGCGGTCACGTCGGCAGCCCCGGCGCCCGCGCTCCCGGCGGGTGAGCCCGAGCTTGCGCGGTTCCAGGCGGCTTTGCGGGAGCTCGCGCGGGGCGGTCGCAAGGCGCACGTGCGGATCGTCTGGCTCGGCGATTCGCACGGGCAGGCGGACTTCTGGACCGGGGCGCTGCGCGACGCGCTGCAGAAGCGGTTCGGCAAGGCCGGGCCGGGGTTCGTGCACGTCGGCTGGAAGCAATACAGGCACGACGGCGTGAAACTCTCGACCGAGGACAAGTGGACGATCCGGCCGAAGGTGCCGGCCGCATCGTCACGAACGGGCGACGGCGTGTTCGGGCTCGGGGGTGTCATGACGACGGGCGCAGCCGGCAGCGGCTGGGCGCGGGTGAACGTGACGGACGAAGGGCTGTCGAGCCGGCTGTCGTGGGACGTGTGTTACCGGCTGCGCTCGCCCGGCGACGAGTTCGAGGTCTCGCTCGGCGCCGGGCCGAAGCAGAAGATCCGCACGACCGCGACCGAGCCGCCGGGCGAGCTCCGGCACCTGACGCTCGTGAGCGAAGGGCGCGAGACGTTGCAGGTGGTGCCCACGCGCGGGAACCCCGAGCTCTGCGGGGTGGTGATCGAGACGGATCCGGCCGATCGACCGGGCGTGGTGCTCGATACGCTGGGGATCAACGGGGCGCGCTTCGGGACGCCGCTCGCCTGGGATGAAGCGAGCTTCGGGGCCGAGCTCGCCCGGCGCAAGCCTTCGCTCGTGGTGCTGGAGTACGGGACGAACGAGGCGGGCGACGTAGCCGTGGATCCGGTGAAGTACACGCAGCGGCTCGTGCGGCTCGTGGAGCGGATCCGCCGCTTCGCGCCCGACACGGACTGCCTCGCGCTCGCGCCGACGGATCGCGCCGACGCGCGCGCACGCACGCCGCTCGTTCGTGACGCGATCCGCGAGGGCGCGCGGCAAGCGGGGTGCAGCTTCTGGGACACGTACGCCGTCATGGGCGGCGACGGCTCGATCCGGGCGTGGGCCGCAGAGTCGCCCGCGCGCGCGGCAGGCGACGGCGTGCACCTGACGCAACGGGGCTACCGGGAGCTCGGCGCGTCGCTCGCGACGCACGTCCTCCGCGGTTTGCCCCCCTAGAACCCGCGCTTCTCCCCGGGAAAACGGGGAGGCGCGTTTCCTGCAACCGTGCACTCTCTTCGGAGGGGGAGCATGGCCCGAGCGGGCGAGCTGTTGGGGGACCGGTACCGGCTGATCCGGGCGATCGGAGCGGGCGGGATGGGGACCGTGTGGTGGGCGCGCGACGAACGGATCGGGCGAGACGTGGCGCTCAAGCTCTCACCCCCCGAGAGCAACGGCACCAGCGCTCCCTGCTTCGTGCGCGAGGCGCACATCGCCGCGCAGGTCTCCCATCCGAACGTCGTGGGTGTCCTCGACGCCGGGGAGGTGGAGCCGCGGCGGCGCTTCCTGGTGATGGAGCTGCTCCGCGGCCAGACGCTCGCCGAGCGGTTGCGCCCGCGCGAGCCGCTGCCCGTCGCCGAGGCGCTGTCGATCACGATCGAGGTTTGTCGCGGGCTCGAGGCGATCCACGCGCAGGGGATCGTGCATCGGGACGTGAAGCCGGAAAACATCTTCCTCGCGGACGTACCAGGCGAAGGGCGCGTGCCGAAGCTCCTCGACTTCGGGTGCAGCTCGCGGGCCACGAGCGCGCATGCCCTGCCCTCCCCGTTCGTCCCGACGCTCCCCCGGTCGAGCGAGCCGAACGAGCCGGCGCACGAGGGGACGCCGCCGGGCCTCGGGACGCCGCAGTACATGAGCCCGGAGCAGGCGCGCGGCGAGGAGGACGTGGACGGGCGCGCGGATCTGTGGGCGCTCGGGGCGGTCCTGTACGAGGCGCTCGCGGGGCGGGCGCCGTTCGAAGGGACGGACGTGGACGTGGTGATCGACGCGGTGCTCACGGAAGAGCCGGGCCCGCTGCCGGGCTGGGTCCCGGAGGGTGCGCGGCGGCTCGTGGCGAAGTGCCTGGAGAAGGATCGGCGGCGGCGGTATCCGGACGCGCGATCGCTGCGACTCGCGCTGGAGGAGGCGTTCGCCGACTTCATGGGCGCGCACCCGTCCTCGACAGGGTTCACGCGGACCCGAGGCTCGTCGATGCGGCCGCCTGCGCGCGGCGTGCACGGGCGCATCGCGGGGATCACGATCGCGGCGACGCTCGTGCTCTTCGCCGTGGCGTCGCTCCCGTCGCTGGAAGCGGCGCGGCTCAGGGCGGCGCTCCTGCTCCGCGCGACCGTCGGGGATGCGGTGAAGGTCGCCGCGGGACGCGCGCGCGAGGCGGCGCAGCACGAGGCGAGGCCAGGGACCGGGCGGTGAGGGTCAGACGAGGTGCCGCGCGACGGCCGAGCGATACGCGCGCCAGAGCGTGAGGGCCTCGTTCATCGCGTCGACGATCGAGGAGGCGAGGTCGCTCTGCGGCGGGACGTGCGCGAGGAGCATGTTCCACGCGTCGCGGCGATGGCCTCCCTCGACGGCGCGGTGGGCGCGGGTGAGGCGCATGCGCTCGGGGGGACAGCCGTAGTGCAGGACCATCGGGTGCGACCGGATGACCTCGTCGATCGGCGGGAGTTTCCGTGTACCTTCGAGCTCGGCGCGCTCGTTCACGCTGCCCTCGACGAAGACGGTGAGGACCGCGGCGCCGATCTGCCAGGGCGCGCTCGCGCTGACACGGTCGAGCATCGCGCGGTAGGTGAGGGCCTCGGGTTCGAGGGGGATCGAGGGATCTTCGATCGAGGCGCGCTCGATGCCGAGCCCATCGATCATCTCCAGGAACAAGGCCGGGTGCGGGACGCCGAGGCTCTGCTTTCCGGTCTGCTCTTCGTAGAGGTTTTCGGCGAGCGCGATGCGCACGTCGTCGGGCGGTCCCTGGCCGAGGACACGCGCGAGCAGCACCGGAAAGTCGCGCACGTAGGTCCGGTATTCGTGGCGGAAGTGCGCGGCAAGCGCGGCGCGCGAGAGGCCCGGCTTCGTGAGCTTCGGCCAGGCCCAGTGGTTCTTCTGATCCATGATGGAAAGCAGGCGCTCGACGAGCACACCGCGGTCCCCCCTCGCGATCGTCATGGGCTCGATCCTCCTCGAATCGTTATGACGTCGAAGCGTCTGCGTGCACGCGATCGCCGCGTTCCACCGCGCCCGGCACGTCGTGGGCGTACGCATCGAGGCCGTGGCCCCGGAGCGTCGCCTCGACGAGGGCGAGCGGATGCGCGAGCGCAGGCTCGTCGCGCGCTTCGTCCGGCGTGATCACGAGCGGCAAGGCGCGCGCGAGGAGGAGCCGCGCGGCGCGATCGCGGAGCGCGTGCGCGAGGGGAAGATCGCTGGAGACGAGCTGGTAGGCATGCGCGCCCGCGCGCAGATAAAAGGCCTCGGCGTGGGCGCGCGTGGGCGTGGCCGGCGCGGCGAGGGTCGGGTCCTCGGCGAGCGCGCGGGACGTGGATTCGATCCAGCGAACGGCATGGCGCGCGAGATCTCGCTCGGCGCGGAAGGTCGCGTCGATACGGGCGCGGCGGGAGGCGCGATGGGCGAGCGCGGCGAAGAAGGGGCGGAAGCGCTCGGCATCGAGGGGCGCGGGCGCGGCGAGGGCGCGCGTCGCGGCGGCGGGATCGAGGCTCGATATCTCGACGGAGGTCGCGAGGGACGCAAGCGCGCATGCCGTGTCGACCGGCGCAGGAGCCTCGGCGACGGCGCGCATGAAACGAACGAGATCGGCGCGGGTGGCGTGCTTGCCCGGCGTGAGGAGCACCGTCTCCGGGAGCTCGACGATCAGGATGCCCTCGTCGAGTTCCGCGGAGCTACGCGCGCCCTCGGGCACGAGCGAGGCGCCCTCCGGACGGGGATCGAGCGCGCTCGCCAGCACGCAGGCGCACTCGACGGCGGGCGCGACACGTACGGCCTCGCCATCGTCGACGAAGAGCGCGGGGAACATCTGGCACCCGAGCGGCTTTACGTGCGCGCCTTGCGCCGCGTGCAGGCGGCAGAGGCCGCCGCCGTCGAGGTAGGCGCAACGGCCGTCGACGATCGGCACGGAGGTCGCGCCGCAGGCGGAGGAGCCGTGCAGGGGCGTGAACGCGCGTTCGGGATGATCCCCGGCGTCGAGCACGCGCGGCAAGAGCGCGCGGGCGTAGGCCTCCTCGACAGGCCGGAAGATCACGGAGGCGTAGAGACGGCAGCAACTCCCACGGCCGTCGCACGCGAGGGAGAAAGCAGGCAGCGGATCGAGCGGTCGAGAAGCGCCGCGGGCCTTCGGCTCGGGCAGCGGCGCGACGCCTTCGGCGAGCAGGCCGGCCGCGTGAAGAGCGCCGAGGAACGCGCGTAGCGTCTCGACCTTCGCGAACGCGGACGCGCGCGACGCTGCGGCCACGATGCCTTCGAGATCACGAGATCCGTCGGCCTGCGCGAGCAATCCCCACTCGCGCGCGCCGAGGCGATACGCGAGGCCCGAGCGCTGGTCGTGCAGCACCCAGAAGTCTTCCTCGCCCACGCGATGTCGCCTGACGACAGCGTGATCGGCGAGGCGCGGACGCGAGGGGAACGTCTCCGGCGACATGGTCACTTGCGAGCCCAGTGCTGAACGTGTGCCTCGCTACTGCGATCAGCGCGTTTCGAGCTGCGTGGCGCGCGAGGGGCGTCGGCCGTGCAACCTGAAAAGCTTGCTGGATCCGACTTCTACGAACCTGATAGCATGCGACCGCAATGGCGCTCGAACCTCAGACTGCCACTGGATCGGCTTCGAAGCTCGGGAAATACGAGTTGACGCGGGAGATGTCCGGCAGTGGCGTGGCGTCCACCTGGCTCGCCCAAACCGAAGGAAGCACGAAGAGCTACGTCGTGTTGCGCCTTCACAAGCACGTGACGAAGAAGCCGGAAGTCGCAGAGGCGTTCCTGCGTGACGCGAAGAACGGCAAGCTCCTCACGCACGCGAACGTGGTGCCGATGGTGGAGACGGGCGTCGGGGACGGAGAGATCTTCGTCGTCGCCGAGCACTTCGAAGGCGAGACGCTCTCGTCGCTGGTCACGAACGCGAAGACGGCCGGGATCCCGCTCCCGATCGCGCTGCGCATCGGGCTCGAATTGCTCGAAGGTCTGGCGGCGGCACACGCGCAAAGCGAGCCTGTCGCGCACGGCGAGCTGAGCCCGTTCCACGTGCAAGTGGGCAAGGACGGCGTGACGCGCGTCGGAGGATTCGGCTGGGCGCGGGCCCTCGCGAAGCTCGGTCCGCACGGGATCATGAAGCAGGATCGGCTCGCGTACGCGCCGCCCGAGCGCGTGAAGGCCATGAGCGCCGCGACGCCCGGCGGGCCGACGGGCACGATCGATCCCAAGGGCGACGTGTTCGCCGCCGCCGTGATCCTGTGGGAGATCATCGCCAAGCAGCGGCTCTTCGCCTCCAAGATGGAAGCGGCCGTCGTGCAGAAGGTCCTCTCCGGGCCGATCCAGGAGCTCTCGTCCGTGATGATCGAGGGCCTTCCGGCCGCGCTGGAGGAAGCGCTCCCGAAGGCGCTGGAGCGAGATCCCGCGAAACGCGCGTCGCTCGACAGCCTGCTCCAGGCGCTCCGGAGCGTCCCGGCCGACAAACTCGCCAAGCCCGAAGAGGTGGGCGCATTCGTGGAGAAGCTCGCCTCGAAGCCGGGGGCCGCGCCCGCCGTGGCGCCGGCCGCGTCGCCCGCCGTGGCGCCGGCCGCCGCCGCCGGGCCGAAGCCCGTCCCCGCTGCGGCC
>NZ_JARZHI010000037.1:0-104371 GCF_029946465.1 Polyangium sorediatum
GCTCGGCGGCGGCGTACGACCCGGACCCGGCGCGGGCGAGCGCGTCGTGGCCGGAGGCGGCGCCGTGGGCTTGGACGGCCCCTGCGGCGACCCGCCCGCGGTCCGCTGCGGCTGCTGCGACGGCGGGGCCGCGGCCGGCTTCGGCGCCTCGGAAAGCGCAGGCTTTGCCGGCTCCTCGGCCTTCTTCGGCGGCTCGGCAGCCGCCTTCGGCGCAGGCTCGGCCGCCTTCGGGGCAGGCGTCGTCGCCGGAGCGGCCGGCGGGGCCTTCGGGGCCTCGGCGGGCGCTGCGACCTGCTTGGCAGGCTCCTCGCCCTTCGGCGCCTCGACGGCCTTCGGCGCAGGCGCGAGCTCGGCCGCCTTCGGGGCGGGCGCGGGCTCTGCCGGAGCGGGCTTCGGGGCCTCGGCGGCAACCGCAGGCGCGGGCTTCGGAGCCTCGACCGGCGGCGGGGGTGCCGCCTCCACGGGCTTCGGCGCGGGCGCCTCCGGTGCCTTCTCGACGGCGACGGGCTTCGGGGGCTCCGCCGCCGCGACCGGGGCCGGAGCAGGGGGCGCCGCGGGCGGAGCAACCTCGCGCGCTTCCTTCGCTTCACGTTCCACCGGCTGGGCGGGCGCCGTCTGCGTCGCTGCGGGCTTCTCGGGAGCGGGCGCGGGAGCAGGCTTCGCGGCCTCGACGACCGGCGCCGGTGCTTGCGCGGTCCTCGGCGCGGCGGGCGTTGCCGCCGTCGACGTCGGGCTCGTCGGGGCGGGAGCGGCGGACGGAGCGGAGGCGCGCGCGGGTGGGATGGCAGGAGCGGCGGCACGTGCGGGGGTCGTCGTCGGCTCGGGGCCGGAGGTCTCGCCTTCGGCGCCCCGCGCGCGGCGCTTCACGACCGTCGGACGGATCCGTTCCTCGACCACCTCGGGCGCCTTTTGCCGCTCCAGATGGCGCTTCACGCGCTCCACCACATCGCTCTCGACCGCGCTCATGTGGTTGCGCACGTCGCCGATACCCATGGACTGGAAGAGCGCGACCAGCGTCTTCTGATCCATGTTTAGCTGTTTAGCGACCTCGTACACCCGAACTTTGCTCATGCACCTCGCTCCAGTAACGACAAACCCGACTCACCCGTCCGCACGACGATCCTGACCGGACCGCGCCCCATCTCCATCGATCCCGCCGCCCGCATCCTTCGGCGTGGACCTTTCCGAGGACTGCTGCCCGGTACCACCGGGGCGCCTCGCATCATGGCGCTTGCGGCTCGCCGCCGCACCTTCCAACGGTGGCGCGGCGAGCCCGGAGGCCGTTTGTACGGCCTCTCGAAGCGCCGCCGCGATCCGATCATCCATGATCGCCACGACGGCGAGCCCTTCCGCGCGCTTCGACGACGCAGCGGCAGAGCACAACGTAGCCAACACCTTCTTCGTCCCCCAGGCGATCGCGCGCCCCTCGGAGACCGCGCGACGCACGGCCGAGAGCTCCGATCCCGCGGCCGCGTCGGTCGCGACCACGATGAGCTCCGCCTCGCCCCGCCCGTCGGCGCCCGTCACCGCGTCCGCCCCGAGCGCGACCTTGCGCGCCCGGGCCGCCGCGACCACGAGCCCTTGCACCCGCCGATCCAGCGCGCGCATGATCGCCCGGGAAAGCGAGGCCGCATCGAGCGGGACGAGCTTGCCCGACGACGTCGTCCCCGACGCTGCCGTCTCCTCGCCCGACGGCTCGGACGCTTCGTCCCAGAGCAGGCTCACCTTGCCCTTGGCTGCCCGCGCGAGCCCCCGCTGCGCCGCCTTCTCGACGCAGGACGGCCTCGGGTGCACGTGCGCGCCGCGGCCGAAGCCGCCGCCCGCCGCGTCCACCGCGACCTCGCCGCCGGGGCCCAGCACGAGACGGACGAGCACGGACAGCGCCGCCCCGGAGCGCGGGATTTCCACCCGCTCTCCGCAGCCGACACACGTGCGCACCCGCGACGAACCTTCTCGGTCCGCCTGCGGCGTCGCTCGTTCTGTCTCTGTCCGTGCTTCCACCATCGTCCGTTTCGTTCTCGGAGTTTGGCTCGTCCGCGAAAGACGAGCTGCGCCCTCTTACGCCTGCTTTGTCGAAGCCGCCACTGCGGCGCGCCTCGCGTCGGCGCGGCCCGCCTCGAGCACCTTCTGCTCGCTCTCCACGAAGTCCCGCGCCCCTTGCCGGATCGCCCGGGCCTTCTTGATGCCGAGGCCGGTCCGGATCGCCAGCCGGTCCTCGTCTTCGCGAAGAATGTCCTCCACGGTCTTGTAGCCTGCCTCTTCGAGGAGGCCCACGGTCCGATCGCCGACGCCACGAATGAACATCAAGCGCTCGCGATCCGTGAGCGGCTCGGTCCGCATGCTCGCGGCCCGGATGCGCTCCTGACGCAGCCGCTCCATGGTCGTGTCGGCTTGCGTCTTGATCCGCTCGGCCACCTCGGCGCCACCGAGACCGGGGATCGCCGCGAGCTCCTCGACGGCCGCCTCGCTGACCTCCTCGAGCGCACGGAAGCCGAGCCGGTACATCGACTTCGCGATCGACTCCGACACGCCGTCGATCTGCTGGAGCGCGTGGATCGCCTCCTCCTCCATCTGCTTGAACTTGGACTCGCTGATGATGTCGAGCTTCCAGTTCGTGAGCTGCGCGGCGAGCCGGACGTTCTGGCCCTTCCTGCCGATCGCGAGCGAGAGCTTCTCGTCCGGCACGACGAGCTCCATGCGCCCGTCCGCCTCGTCGACGATGACCTTGTGCACCTCGGCCGGCTGGATCGCGGCGATGACGTAACGCGCCGGATCCCGATCGAAGGGCACGATGTCGATCTTCTCGCCGCGGAGCTCCTGCACGACCGCCTGCACGCGCGAGCCCTTCATGCCGACACACGCGCCCACCGGATCGACGTCCGCGTCGCGCGACGTCACTGCGATCTTCGATCGAGCGCCCGGCTCGCGGGCGACCGAGACGATCCGCACGATGCCCTCGTAGATCTCGGGCACCTCGGCCTCGAAGAGTTTTTCCACGAGGCGCGGATCAGACCGAGACAAGATCACCTGCGGCCCGCGCGCCTCGCGATCGATGTCCTTCACGTAGGCGACGATGCGATCGCCCGGCCGGTACGTCTCGCGCGGCGTCTGCTCGCGGAACGGCAGGATCCCTTCGGTCTTGCCGATGTCGACGATGATGTTGTTGCCCTTCTCGAAGCGCCGAACGATGCCCCGGATGAGCTCGCCCTTCCGGTCCTTGTACTCGTTGAAGATGAGGTCGCGCTCGGCGTCGCGGACACGCTGCAGGAGCACCTGCTTCGCCGTCTGCGCGGCGATGCGGCCGAACGTCGTACGCCCGGCCTTGAGCTTCAGGATGTCGCCGAACTCCTTGTCCTGCTCGCGCGCCTTCTCGGCATCCTCGGGGCGCCAGAAGACCTGGAAGCCGAGCTCCTCGCCGAGCGTCGCGTCGAGCTTGTGCTTCTCCACGTCGGCGAGCGAAATCTCGCGCTCGGGCTCGGCCACGTCCTCGACGACGGTCATGTACTGGAAGAGGTCGACCTGGCCGCTGTCCTCGTTGAACCGCGCCTCGAGCTCGCGCGTCGGTCCGAAGACGCTCTGGGCCGCCTTCAAGATCGCCGCCTCGATCGTCTCGACGAGGATCTTCCGGTCGATGCCCTTCTCCTTCGCGACCTGCTCGAGGATCGCCCCGAGGCTCGTATCCACGGTGGGCGTCGCTCCCATCGTTGCCATGGCTGCTCGCTCTCCTGATCTCAACTACCGGTTACCGCTTTGCTTCGCCTTGCCCGCGCGCGTGCTCTTCTTCTGCTTCTTCGACTGCGTCACGAGCTCGAACACGAGTCGCGCCTCCACGACATCCGCGAAAGGCGCTTCGATCCGCTTGCCGTCGACGACGACGGCGATCTTGTCGTCCGACGCCTCCGCGATCTCGCCGCGTAGAAAGCTCTGGCCGTCGGGCGCCGGCCGGGCGAGCTTCACACGCGCCAATTTGCCGCGGAATCGCCGAAAATCCGAAAGGTTCTTCAAGCGCCGCTCGAGCCCGGGGGAGGACACCTCGAGGCTGTAGTGGTGCGGGATCACGTCGTCGTCCGTGTCAAGCGCCGTCGAGGCGTCCCGCGAGACCTCGGCGCAGTCGTCGAGCGACACGCCCCCAGCCGGATCCGACGAGTCCTGCAAGCCCTCGCGCTCGATCGTCAAGCGCAAGGTCCACGTCCCCTGGTCGGTGAACCACTCGACATCCACGAGCACCACGCCGTGCGTCTCCAGCACGGGCCCCACGGCCGCGCGGATACGGTCGAAATCGATGGTCTTCTTGCTGGTTTGCTCGTTCGACGCTTGCTGCATGCCTGAGAGGACGGGCGCGAGGCCCCGCGCGGCGAAAGACCGTCTTCGCCAAGGGCGCCCGCCGCGCGAGGGCCCAAGCGAAAAAAAAAGAGCCGATTCCCAAACTTGGGAATCCGGCTCCGCGGATCCGCCTAGTTTTGTCGGGGTGACTCTAAACGAACCTGGGCGGATACGCAAGGGGGCATGGACGCCCACCGCGCACGAGCGAAAAGCCCAGGAAAATCCGCAGTGAAGCGGTCTCCGGGGCGGGCAGGCGTGGCCTCGCTAGGCGAGGTTCGGCAACGATACCACGTCCACGTGGAGGACTTCGTCGAACGCCGCGATTTCTTTCATGCAGGCGTCGCTCGGCCGTCCAGAGACACGCATCTTCGTACACGTCGCGAGCGCGCCGTCGAAGACGGTGTTCGAAATCTCCTCGATGTTGATGCCGTGACGCTTGAGCACGCTCAGCGTGTTCGCCAGGACGCCCACCTTGTCGAGCATGCGAATCACGACGACGTACCGAGCGGGCGAGGTGGCGCAGATGTTCACCACGTTCGGCACGGTCTCCTCGGTCATGAAGGCGCGGATGATACGCGCGGTCTCCATCGCGATCGCCCGCTGCGCTTGCTCGGTCGACGCGCCGATGTGCGGCGTCCCGTACACGATGCCCCGGCCAAAGATGCGCGGCTCGATCGTGCCCGTGCCGCGATCCGGCTCGTTCGGGAACACGTCGAGGCCGACACGCAAGCCCTTCTTCGCGATCACGTCCTCGAGCGCCTCGTAGTCCATCACCTCGCTGCGCGCCGTGTTCACCACGATGGCTCCGTCCGGCAGCGCTTCGAGCACCTTACGACCCACGATGCCGCGCGTCCGGCTGTCGAGCGGGAGGTGAATCGTGAGCACGTGCGAGCGCGACGCGAGCTCTTCGAGGCTGCGGGCGAAGCCGACGTCGAGCCGCTGCGCCTTGTTCTGCGAGAGCGAGCGCGACCAGGCATGCGGCTCGAGGCCGAAGCCACGCGCGCGGTTCAAGACCTCGCGGCCGACGGCGCCGAGGCCCGCGACGCCGATGCGAAGGCCGTAGAGCCCCTCCGCCTGCGCATACCGGGTCTTCTCCCACTTTCCCGCACGCAGATCGGTGGTCGCATCGACGATGCGGCGATCGAGCGCGACTACGAGGCCCATCGTCAACTCGGCGACGGCGATCGCGTTCTTGCCGGGGCAGTTCGCGACGTACACACCACGCGCGCTCGCGGCGGTGACGTCGATCGTGTTCACACCGGCGCCCGCGCGCACGATGAGGTTGAGCTGGCGGCCCGCCTCGATGGCGCGTGCCGTCACCTCGGTTGAACGGACGACGAGGATGCCGATGCCGTCGAGGGCCGCGGGCAACGTGTCCTTGGTAAGCTCCGGGCGGGAAATGATCTCGACACCCAGGATGCGGAGCTCCTCGAGCGCCTGGGTGTCCATCTTGTCGGCGATCAAGAGGCGCATGCGAGGGCGAACGGTAGCAGAAAAGGCAGCGCGGTTGTTCGTCCTCGTGGCGTCGATCGGTTTCTCGGGGTGCACCTCGGATCATCGGGTCTCGCCCTGGGGAGGCGGAGAAATGCCCCCCATCGCGGCGTTCGCCGCTTCGCCCGACATCGAGGCGCAGCTCTCCACGATCGACGCGGAGACGGCGCCCCTCGGCCTGCAAAAGACGTCCGAGATCCGCGCCAAGATGCCGCGTGGAGGCGGCCCCGTGGTCGTCCGCGGCTACGAAGGCGTCGACATCCTCGGAAGAAAGACCTTCGCGGTGCGAGCAGCCACGGTGCACGGCGTCGTGCTGGCCGTGGGACCACGCGACGCAGGACAGCACGCGACGGAGCTCGTCCCCGCGCTCGTCCCCGGCACGAGCGGCAGCTACGAGGACGGCGCGCTTCGCGCGCTCACGGATCTCAACGGGGATGGAACGCTCGACGTGGTGCTGCGAGGAGGCAGCGGCGCGCTCGAGGTGCATCAGATCCTCCCGACGGGATCGGCGCAGTACGACGTCGAGATGACGCTCGTGCCGACGGAGGTCGCCGACGTCGACGAGGACGGACACCTCGATCTCATCGGACGCGTGGCCTTACCGGCCGACGATCCGATCCAGCCCGCGTTCCTGTTGGTCGCGACGTTCAAGGCCGGTCGATACCGCGCGCGCTCGGAGGCCGCGCTCGCGTTTCACACGCGCCGCGCTGACGCGCCGCTCCGAACGCCGAAGGACAAGGACGCGCCGATGGACGACGTGACGCGCGTCCGGCGCGCGCTCGAGCAGGCATGGCACGCGATCCACGCAGGCCGCGAGCGCGCGGCCACGCTGGAGGCGCTGCAGAAGGAGCCGGTCCCGGGTTCGCTGCGAGCATCGTTCGACGCGCATGTCGCGCGGATCCGATCGGCGCAGGCCACGCGGCGCTAGAAGTCGGTCGCGCGCAGCGGGATCTGAGGCATCTGGAAGGCCTGCTGGAACGTGACGACGAACTGACCCGGGAACGGGCCCTCGGGGGCGAACGTGCGCGTCAAAGGAAACCCCCAGTCGACACGCATGACGGAGCGATCGAGCTGCGGGAAGACGGCGCGCAGCCCCACGCCGACCGAGTGCTTCATGCGCATCTCCTCGAAGCCGTCGAACGCGTCGCCGGCGTCGAAGAACGCGACGGGGCCGAGCTGGAAGGAGAAGAGCTGGAAGGGGCGCGCGCGGTACTCGAGGTTGTACGTGAGCACGTCGGAGCCGATGTACGCGAGCGTCGTGTAGCCGCGCAGCCGTGTGTCGCCGCCGAGCACGGTGCGCCGGTTCATGTAGTTGCGGAAGCGCCGGAGGAGGCGCGCGTCGAGGACGAGGCGGCCGATGCCCGTACGCGGGGTCTGGATCCGCACGCCGGCTTCGAGCGAGGCGTCGGCGATGCGATCCGGCTCCGCCTCGACGATCCCCTCGGCGAAGACGCGCGCGATGCCGTCGCCCATCGGCGCCGTGTAGCTCGCCGAAGCCATGGCGCCGAAGAAGTCGCGGCTCGATCCGATCCCGGCAAAGACAGGGTAGACGCGCAGGATGAGGTCGTGGCCGAGCCGGATGTCTTCCTGCAAGCCGAGCGTGTTGAAGTCGAGCACCCGCATGAAGCGCGTCGAGTAAGCGCGCACCTGCGCGAAGGGTCCGATGCGCGTGTCGCTGCGCGGCACGGCGAAGTCGACGAACTCGCGCGCGGCCTCGGGCGCGTAACGAGAGAGATCGTCCTGGCGATAGACGCGGCGGCTCACCTCGAGGCCGACGCTGTAGTCGTGTTTGTTGCGCAGGCCGAAGGATCGCGTGAGCGTGTACGTGCCCGCGAGCACGTCGGCGCGGTAGCGGAAGGGGATCGCGTCGTCCTGCTCCGTGGACTTCGCGTCGAAGGCAGCGAGCCGGCCGCCGACGTAACGACGATCGATCTCGTAGCGCCACGTGATCTGCGCGAGGTGCGACCACTCGGCGCGGGTGGAGTAGAGGGGCTGGCCGTAGGTGAACGCGCCGAAGGATCCCTCGGGGTTGCCGCTCTCGCGGTTCCAGACGACGTTGCCCTCGGCCCGGAAGAGGATGCGGCTGCCGCCGACGCGCGGGATCGAGTAACGCGCGCCGAGAGCGTACGTCTCGGGCTGGAAGTACGCCTGCACGAGCGCGGAGTGGTGCGTGCCGAAGAGGTTCTCTTCGCTCGGCTGGACGAGCAGGTACTCGAGGCGGCCGGAGGCGAAGCGGTAGCCCAGGCCGACGCGCAGGCTCCAGACGTCCTTCGTGACGACGAGGAGCCGCACGCGATCGGGCTTGCTGCCGCGCGCCGCGAACACGAGCACGAGCGAGAACTGCGGGATGTTGCGGAGGTTCCGGCCCGTCTCGTCGGCGAGATCCTGCTTGTACGGTTGCCCCGGCTCGAGGAGGACCTCGCGGCGGACGATGTACTTGCGCGTCGTGGCGTGGAAGATGTTGACGAAGTTCGGGACCGGATCGCGCTGCTCGATGACGTCGAGCGTGACGACGTCGATGGCCTCGATGGTCTTGCCTTCGGGCGACTCGTCGATCGTCTTGCCTTGCGCCGCGAGGACCGCCTTGATCGTCTCACGCTCGTACGGCGAGTACGCGGGCGGCGGCGGCGCTTCGTCGCTCTCCTCGGCCGCCTCCGCGAGGGACGAGGAGAACGACGAAACGAAGAGGGCCGCGAGGACTAGAGCGAGAGTTTGTTGTCTGCGGCCGGATACGTCGCGACGACGTTCACCTTGTAGCGGACGTACTGGTGCGGGATCGTGGGCCAGTCGGGCTTCGGCATCGCACGCTTGACGCAGCGGAGGAGCTCCTTCGCTTTGTCGCGCTTGATGCTCGACGACTTGCCGACGAAGAGGTTCGTCTTCTTCGTGCGGAAGTCCATCTCCAGCACGAAGCTCACGGTGGTTTGCGACTTTCCGGTGGGCGCGCACGCTGTGTTCTCGCGGATGGCGCGGGCGAGGCCGTCCTCGAAGAAGGTAACGTGATCGCACCGCTCCGGTGGGGTCTTCCCGGGCCCCGGGTTCTCGCAACGAATCGTGGTGAACGAGGAGAGGGTGACCGGCGGCGGGCCCGCATCGACCACGAAGACCGGCGCACTCGCGTCCGTCGTGCCTGCGTCCGCGACGGCCGCGTCGGCCGAGGGGATCGAGTCCGGCCGCGGGCCGCGCCAGAGGTACAGAGGAACGGCGACCAGGATCATCCCCGCGACGAGCGCGAAGATGATCTGCATACGCACGGGCCGCTCGCCCCCGCCGCGACCGAGATAACGGTACGGAGACGGCTGCGACGGCGGGCTCGACGACAGCGGGGGCCTGATCATCGTCGGCCGAAGTTCTTCACCGGGAAATCACGGGGTTAGTCGAGGAGGGTCCGGGCCGGTCGACCCGGCTCGCCCTTGACGATGGTGGCGGTGAGCTCGAGTGAGTCCGGCAGCGTGCCTTGCACCTGGGAGAGGACTTGCTCGACGACGTGGCGGGCCTCTTCGAGCGAGTGGCCGACCATCGACACCACGAACTTGAGCGGCCCGGTGCGGCCGGCGACGACGGGCGTGAGGCTCAGCATGAGCATCTCCGTCAGGTCGACGACGCGCTGGGCCGCCTTGCGCAGCGCGAGCATCTCGAGGATCGTCGGCCTCTCGCTCACCTGCCGGTTCGGGCCGCGCAGCTCGTACCGCGCGACCTGCACGTTCACCTCGGCCCACTCGGCGAAGAGCCCGTCCTCGTCGATGGCCTTCATGAGGTGCTCGCGCACGAGCAGGCCCGTGAGGCCGTCGCGCTTCGCAAGGTACTGGCGCGCGCGCTTGTGCGAGGGCGACTCGGGGCCGAAGCTGACGAGCTTCAGGCGGCACTCGCCGACCTGGACCTCGCCGTTGTGCATGAAGGTGATCTGGCTCTTGCGCTCGAAGCCGAACTCCGCGTAGCTGCCGTTCGTGCTGCCGAGGTCCTCGATCGTCCACGAGCCCGACTGGCAACGGAGCAGCGCGTGCTGGCCGCTCACCGTGGCCTCGGGGATCACGAGGTCCTGATCGGCGCGACGACCGAGCGTCATGATCGGTTTGTCGAGGGGCAGGATCTGCCCGACGATCTCCGGCGCGTTCGTCGCGTACGTGATGAGCAGCGATTGGGCGCCGGGCGTGAACGCGGCGGTCTGGGCGCGGCCCGGCGGAGGCCCGGGTTCGAGCCGCTCGCGCGGGAGCTGGATCGGGCTCGTCGTGAGCTGCGTCGGGTTGAAGAACCGGAGGTGACGCGCTTGGGGGCGCATCGTCGGGTCTTCGTTCATGCCGCGGAAGATCTGCTTGACCTCGTCGGTCGCCAGGCCCGCGGGCACGTCGAACATGATCTGCTGACGCATGGGCCGCGCGCGCGGCTTGTAGCCAGGCTCGGGGACGCGGCAGGTCCACATCTCCCAGAGCGTGAGCACCATGGCGTAGACGTCGTCGTCGACGCTGGCGCCGCCGTTGCGCAGGCGCTCGGGCGACATGTAGTTCGGCGTGCCGCCGTCCGGAGGCGCCCCGGGGCGGCGCGCCGAGGCGCGGGCGCGCTCCTGCGCGAAGCCGAAGTCGAGGATGACGGTGCGGCCTTCGCTCACCATCACGTTGCCCGGCTTGAGATCGCCGTGCACGAGGCCCTGCGCGTGGATCGCCGCGAGGCCGCTGCACACCTCCGCCGCGATCTTCCGGAACTCGTCAGCGGTGTATCCGCCTTGAGCCTTCTTCTTCCGGATGTGCGTGTGGAGGGTTTGTCCGGCGATCTTCTCCATCACGAGGATGGGCCCCCAGAGGCTCGGGGCGAGATCGAAGACCTTGCACACGTTGGGATGGGCGACCGATCGCGCGAGCAAGAGCTCTTGCCGCAGCGCCTCGTCGTCGCCAGGCATGCGCGATTCCTCGCGCACGACCTTCAGCGCGACCTCTTGCTGCGTCGAACGGTCGAATGCGAGGAAGACCTCGCCCATGCCACCCTTGCCGAGGCTTAGTCGGATTTCATAGCGGTCGTTGATGACCGTTCCGGGAGTGATCGGGGGGGGAGGAGTTCTGTTGGTCACGACGAGAAGAGGGTCAGCCGCCTCGTTGCCCAGTGGGTCGGGACGGTGCTGGTTTCCCACAAGCGTCGTCCATCTCGGGCGAGAGCGCAACGAGTCCTTTTCAAGAACGAGTACCTTCCCCGCGCGAACAAGCGTTTTCCGCGGTTTCGGGGTCGGTCCGGGCCCACCTCGTGGTCCGGGTGGCCTGTGGCCCCTCTCGTACGTACCCCCCTCCCCTGTCCATTGTGGCCCCCCCGTGGCCGCCTCCCCACGCCCGAAAGGCCATCGAGTGAGCGAGCGCTCCGGTCGATGAACCTCTTCTTGACTGCACGCTCGTTCATCGCCTACGCCGCCCCGTGCGGACCCCGGGATGCAAGTTCAGGGGCCCGCCGATCTCGAGCAGTGGGCGCGCGCGTGCGCCGAGCGAAGGCTCATCGAACGCGCGCGCCGGACAACAGGGAAGCCGGTGACCATGCCGGCGCGGCCCCCGCCACTGTAGCCGGGGACGAAGGCGGAAGAGCCACTGCGCGGAGAGCGCCTCGCTGGTGCGAGCCAGGGAGGCGCGAACGCGCGGGAAGGTCCGCCCGAGGACGATCCGGGAGCCAGGAAACCTGCTGCGTCGAGGCCCGATCGCGGTCTCCGGGGTGGAGCATGCGGCGGGGGGGCCCTCGCGTCCGTGTCTCTCCGTCCATGCCCACGCCGGCGCCGCTCTTCGGCGGGATCGTTCGATCCCGCCCACGAGACCCGAGGGCGCGGGTGTGTCGCCCATACGGAGACGAACATGAACGACGAATCGAAACGCCGGCTGAGCACGCGGCTCGCGCTCGCCCTCACGCTCGGCGCGAGCTTGATGTTGGTCGCTTGCAGCGACGACGGGAACGGCAGCGGCGGCAACGGCGGCAGCGGTGGGAGCGGCGGCGCGGGTGGGAATGGCGGCGCGGGTGGTGGGGGTGGCAGCGCGTGCCTCGACCCTTCGACGTACGCAGATCTTTTCACCGTGAAGGACGCAGGGTTCTGCGTCGTCGGGCTCTACGAATCCGACGCGGTCGTCGGCGCGCCCTCGACGTGGGGGCGCCACGGCGGCCCGGTCGCGGTGAGCCCCGCGCCCGCGCCCGGCTCCGTGACGATCGAGCGCCTCACGCCGCCCGCCGGCGCGACAGGCAAGCTCACCCTCACGACGAACGACGTCGACACGAAGATCCCAGCGATGACGTTCCTTGGAGCTCAAGCGATCGATCTGCCCTTCTTCGACTGGACGGTCGTCTCGTACACGGCCTCCGATCTCACGGGCGAGATCGTCCTGCTCGACGGCACGCTCGTCGCGGCGCGTTACCCGGTGAACGGGTTCTACGCGGGCGTCGGCGTGGGCGACGGGACGCTCGGGCGGCTGCTCTACACGGGGCTCTCGGCCGTGAACGACGCCGCGACGAAGACGAACGCGCTCTACGCGGCCGACGCCTGCGGCACGGCAGCGTCGATGCCCCGACTCGTGCCCGACGGCGACATGACGTGCAGCGCGCCGCTGCCGGTCGACACGTTCGGCGTCGCGTCCGGCCCCATCGCCGCGGATCACGCGGGCAACGTCTTCGTGATCATGTCGGAGGCGAACGGCGATCAAGATGCGCGCGGGTACGCGGCGGAGAAGGTCGCACGGGGCACGGGGCCCACGGCCGGCGCGTCGCTCTTCAAGCTGCCAGGGTACGCGGGCAGCCTCGCCGCGCTCGCGCCCGGCGCGGATGACGCCGGCGTGCTCGCGTTCCAGCCCGTCGACGGAACGACCTTCGACGCGCTCGATGTCGTCGCCCAGCGCTACCGCGTGGAGAACGGGGCCGTCGTCGCCGAGGGCATGCCCGGCGTCTTCCTCTCGGCGGCCACGCCCGGCGCGTCGCTCCCCTTCTTCACGGACGACCAGGATCGGCTCTGGGTCGCCGGGCAACGCGGCATGGACACCACGGTCCTCGCAGTCGTGGCCCGCGTTCCCTGATCCCCTGCAGATCCCGCACAAGTGGTAGCCCGGGAGACCATGCGGCCGAACGCCGGCCGCATGGTCTCTCGGCATCCGCACGCCGGGGGATGTATCTCCGTGACAGGGCGTGATAATCGAGGCAGGACGGGGTGCCCCCATGGGAGGCGTCATGAACTTCCTCGAGCCCGACAGCGATCGCGTCGTCCGCGTGAGCATCGACGCCTTCCTCGAGGGAAGGCTACGCCCGGACGTGGCCGGTGATCGTGTCTTCGAGACGAAGAACAGCCGATATCGCCTGGTCGCGGGCAAGCTCGTGGCCGCGACGTCGTCCCAGCTCGTGGGCTCGGAGCTCGTCGGGTGGCTCGTCGACGAGGAGTCCGACAAGGCGCGTGTCCTGCCGCGATGGTCGGCCGGCGCGCGCGCGGTCCTGCTCGTCAAGCGCCTCGGCCGGCACATCGTGGTCACGTCTGCGACGCTCATGATGGAGGTCGACGGCGTGCTCGTGGAGGGCTCGGACACGCGCCCGCTGGCCTCGGGCAAGGTGAGCACGCCTGCGATGCTCGCCGTGACTCCGCCTTCCGTGCAGGTTCCGGTGATCCCCAAGGCTGCGCCCATGCCGCGCGGGGTTGGGATGGAAATCACCCTCCCCGACGCCGTCGTGGCGGACGCGCCGCCCTCGGCGCCGCGGGCGCCCATCAACCCCTCGACGCCGCCGCCGGGCCCGGGCCCTGCTTCGGGGCAGGTCGTTCCCTCGACCCCCACGCCCCCCGGACGAACCTCGCTCGGCTGACCCCCCTCGCCCTCCTCACCGGGGCAGGTGGTCAGCAGAATTGACACAAGCGCGCGCGACCGGCAGACTTTGTGCGCACCCGAGCGTGCCTTTGGGGGCCGCCGCTCGCCGAGGATCCAAACCCGATGGCCCAGGTTCCACATATGGGCGCGTCCCGACAAGACCAGCAGGCGGAGGGCGTCGATGACCCGAAGGGGGCCGCGCCGGATCCCCTCATCGGGATGGCCATCGGCGGTCGCTTCAAGATCGTCGGCGTCATCGCCCGCGGCGGCATGGGCAAGGTGTACCGGGCCGAGCAAGCGCCGCTCGGACGCATCTGCGCCTTGAAGGTCCTCTCCCCGAAGTACGAGGGCGACCGCGATCCGGAGTTCCACAAGCGCTTCTTCCTCGAAGCGTCGATCGCCGCGAAGCTCACGCACCCGAACACCGTCACCGTGTTCGATTACGGGCAGAGCGACGACATCTATTACATCGCGATGGAGTTCGTCGACGGCAAGACGCTCCACCGCGTGCTGCGCGAGGAAGGCCCGTTCGCCGAGGGCCGCACCTGCCACATCGCTCGGCAGATCTGCCGCTCGCTGCGCGAGGCGCACCAGATCGGCGTCGTGCACCGGGATCTCAAGCCGGGCAACGTGCTCTTGGCGCAACACGGCGATGAACGGGACAACGTCAAGGTCCTCGACTTCGGCCTCGTCAAGGACGTGACCGGCGAGGCGGAGGACCTCACGCAGCAAGGCCTGTTCATGGGCTCGCCGAAGTACATGGCGCCCGAGCAGATCGTGGGCGCGGAGGTCTCGGCGCGCACCGACATCTACTCGCTCGGCGTGATGCTCTACGAGATGCTCTCCAGCAAGGTGCCCTTCGACAAGGGCCCCGGCGTCGGCACGCTGATGGCGCACGTGAACGACCTGCCGCCGCCGATGATCCACTACAACCCGAACCTCGTGATCTCCGAGGAGATGGAGGCGATCGTCCTCCGCTGTCTCGAGAAAGATCCACAGCGCCGCTTCGCGAGCATGGACGAGCTGCTCTCTGCGCTGAAGCGCTGTGGCGGCGGCGCCGAGGAGATGATGACGGGGCCGTACCAGCCCTACGCGCATACCGGCGCGTTCCGCGCGCGGAACCTCGACAGCCTCCCGCCCGGCGACACGACCGGCCTCTCGGGCCCGATGCGCCGCCCCTCGGGTCCGCCTGGGGACAGCGGCCCTTCGACGTCGCTCTCGTCGCTCTCGCTCTCCGGCGCGCGCCCTGCGGCGCTCGGCTTCAGCAGCCCGAGCACGCTCCCCGATCCGCTCGCGGCCTCGCAGCCGATGTCCCTGCCCGACCCCGACACGCTCGCCGGCCAGAGCGGCAAGCGGCGCTTCATGTTGATCACGGGCGTGCTCGTACTCGGCTTCGTGGGCATCATCATCACGCTCACGCAGACGCGCGGCTCCGGCGAGACGACGGTGGGGAGCGCCTCGCCCGCGACGACGCCGCCGCCCACGCCCACGCAGGCCGCGCCGCAGACGCCCGCGCGTCCTGGCGATCGCGTGGTGCACATCGAGAGTGATCCTTCCGGCGCGAGCGTCATGGAGGGCAACGAGACGCTCTGCGGGGGCACGCCCTGCGACGTGACGTTCCGCGGCGCCGGCGCCGCCGCCGACGTCGTGCACAGCCTCACGCTGTCGAAGAAGGGCTACCAGTCGAAGACCATCAAGGTCACGGTCGTCGAGGAGAAGGTGAAGGTCACGCTCGACGCCGCCGCGGGCACCGTGCGCACCGCGCCCGCCACGACGAAGACCGGCGGGAACAAGGATCCGAACTACAAGCCGGACCCTTACAAAGGCAATCCTTACTGACGCGCGTGCTCCGCCGAAATGGCGATCAGGGCGGGTGAATGCTCGTGTAGAGTGCGGTTTGCCCCCGAGGAACCGCCATGTCGTCCGAGCCCTCATCCGCCCACCGTGACGCGCCCTCTGCCTCCAAGGAACCACGACGCTCGCGCCGCACGCGCGCGCTCGTCGCGCTCGCCCTCGCCTGCGCCACGGCCCTCGCCGCGGGCCCTGCGATGGCCGACGCGCGCACCGAGGCGCGGCGGCACTTCCGCGCGGGCATGGAGCTCATCAGCAAGGGCAACTACCCCGAGGGCATCAAGGAGCTCGAGCGCGCGCAGGAAATCCTCCCGCACCCGAACGTCCTCTTCAACATCGCGCGCGCGCACGCCGAGGCCGGCAACCTCGAACAAGCCATCAACGCGTACAAGCAGTACGTCGCGTCCGATCCGCCCGACCGCGCCGAGTCCGCGCAGGTCCTGAAGCAGCTCGAAGAGAAGCTCGCCCTGCAGCGCGCCGAGCAGACCAAGACCACCGAGCCGGCGAAGACCAACGAGGGCGACACCAAACCCGGCGACGCCAAACCCGGCGACACCCCCGGCGATACGAAACCCGGCGATACGAAACCCGGCGATACGAAGCCCGGCGACACCAAACCCGGCGATACCCCTGGCGATACGAAGCCCGGCGACACCAAGCCCGGCGACGCGCAGGCGCAGGCCGACGTGAACAAGCTCGTCGGCAAGGCGCGCGACGAGGACGTCTACCGCGAGACCGTCATCACGGCCTCGCGCGGCGCCCAGAGCCCGCTCGACTCGCCGAACTCCACGACCATCATCACGCGGCAGGACATCCGCCTCTCGGGCATCACGCGCATCCCCGAGCTCTTGCGTCGTGTGCCCGGCATGGACGTCATGCAAATCACGGGCGGCGACACGAACGTCTCGATGCGCGGCTTCAACAGCCGCCTCGCGAACAAGCTGCTCGTGCTCATCAACGGGCAGCGGCCCGCGTACCTCGACATCCTCGGCTCGACGTTCTGGGAGACGCTCTCGATCGACGTCGACCAGATCGAGCGCATCGAGGTCGTGCGGGGCCCGGGCTCCGCGCTCTATGGCGCCAACGCGTTCGCAGGCGTCGTCAACATCATCACGATCGCGCCGGGCGAGGGCCGCACGGGCTTCCGCGTCGGCTACGGCGATACCGGCCAGGGCTACGGCTCGGCGTGGGCCACGGGGCGCGACGGCGACCTCGGCTACCGCGCGTCGGTCGGCTACACGCGCTACCCGCGGTGGACACGCGAGGTGCAGAACGGCCGCGAGGACATCCAGGTCTTCGATCCGAACCAGAACCTCGGCGCGGAGAACCTGCGCGTCGACATCCGCCTCGCGCAGCGCTTCAAGAACAACCGCGAGCTGCAGGTCGGCGGCGGCTTCGCGCGCAGCGACCTCGACGTCTACGGCATCGGCCCGTTCAACGACTACCGCGCCCGCTTCGACAACGCCGACATCACGGCGCTCTTCAAGACCGAGAACTTTTCCGCGCGTGTCTTTTACGCGCGGGTCGCCGCGCAGACGTCGTCGAACCACGACTACTACGGCCACACGCTCTTCCCGAGCCAGGCGAACCAGAACGTCGTCGACGCCGAGCTCAACTTCTTCAAGGACGTCACGTGGCCGAAGTCCGTCGAGCACAGCCTCCGCGGCGGCGCTGCGTACCGCATGAAGTCGATCACCTGGACGTACCTCCAGGACGAGACGCCGATCGAGAACTGGGGCTCGCTCTTCCTCCAGGACACGCTGCGCTTCGGCAAGTCCGTGCAGCTCGTCGTCTCTGGCCGCGCCGACTACGTCCCCTACCTCCAGACCGTGAAGGTCTCGCCGCGCGGCTCGGTCATCATCAAGCCGACCGACCTCCAGTCGATCCGCGTGAGCGGCTCGACCGCCTTCCGCAACACGACCTTCCTCGAGTCGTACCTCGACCTGCCGATCCAGCTCCAGCTCCCGGGCGCCGAGCTCATCTCGGCGTCGCAGCGCTACGAAGACACGGCCTTCCGCCTCCGGCCCGAGAGCATCATCACGGCCGAGGCGAGCTACCTGAACCAGATGAGCGATCGCTTCGAGTTCGAAGCGACCGCCTACTACAACCGCGTCACGGACCTGATCGCGCTCGCCGGCGAGCGGCCGCTCACGCTGGCGAACCGCGCCGACGGGCTCGGCGGGCTCAACCCGGAGACGGGGCGGTACACGGTCGGCTTCGGCGGGTGGCTCAACCGCTGCGACATCCAGAACGTCTTCGGCGGCGAGGTCGGCACGCGCGTCTACCCGATCGAGGGCCTCGACCTCTTCGCGAACTACGCGCTGAACGTCTCGTCGCAGGAGCTGCCGGACGGCTGCTCGGCGCCGACGGATCAGCGCACGAGCCGGCACAAGATCAACGCCGGCGTCCAGCTCCGCACGAAGCCTGGCATCGACGGCGAGATCACCTTCCACTACCAGTCGGCGCAGACCTGGGCCGAGCAGGTCGCCACGCTCTCGGGCATCCAGGTCCAGACCTTCGACATCCCCGGCTACGCGCTCCTGAACGGGCGCATCGGGTGGCGTTTCCCGATCGCCAGCACGACCGGCGAGGTCTCGCTCGTCGTCTACAACGCGCTCTCGGGCCTCACCGACGAAGCGCCGCAGATGCACCCCTTCGGCAACCGCGTCGGGCGCCGGGTCATGGGCTTCTTCCAGCACACGCTGTAGAGGTTTTGCGTGGACATCCAGTTCGTCGGCGCGGCGCAGACCGTCACCGGATCGATGCACGTCGTCCGCACGGAGCACGCCACCGTGCTGCTCGACTGCGGCCTGTTCCAGGGGCGGCGGCGCGAGTCGTTCGAGTACAACCGCCGCCTGCGCGTGCCCGCGCGCGAGGTCTCGGCCGTGGTCCTCTCCCACGCGCACATCGATCACTCGGGCGCGCTGCCCATGCTCGCGAAAAACGGCTTCGACGGCCTCGTGTACGCGACGCCGGCCACGCGGGATCTCGCGGCGCTCATGCTCCGCGACGCGGCGGCGATCCAGCAGGCGGACGCGCGGTACCTGAACAAGCAATCCGTGCGCGAGGGCCGCGAGGACGAGCTCGTCGAACCGATCTACGGCGAGGAAGACGTGCTCGACGCGATCTCGCGGTTCGTCTCGGTCCCCTACCACCGCTCGATCCCCATCGCCGACGGCGTGCGCCTGACCTTCTTCGACGCTGGGCACGTGCTCGGCAGCGCGATCACGGTGCTCGACCTCGAAGAGCGCGGGAAGAAGCGGCGCCTCGTCTTCACCGGGGATCTCGGCCGCGCCGGGCGGCCCATCCTGCGTGATCCCGAGGTCCCCGAGGGCGCCGACGTCCTCATCACGGAGAGCACCTACGGCGATCGCCTGCACGACGGCGTCGACAAGATGGAGGACGATCTCGCGCGTGTCGTCACGCGCACCGTGGCGCGCGGCGGCAAGGTCCTCATCCCCTCGTTCGCGCTCGAGCGCGCGCAGGAGGTGATCTTCGCGCTGAAGAAGCTCCGCAAGGCCGGGCAGATCCCGCGTGTCCCGGTCTACGTCGACTCGCCGCTCACGGTCCGCATCACGGACGTCTTCAAGCTCCACCCCGAGTGTTACGACGCCGAAGCGCGCGCCTTGCTCCGCGGCACGGACACGCCCTTCGACTTCGAGGACCTCGAGTACATCGAGGACAAGGAGCGCAGCAAGCAGCTCGGCGGCGAAGGCAGCGCGATCATCATCTCGGCGAGCGGCATGTGCGAGGCCGGCCGGATCCTCCATCACCTGAAGAACGGCGTGGAGGATCCGCGGAACACCGTGCTCATCGTGGGCTACCAGGCGCAACACACGCTCGGCCGCAGGCTCGTGGAGCGACGCGCGCGCGTCCGCATCTTCGGCGTCGAGCGCGAGCGCCGCGCCGACGTCGTGGTCCTGAACGGCTTCAGCGCGCACGCCGATCAGCGGGATCTCGTGGCCTACGCGGATGCTTGCCGCGCGCGGGGCCCGGCCGGGACGATCGCCCTCGTGCACGGCGAGCCCCAGCCGCAACGCGTGCTCGCGGACAAGATGCGCGAGCGGGGGCACGGCTCGATCGTGATCCCGGCGCCGAACGACAAGCTCGAGATCGCCTGACGTTCAGCCTTTCACGGCCGAAACGATCGCCGCGGTGAGCGGCGCATCCTCGCCGTCGAGCAACGTGCGCACGTCGAAGAGGATGCGGCCCTCCTGCACGCGCGGCAGGACCGGCGGATCCCCCGCGCGGAGACGCTCCGCGATCGTCGCGATCTCTCCGCCCGCCGCATCGAGCGCCACACCAAACGAGGGCAGCGGCTCCTCGGCGCACGCACCTCCCCCCACGGCGCCGCCGAGCTCCACGACGGACGACGTCACGCCCTCACGCGCGAGCTCTCCCTGGATCCGCTCGGCCCGCGCGCGCACGGCGGAGAGCGGCGCGCGCAGCGCGGCCATCGTGGGGATCACGTCGAGGTCGCCTTCGAGGTACGCGGCGAGCGTCGCTTCGAGCGCGACGAGCGGGAGGCGACCGAGGCGCAGGGCTCGCGCCAGCGGATCTTTCCGGCATGCCGCCACGAGATCGGCGCGCCCCACGATCGCCCCGCCCTGCGGCCCGCCGAGCACTTTGTCGGTGCTGAAACAAACCACATCGGACCCCGCCTCGACCGAGCTCCGCACGCTCGGCTCGCCCGAAAGCCCGAGCGACTCCAGATCCACGATCGCGCCGCCGCCAAGATCCTCCAGCAAGAGCACCTTCCGCTCGCGCGCGAGGGCCGCGAGCGCGCGATGCTCCGGCCGCTCGACAAAGCCCACCTGCCGGAAATTTCCTTGGTGCACGCGCAGAATCGCCGCAGCGTCGGGCGCCGCATCGAGCGCGCGCGCGTAGTCCGCGATCCGCGTCTTGTTCGTCGTGCCCACCTCGACGAGCCGTGCGCCCGATCGCGCCATCACCTCGGGCACCCGGAACCCTCCGCCGATCTCCACGAGCTCGCCCCGCGACACCACCACGGGCCGGCCTGCGGCGAGCGCGCCGAGCATCAAGAGCACGGCCGCGGCGTTGTTGTTCACGACGAGCGATGCCTCCGCGCCCGAGAGCTCGCACAGCGCATCCTCGGCGAACGCGCCGCGACGCCCGCGCCGGCCCGTCGCGAGATCGATCTCGATCGACGTGTACCCCGCTGCCGAGCGCGCGAGCGCCTCGGCCACACGCGCGCCGAGCGGGGCACGACCGAGGTTCGTGTGCAGCACGACGCCCGTCGCGTTGATCACCCGCCGCGCGCGCGTCCCGAGCGTTCGCTCGGCGTGCGCGGAGACGCGCAGCGCCACCTCCTCCACGGAGGGACACGGCGCGCCGCCGCGCACGGCGTCGCGTGCTTCGTCGAGGGCTCGCCGCACGAGGCGCGTCAACACGGCGACGCCGAGCCTCTGCTTCGCCTGTGTGAGGGACGGATTCGCGAGGACACGGTCCACCCGTGGGATGCCCCGCAGATCCGCGCCCCCTGTCCCTCGCGTTTCCTCCTCGCCCATCGGCTGCTACATCTACCCGCTCTCCACTCCTTCTCCCGTACTTTTTGCGCACACACACTTACGCGGCCTCGCCGAACTGCGCCGCGCGGGGCCGATGAGGAGACGATGCGAACGTACCGCCCCTCGTGGCGCGGCGGCTTGCTCGCCGCGCTGGCCCTCGCGAGCGCCCTCGCGCCCCACGCCGCGTCCGCCGCGTGGCCTCCGTCGCCCGACGCGAACATGGCCGATCCCGCGAACTGGCCGAACGATCCGGGCTACGCGTACGCCGAGGATCGCGACGGGCAGTGGAACTACTACTCGTTCCTGCCGCCCGCCGCGCCCGGCGTCGTCCGCCGCGCGGACGAGGTCGCCTCCGGCATGAGCATCGACCTCGCGTGGCGCATCTCCATCGGCGATCCGCGCGTCGTCATCGCCGTGACCGACAGCGGCATCTTCTGGGAGAAGCCCGATCTCCTCGACAAGGCGTACCTGAACCGCCGCGAGCTCCACACGCACAAGCCCTTCCAGGCGGGCGGCGCCCCCTGCGGCGGCGCCGGGGATCTCGCCGGCTTCGACTGCAACGACGACGGCGTCTTCTCGGTCTCGGACTACGCGACCTCGATGCCGCTGCCTGCGTCCGATCGCAACGCCAACGGCGTGCTCGACGCCGGCGATCTGATCCTCGCCTTCTCCGATGGCATCGATGACGACGGCAACGGCTACATCGACGACATCTCGGGCTGGGACTTCATGAAAAACGACAACGACCCGTACGACGACACGCGCTACGGGCACGGCACGGGCGAGGCCGAAGATTCGTCGTCCCAGGCCGACAACGGCATCGGCCTCGCGGGCGCCTGCCCGCGCTGCATGTTCCTCCCGCTCCGCGTCGGCGACAGCTTCATCGGCGACGTGCAGGCCTTCGGCGAGTCCGTCGTGTACGCGACCGACAGCGGCGCGAAGGTCGTGCAGTGCGCGCTCGGCACGCTGAACATGACGCGCTTCGCGCAGGCCGCGCTCGACTACGCGTACGAGAACAAAGTCCTCGTCGTGACCTCGATGGCCGACGAGAACTCGCGCCACCACAACATGCCGGCCGCGAGCAACCACACGCTGCCCGTGCACGCGATCCAGTACGACGGCGCGAGCGCCCGTGCCTCGCGGAGCTTCCTCGACTTCCACCCCTGCTCGAACTACGGCGGCCAGAACTTGCTCTCGGCCTCGGGCACCTCGTGCTCCAGCGAGGCCACGGGTCAGCTCAGCGGCATCGCGGGCCTGCTCTATTCCGCGGCGCTCAAGTACAACACCGTGCCGCAGCTCTCGCCGGGTGAGGCGCAGTCGATCTTCTTCTTCACGGCCGACGACATCGACGTGCCCGCGTCCCGCGAGGCCGGATCGATCTACCGCTTCTCGCAGCCCGGCTTCGATCAGCGCTTCGGTTACGGCCGCGTCCACGCGAGCCGCGCGCTCGAGGCCATCCGTGAGGGCCGCATCCCGCCCTCGGTCGACATCGTCTCGCCGCGCTGGTTCGAGGTCCTCTACAAGGATCGCGTCGACGGCCCGATCCAGATCCGCGGCACCATCTCCGCGCCACGGGCGAACGCCTACGACTACGTCGTCGAGTGGGCGAGCGGCGTGCAGCCGCTCGAAGAGGACTTTCAGAAGCACGTCCTCGATCGGCGCCTGAACCTCGATCCCACCTTCATCGCCGGCACGGCCGAGCCCCTCGCACTCCTCGACGTGCGCAACGTCACGGTGAGCCACCCGCCCGACGTCGACAGCCCCTTCGGCGAAAACGACCACACCATCACCGTGCGCGTCCGCGCCGTCGCGCACTACGGCGGCGCCATCGGCGACGTGACCGGCGAGATGCGCCGCACCTACTACGTGCACAGCGATCCCGACCTCGCGCGCGGGTTTCCCGTGTGGCTCGGCGACAGCCTCGAAGCGAGCCCCAAGATGGCCGATCTCGACGGCGACGGCGTGCGCGAGCTCATCGTCCCCACGGGCGGCGGCGCGATCCACGTCCTCACGCTCACGAAGGCCGGCCCCGTCCCCTTCCCCGGCTTCCCCTTCGCGACGACCCCCATCGACGGCTTCACCTCCCCGTCCGAGAGCGAGACGCCGAGCCACATCACCGCGCCGGGCTACGCGTCGGGCAAGGTCGATCCGAACCTCGCGCGCGAAGGCTTCATGAACGCGCCCGCCATCGCCGACCTCGACGGCGATGGCACCGTCGAGATCGTCGCCACCACCTATGCCGGCACGATCTACGTCCTCGAACCCGACGGCTCCGTTCGCCCGGGTTTCCCCCGTCGCCTCCCGCGCATCCCCTCCTGCCCGCGTGGCCCCGACCTGCCTCCGCCCACGGGCCCTTGCATGGATGAGGACCAGCGCATCACGCGGGGCGCCTTCGCCTCGCCCGTGCTCGTTGATCTCGATCGCGATGGCCACCTCGACATCGTGCAGGCCGCGTTCGACGGCAAGGTCCACGTCTTCAACGCGGGCGGCGCTCCTCTCCCCGGCTTCCCCGTCGAGATCCGCATCGACCCCGAGAACAACCCCAAGGCGAAGAGCCGCATCCTCACGACGCCCGCGGTCGCCGACTTCAACGCCGACGGCGTGATGGACCTCGTCCTCGGCTCGAACGAGCGGCTCGGCACGAGTGGACAGTTTGGCGCGATCACCGTCGTCGATGGCCGCGGCACCAAGGCCCCCGGGGGCCCGATCCTCGCCGGCTGGCCCGTCTCGCTCAGCTCCTTCGAGCTCTTCCCGCTCGTCGCCGAGGGCATCCCGAACGCCCCGGCCGTCGCGCGCTTCGAAGGAAAGCTCGCCGCCGTCGCGCACGGCAACGTGAGCCTGCCGTTCATCGTCCCCACCGAGCCTGGCGGCCAGAGCTCGCTCGGCGCGCCGCCCGCGAACGCCCTGCCCGTTCGCCCCGATCCCATGGATCCCACGAAGGAGCTCCGCGGCCTCGAACCCTCCAGCATCTTCGGCCCGCTCTCACGCGCGACGCAGCCGAACACGATGCTCCCGCTCTTCTCGAGCCCCTCCGTCGGCGACCTCGATCAGGACGGCGTGCCCGACGTCGTCGCCTCGGGCGGCTCCCTCTCGCTCACGCAGGCGCTCCAGGGCGGCGGCACGGGCGCGGGCGAACACCTGCTCGCGGTCTGGAGCGGCAAGACCGGCGCCATGCTCCCCGGCTCGCCCTTCCTGCTCGAAGACTTCACCTTCTTCAACAACCACGCCATCGCCGACCTCGACGGCGACGACTACCCCGAGATCCTCACCGGCTCGGGCGGGTATTTCCTCCACGCCTACGACGGCTGCGGCCGCGAGCCCGCGGGTTTTCCCAAGTTCACGGGCCAGTGGATCGCCTCCACGGCCGCCGTCGGCGACCTCGACGGCGACGGCACCCTCGAGGTCGCCGTCGGCACGCGCAGCGGCTTTTTGCACGTCTGGCACACGCGCGGCCGGACCGACGGCGTCATCGCGTGGGAGAGCTACCACCACGACAACCGCAACACGGGCAGCCTCGAAACCCAGCTCGATCAGGGCGTGCCCCTCAAGGCGAAGGCCCCGCTCACGGCCGACGTCTGCGAGGCAGATCGCCTCCCCCGGCCCCTCGAAGCGGCCGGAGGCTGCGATTGCCGGGCCGCCGGCCAGGGCCGCGGCGAGGGGCGGGCGGCGGGCCTCATCGCCGTGGGCCTCGCGCTCGTGCTGGCGAGGCGGCGACCTGCGCGCAGCTAGGCTACCTTCTCGGGGTGTCGCCTCCCGTTCGAATCTACCTCTCTCCCGGCATGTTCGGCTTCGCGCGGCTCGCGTCGTTCGAGTACTTCGAGCACCTCGTCGTCGCCCTCGAAGATCGCTTCCGCCAGCGCGGCCGTGTCGCCAAGGTCCTGGTCTGCGACGTCCACCCCACGGCCAGCGTCTGCCGCCGCGCGGCCAAGCTCGCGCACATGGTCGCCGCCACGGCCGGCGACGACGACGGCCCCATCCACGTGGTCGGCCACTCGACGGGCGGCCTCGACGCGCGCCTCGTCGCCTCGCCGACCGCGCGGCTGCCCGGCGTCAACCGCAAGGAGCTTTCGTGGCTGCCACGCCTCGCGTCGATCACGACGATGAACACGCCGCACTACGGCACGCCCCTCGCGGCCTTCTTCGCGACCGTCAGCGGCCAGCGCATGCTCTACGCGATCTCCGCGCTCACCGTGACCGCGCTCAAGCTCGGCGCGCCTCCGCTCGCCGCGACGTCCGCGCTCGTCGCTGCGTTCGGCCGTCTCTCGATCGGCAACTTCGAGCTCGAGATCATCAACCGCGCCGTCGACGCCGTGGCCAAGGTCCTCGACGAAGCGTCGAGCCGCGAGCTGCGCACCTGGCTCGATCTCCTGCGCGGCGATCAAGGCGCGATCGTGCAGCTCATGCCCGAGGCGATGGACCTCTTCCAGGCCGGCGTCGAGGATCGCCCCGGCGTGCGTTACCAGTGTGTCGCGACGTATGCGCCCTCGAACGCGGTGCGCGACTGGATCGCGGCTTTGCGCTCGCCGTGGAGCGCGATGAGCGCGACGATCTTCACGGCGCTCTACAACCTGACGAGCCGCCTCGACGAGCGATACCCGTGCGCGGCGGCCGACGGCGCGGCCCAAGCGAAGCTCAAGGCGATGCTCGGCGAGGCCCTGCCGCCGACGGCGAACGACGGCGTCGTGCCCCTGACCTCGCAGATCTGGGGCGACCTCGTGTGGGTGGGCAAAGCGGACCACCTCGACATCGTCGGCCACTTCCCCGGCGCGGGCGGCCACACCGACTGGCTCGCGAGTGGCGCGCGGTTCCAGCGCGTGCGATTCGACGTCGTGATGGATCGAATCGTGTCCGGCATGATCGTGGGCGAAGAGCTGCGCGACGCGCGTAGCCCCGCGTCCGAGCGCTCGCCGAAGAGCGCGCCGCCGAGCGCGCGCGGGGTGTCGTGACGAGCCAGCGGCGCTCGCTCGAGCTCTTGCAAGAAGCGCTCGTCGAGTGCCGCCGTTGTGATCGCCTCGTCGCGTGGCGGGAAGAGGTCGCCCGCGTCAAACGCCGCGCCTACCGGGACGAGACCTACTGGGGCCGCCCGATCCCCGGCTTCGGCGACCCCGACGCCACGCTGATCCTCATGGGCCTCGCGCCCGCCGCGCACGGCGGCAACCGCACGGGCCGCATGTTCACAGGCGATCGCTCGGGCGACTTCCTCTACGCCGCGCTGCACCGAGCAGGCGTCGCATCCCAACCAACGAGCGTACGCCGCGGCGACGGCCTCACGCTCACGGGCGCCTTCATCGTGGCCCCCTGCCGCTGCGCGCCGCCCGAGAACAAGCCCACGCCGGCGGAGCTCGCGGCCTGCCGCCCGTGGCTCGAAGCGGAGCTCGCGCTGCTCGACCGGGCGCACACGTACCTCGCGCTCGGGAAGACCGGCTACGACGCGGTCCTCACGCTCGCGAAGAAGCACGGGGATATCTCGGGGACGCCCGCGTTTGCGCATGGCGCGCGCGGAGAGATCCCGGATCCGCGGGGCGGCGGGGGTCGGGCGTGGCTGTTCGGGAGCTACCACGTGAGCCAGCAGAACACGCAGACGGGCCGGCTCACGGCGGCGATGTTCGACGAGGTGTTGGGGGCTGCGCTGGAACGAGCGCGCCGGTAGGTCAGTTCTTCGGCGTGAGGAGCTGCGACAGCTCGCCGGACTGCTGCATCTCGGAGAGGATGTCGCTGCCGCCGACGAACTTCCCGTCGATGTACACCTGCGGGATCGTCGGCCAGCTCGAGAACTCCTTGATCCCCTGGCGGATGTCGGGGTCCTTCAGGACGTTCACATCCACGAACTCGGCCCCGGCCGACTTGAGGATCTGCACGGCGCGCTGCGAGAACCCGCACTGCGGGAAGCTCTTCGTCCCCTTCATGAAGAGGACCACGCGGTTTTGATCGATGATCTCCTGGATCCGTTGACGCACGTCGCTCATGGCGGCGACAACGTAGCGTAAGGGAAGGAGCGGGGCGAGGGGCGGGCGCTTGGCGCTCGCGCAGGCAGGCGCCCGACGTGCCGCCCCGGCTCGAACCTGCCAGGTTGGCCTCGACGACGATGCACCCGCTCCTGCTCTACCCCGGCCTGCTCCTCTGCGCCCTCGGCGGGTACGTCCTCCTCATGAATGCCGCCTCCGTCGTCGTCAATGGGCGCAATCGCCGCCGCGGGATCGACCGATTCGTTTCGATGGTCCCCCTCGTGGGACCCCTCCTCGCTTGTGTGGGGCTCTTCCTCGCCTCCGCGCCGCTCTGGAGTTTGGCGGTTCCCTGGGTGCTCGACATGGGGACGTGGTCGTTGCTGGCGGCATTGCCGACGCTCGTCCGTGAAATGCGCCAGAATCGGAAGTGAGCCGTCGGTGTAGCGGGAGCGGGAGCGGGAGCGGGAGCGGGAGCGGGAGCGGGAGCGCAAGCGGGAGCGCAAGCGGGAGCGCAAGCGCAAGCGCAAGCGCAAGCGCAAGCGCAAGCGGGAGCGGGAGCGCAAGCGGGAGCGCAAGCGCAAGCGCAAGCGCAAGCGCAAGCGCAAGCGCAAGCGGGAACGGTATGCAGGGGATCCCGCTCGGGGACGGCGATCGTACCGTCGTGCTCGGCCTCTTCAAGGCCATGCCGTCCTCGCCGTCCTCGCAGCACTTCGTGCTGCTCCGGGCGGCTCCGGGCGGTGCTGCGCAGCCTTGAAGAGGCCTCCGCGCGACGGTGTGGGACGGGGGTCCCGGCGATTGGGTCGTCGGGCGGAGGGTTCGTTATGCTCAAGATTTATGATGTCGTTTTGGTGATGGCAGGGGACGCGGCAAGGATCGCGGATCGCATTGAGCGAAAAGATAGAGACCTGGCACGGCAAATGCGGCGGGCCATGCAAAGCGTGGCTCTCAATGTGGCAGAAGGAATGGGCAGCCTCTCCGGGCATAAACGGCAGCGCTACTCCACGGCCCTCGGATCGGCACGGGAGGTGCTGGCCTGCGTCCAGGTCGCCCAGGCCATGCGCTCTATCGGCCCGGTCGATGCGCAAGTGCTCGACCGCATGGACCACGTCATCGCCACGCTGGGACGCCTCGTCTACCGCCACGCATCGTGAAACGAGGGCGGGCCGTCCCCACCAGGACGGCCCGCCCATTCCGCCAGGATCACGGCTCCCATTCCAAGGGCCCTCGCCCCATTCCCTTGGGATCGCGGGTTCTCTGGCGACGAACCAATCTCGCCATTTCAGGATTGCCTTGTCCCGCGATTCATGAGACAAACACAAGCGACGCCAGCCGGCGTTCTCACCACCGACCGGCGTCTGACCTGCAAACCCCGTCTGCAACCGGAGTCCACAAGCTGTGACCCATCTAGACGTCTGCCCTGAATCCGCCAAGAAACCTGTCCCCTTTCCCTCCCCGGAGGCGCTCTTCGCGCGGTTTTACCGCGAACACCGCCCCTTCGTTCGTTCCGTCCTCCTCAAGCATGGCCGCGTTGAGCCGCGCGAGGTGGACGACCTTGTGCAGGAGGTCTTTCTTGTCGCCTGGCAACGGCTGGACGGCTTCGTGGGGGGCGAGCAAGCGCGGTCCTGGCTCTTCACGGTCGCGCTCTATCGCGCGTCGAACCATCGCAAGCTCGCGCGCAATCGCTGGGAAGCACTCACGGGCGAGCTCCCCGAGCCCCTGGTCCACCCGCGAACGACGCAGGCCATGGACGCGGCCCGCCTGCTCTGGCGAGCCCTTCAGAAGCTCAGCACAAAGCTCGCGGCCGTGCTCTGGGCCTACGAAATCGAAGGCCGCTCGATGCCGCAGATTGCCCGCGCGCTCCGGATCCGCCTGAAGACCGCCTACGCCCGCCTGCACCTCGCCCGCATTCGCCTGGCGCTCTGCGCTCCCGTCTGACGCTCCCGCTCCCGCTCCCAAACCCGCTCCCGCCCACGCTTGCTCTGCTACCGCATGAAGAGCAGGCGGCTCAACGGCTCCTCCACGTGTCCGGATGACGCCGCAGGTGCATGACCGCGACAATCTCTATTCTGCCAGACGACGGCCGCGACGGTCAGCGCCAGGAATGCACGGAGCACCGGGTCATCGTATCACCGCGAGGCCCGTGGCTGCCCGCGCGGATTCGCCAGTCGCGCCGACGAGCCCGTACTGCGCGGCACGCCCGCGCGAGATCACAGGGGGACCCGCATCAGCGTGCTGCCCTCTTCCGTGTAGTGGTCGAGGTACACGTGTTCGCCGTCGAAGGTGCCGATCGTGAGGCTCGCTCCGGGGAAGCGGGCGAGTTCCTCGATCGGACCGCCCTGCAGCGCCACGCGGCGCAGCGCCTGGGACCGGCCCTCCGGCGTCTTTTGAGACGACACGAAGTAGATCCATTCGCCGTGCAGCGTCGCCTGCGCGAAGCCGTCGGCGAGCGCCGCGATCACGCGGTGGCTGCCGTCGAAGCCGATGTCGACGAGCGCGCCGTCGTCGACGACGAACCCGCTCGCGTGCACGCCGAGCCCGCGGAACGGCCGCGTCCAGTACCGCTCCGGTGTGTAGCCCGGGTTGGCCGTGATGCAGATCGCGGGCTGGATCGTGCTCGTGGTCCCGCTCGCCGGGTCGTGGCGGCGCAGCGCCAGCGAGAGCAGCGGCGAGAAGCAGTCCGCCCCGTGGTCGCACGGCGGCGATCCGAGGTTGCCCGAGAGCCCGATGAACTCGCCGTCGACGAGCGCGTAGTGCCGCGTGGCGAAGTCGAACACCTCGAGCTCGCCGCCGGCCGCCGCGATCCGGGTCGGTCGGGTCTCCCAGCCGAGTGGGGTGTCGCGCATCAGCCCGTGGATCCGGCCGTCCGCGAACACGAACGGGTGCTCGGGGTCGTAATTGAGGCCCGAGTACGGCGTGACGAACAGCTGCTCGTGCGAGCCGTCGGGGAGCAGCCGCAGCAGCCCGCCGGTGACCGCCGACGAATACGATTTGGCGACCACGAACAGCCCCTCGTGCGTCGGCAGCAGCGCGCTCGGGAAGTTCTCGACCGGCAGCTCCCACAGCGTCGTCACCTCCGCCGTCGCGCCCTTCGTCGCGGCGACGCCCCACTGCCGGTCGACGCCGGCATCCTGCTGGAGTACGACGCCGATCGCCAGTCCGTCGCCCGTCCACGCCATCGTGTTCATGTAGCGGAGCTCGTCCGAGGTGAACAGCGCCTCCGGCGTGCGCGGCGCGCAGACCACCTCCGAGAACGTGTATGGACACAGCACGAAGTGCGACCCGAGCGGCTTCCAGTCGGCGGGCGGCGCCTCCGCCTCCGCGGCAGGCTCGAACACGCATTGCATCTCCTCGACGACGTTCTCCGACGCGCACCCGGACAGCGCCGCCGCTACTACGCATGAAAGTCGTGCGTGTCTCATCGCCCCTCCGACCGAATATCCTATCATGGCCCGGAGGCCTCCGCCCGCGCATCGCAACTTGGCACGCCCTCGCGCGTGTGGAGCATAGAGGATTCCTCGTGCTCGAGGGCAATTTTCTCGCATTGGTTCTTCCTGTGTACCTAGCGGAAGCACATGCGTGCGCCAAGCTGCTCGAGCCCATGGTGCGGCGTCATGTGCGCTGCACCGTCAAGCACGACCGCACCGAGCGGCGCGAGGGCCCCGCGGAGCGCCTTGACGCCTCGTACACGCTCGGAGAGGAGCATGCAAATCTCGTATAAGTTCGAGCTATTCGTCCTCATCCTAGCCGCAAGCAACGGTACACAATCAGATCCCTCTTGCCGCCCCCGCTCCCGTTTCCGTTCTCCCCTCGTCGCCATGCTGGACCGGCTCGTTTATCCCCGGACCTCCGCTTCCGCCTCGCCATGGGACTCTCCTAGCGCATCTCCGTGCCTTTGGGTTTGTCCACGGAAGCGGGGGAGGATCGCCTGACAGCTCGGCGAACAACGGTGTCGCTTCGGCGCTTCAGAGCATCTTCCAGAGACCCGCGACGAGCCGCTCGAACGTGCGATCGCGGCCGCGGTAGCGATATCGGCTCCGTTCGCCGGACGCGTCCTCGACGAGCTCGAAGGCAAGCCCGCCGTTCGCCGCGAGGAGCGCGTGGGCCGCGAGCCGGACCTCCCACGGGTCCTTCGAGGCGCGCTCGAAGAGCGCCGGCCTGCCGGCGATGGGGCGCACGAAGAAGGCTGGATACGTGGCTCCGAGATAGAGCTCCACGCGCGTGAGGACGAAGCCACGCTCGGCGAGCGCTTGCTTGATCGGGTGTGCCCATGTCGCGGTATCGCCGACGACCTTGTCGGGCGCGCCGTATCCGAGGTCTCCTCGCCCGCTCGCGAGCACCGGGAAGGGGCCGTCGAGGCGCCGGAACTCGATGGTGGGATGTCGCTCCTCGAAGAAGCGCGCGACGGGCTTCGACGCCTTCCAGGTGTCGTAGGCTTGCTCCTGGGAGTCGACGAGGACGGCGATCTTGCGCGCCTCGGGGTTGACGGTGAAATAATTCCAGCGCTCGATCGATGCCGAGTGCCGCGCACCGACGTACACGGTGAACGCGCACTCGGCGCCGGCGCCCGTGCAGTCGGGCTTCGCGAAGACCTCTGTCCACAGGCCGAGGCTCTCCGGATCGTCCGGCCTGTCGTGGCGCTCGAGGACCTGCCTCCACGCGACGACCTCCGGAAGATCCGCGATGATACCGATGGCGCGCAGGCGCCGCGCGTTGAGGCGAGCCCAGACAGCGTAGCGCAGGCGCCGGGGCTCCGGGGAGGAAGCGAGGCCAAAGCCCGCGTCGACGTCGATATCGCCGCTCGCAGGCGACACGAAGAAGCGGAGAGCTTGCGTCGTCTCGCCCGCGTACTCGAAACCCGCGATGATCTCGATTTCGCCCGCCGAGGGGCAGGGCTTGTCAGAATGGGTGTCGCATGGCTCCTTCGCAGGATCGACGACCGATACGACGAGCTTCGATTTCGCCGAGGCGAGCGCCTGGACCTCCGGCAGCGCGGACACCTTGGCGATGGCAGCCGCCTCGTTCGTCGCGACGGTGCCCTCGGCGGGGGACACGCCCGTGGACGACGCCACGCCTGCCGGCGGTGCCTCGATGGCGTTCACAGCGGAGGGGGCCGCGAACGCGACCGGGCTCGCCACCTTCGACGGTTCGGGGGCGGGAGGAGGCCTGCACGCCGCGACGGATCCGAGCAGAGGCAGAATCACGAAGGCGATCTTCATGGTCGGGGAAAGACGCCCGGGTTCGTCGGCGTATTCCGGGTGCAAAATGGTGGCACGCGCGAGCGGAACGAGGCCAAGCTAGCCGATCCCGCAACGAAAAGCCATTCTTTGACCTCCTCGCGCTCGTGGTCGCGACGGTGAAAACGCCGCGCCGAAGGGCCCGCGCACGAGCCTCGGCGACGGCGTGGTGAAGCCAGCAGGCGCGAGGATCGAGGGGGCCGAGCTTCTTCGTCGAGTCTATTTGGTGGACGTTTTTGCCTGCCCTTGCGGTGGTCGCCGGGCGATCGTCGCCGACATCTCGGACCGCAACGTGGTCGTGGCCATTCTCGCGCACCTCGGGCTGCCCACCGAGGCGCCGCCGATGGCGCGAGCGCGGAGTCCGGCGTTCGAGTTGGCGTGAGTGGGAAACGGCTCGGACCGGGGCCGTGTGAGTGGTGGCACCACGTCCACCTTTAGCCTAGTTGGGCGCACCGCCTGGCCGAGAGGGGTCCTGGCCGCAGGGGCTAATCCCGCGGCTTCCCATCTGCCTCGGTGAGGTTAGAGACGCCGCTTCGTTAGCACGACGGCGAACTTGGCCCTGCGCGGCCCGTTCCGAGCATTCTCATCCCATGCCGAAGCACCCGGGCTTCCCGAAAAGCGCGCGGTCGCCCCACCCCGCGACGGTCGCGCAGCCGAAGCCGGCGCAGCCAGACCCACACCCGCGGTCGCCTCATCCGGCGACGGTCGTGCAGCCGAAGCCCGCGCCCCCAGCCCCTCACGCGCGGCCGCCTCATCCGGCGACCGTCGTGCAGCCAGAGCCCGCGCCCCCAGCCCCTCACGCGCGGCCGCCTCATCCGGCGACCGTCGTGCAGCCAAAGCTCGCGCGACCGGACCCCCGCACGCGATCGCTCCACCCGGCGACCGTCGCGCAGTTGAAACGGATATCGCCTCCTGGTGTGCTGCAACGGGTGGAGGCGGCGCCACTCACCGGCAAAGTGTCTTATAATTTAGACAGGAACAACTTCTACGTAGGGGATGGTCTCCCGGTGCTGTTTCCTACGGGCACTAGTTTCTCGCTCGCCGAGGGCACGGAGATTACCTACAAAATCGTTACAACCAAATACCGGACCGTGGCCGAGGTGATCACGGCCGGCAAGCGTCCCCCGGCGACGGACGTGGGCGGCGAGATGCGGACGGAGAATGAGGCCAGGAGAAAGCTCGTCGTAGAAAAGAAACTCGGGTCGAGCAAGGTGAAACTCCGCGGCCAAAAGTCTGACGCGAAGGGTGAGCCCACGGGCGCGTACAAACATTACGCTGACGCCGACGCCGTGGCGAAGAACGACGAAGACGTCTACAAGCTGATCAAAGAACGCTGGCAAGACCTGACGATCACGGAGGTGAATACCGATTCGGACACGTTCAAGATCCCGCTCAATCTCGTGCCCAAAGACAACAGGTCGATCGTCGGTGACATCATCTATGCCGACAAGGACAAGAAAATCGTGCAGGAGATCGTGGTGTTCCACGTGGGGCCGAGCCAGTGAATTTTCGCGCATCCACGTCTGGACGGGCGTCGGCGAACGTACAGGGACCGCCGCTGGCATAGCACAAGAGGTTTGTTCCAGGAAGCGGGCTGCCCGCTACTCGGGCTCCCCATGCGGGACTGCTGGAGGGCGCAAGAGCGACGCAGGTCAACCACGGAGTCCGAAGTGGCACCACGCGCCAACCATGCCGATCCGTCGTCAGTCGGGTCGAGCCTCAAAGTGCGCCTACTACGGGCCGGAAGGGCGCCCCGGCCTCGTCGTTCCTCTGCGCCCCCTTGGGTTCGGCGCAGGACGCGAGGCCCACGTGACGCCCACCATGGCTCATGACTGGCTCGCCTTGAGCAGCGTCCTCGGGGATATCCTGCATCCGGTAACGCCCTTCTTCGCGAACGCCCCTTGGCTCCGCCAGCCCATCCTCGAGCGCGTGGCGCTGTCCGGGGTCGAGCCCCGCGCCGCATGGCCGCGCCCCTCCCCCCTCCCGGGTCGAACCCCCGCCGCCGAGCCTCGCCCCTCCCCCGGACCTCGCGGGGCCCCCAGCCGAAACGCCTCCGCCCCTCGTCGCACGTCACCCGAACGCCGCCACAGGACCCCCTCGGCCTCGTCCCTTCTTTCTCGCTCGCGGACAAAACCGGGCCCGCCCCTCGCCGCCCCGTTCCCGCGCGCGAGACTCGAAGCTCTCCCCCCTCGAAAACGCCGACCCGAACCCGACGACGGCCCCCCACGGCCCTCGAACATCGCGATGCGAAGCTCGATCGGGGAGGTCGTGCCCCTCTTCCGCTCGCACGAAGGCGCGACGCGAAGACCTCCGCGCCCACGTGGGTCCGCGCGCGTGTTCCAAACGAAGACCCCCACGCCCTCCTTCACCGGGATCCACCTCGCGGCCCACGAGCCCCACCCCCTCCCACGCTCGTGTTGGGGTCCCACGTACGGAACCTGCTTGCCTTCCTCGTTGTGCCTCCGGCAGCATGCGACTCGCCTCACCACCACCCAGGCCGAGGTTCGACCCCCGAAAGGACCCCCCCCGCATGGATCCCCTCCTCGCGTCCCTGCTCAACTTCTACACGTTCTCGACCGGCCGCCGCCTCTTCGCCCTCTACCAGGTGCGAAAGGCGGCCGTGGCCGCGTCGCACGCGGATCTCGCCGCGCACGCGGCCCACGCCATCGCGCACGACACCGAGACGCGCGCGCTGGAGGCGAAGTGGGCGGGACGCAAGCTCACGACCTATTCGCCGGAGGCCAGGCAGATCGACATTTACGTGGACGCCGCGATCACGGCATTCCGCGACGGCGCCGACGCGCAGATCCGGGCCTCCGCGCCGGGCGATCCGCTCGCGGACACGGCGCAAAAGATGATCGCGGTCCTGCTCCCGAAGGGCGCGGGCGCCATCACCTCCCTCCCGTTCGTGGAGGAGCTGGCAGAGGTCCAGCGAATCTTGTCGCGCGTCGACGAGCCCGATTACAAATCGCTCGTGACGGAGCTCGGCCTCACGCGGCAGGTGGCGCGGTTGAAAAACCTCGAAGGGCAATATCGCGCGGCCATCGAGGGGTCAGGCGGCCCGTTGACGTTCGCCAAGGTGAAGGACGCACGCGCCAAAGGGCAGTCCCTCCTGCTGCAAGCCGTGGCGATGATCCTGGGCAAGTACCCCTCCGACAGCGAGGCCGATCGGACGGCGCGCGGCGCGCTCCTTTCGCCCATTCTCGTACAAAACGAAGCCATCCGGCGTTACCTCCGCGAGCGCAAGCCCATCGAGGACGTGAACCCGGAAACAGGTGAAATCGAGCCGGAGCCGCCTGCGCCGGGTGAGGCGCCCGCCAAGGCCTGATTTCGACGTCGTTCGCCGCTGATTCGCCTTGCCGCCCCCACGTGCTCGCCTACCATCGCGGCGTGTTCGAATCGGGCCGTTCCCCCCCGCCGCCGGCTTCCACCGCCCTCCGGTCCCTCACGGAGTTCGACGGCTATCGCCTCCTCGAGCGGCTCGGCGAAGGCGCGATGGGCGAGGTTTGGCGCGCCCTCGATCTCACGATCGATCGCCACGTCGCGATCAAAATGATCCGCGGCGCCTATCCGCAGGAGCGCGACCGTGAGCGCTTCCGCCTCGAAGCCCTCGCGCTCGGGCGGATCGAGCATCCGAACGTCGTCGCCGTCTACCGCAGCGGAGAAACGCTCGGGCAGCCTTACATCGTGTACGAGCTCGTCGCCGGGCAGAGCGTCGATACCCTCGTCGGCACCCTCGAGTGGCAAGAGATCCTCGCGCTCGGCGTCGACGTCGCGCGCGGGCTCGCGGCGGCCCATCGCGCCTCCGTCCTGCACCGCGACCTCAAGCCGGCGAATGTCATGCGCACCCGCACGGGCGCCGGCAAGCTCATCGATTTCGGCGTCGCCAAGGTGCCCGCGCGCCCCGCGTTCCTCGAAGAGGCGGGCCCCGAGAGCATCGCGCGCTTCGTGGCGAATGGGGGCCTGCCCGCCGATGTGACCCGGAAAGGGGACATCCTCGGCACGCCCCGCTACCTCGCGCCCGAGCTGTGGAAAGGCGCGCCTGCGACCGTCGCGAGCGACATCTATGCGCTCGGCCTCGTCCTGTGGGAGCTGCTCGCCGGCCATCCGCCGTATGGGCCCAAACGGCCCTTGATGCAGCTCGTCGACGCGATCCTCAAAGAGCCCCTGCCGAGCATCGCCTCGCTCCGGCCCGACATCCCCTTCGAGCTCTCCGCGACCGTGGATCGTGCGGTGCAGAAGGAGCCGGCCAAACGCTTCGCCTCGGCGGACGCCCTCGTCGCTGCGCTCGAAGGTGTGATCGCGACGATGCGCGCGCTCGGCTTGCTCCCCGAGACCGCGGCCTCCCCCTCGGAGCGGCAGGCCGAGCTCGTGCGGATGATGTTCAAACGGGCGGTCTCGCGATCGAGCTTCCCGCAGCGATTCTACGAGCGCCTCTTCGCGCGGCACCCGGAGATGCGGCATTTGTTCCCCGAGGATCTCACGGGCCAGGGGCGCAAGCTCGTCACCGCCCTGACCGCGAGCGTCGCCTGCCTGCGCGATCCCCACGGGCTTTATGCGATGCTCGAAGAACTCGGGGCGCGGCACGTGCTTTACGGCGTCCGCGAGACACACGTCGATTCCTTTGGCGAGGCGCTCCGCGCGGAGCTCGATCTCACCGAGGGCGGCCGCATGGACGACGAGCTCGCCGAGGCGTGGGGCCAGGCATGGGAGCAGCTCGCGGGCGCCGTACGCCGCGGGATCCAGCGCGCCTCGCTCACGGAGGTGGAGGCCAAAGTGGACTCCGGCATCGCCCCGCGGACGTCGAGGGACCCCGACGCGCTCGCCGCGTTGCTCGGCGCCACGGCGCTCTTTTCGGATCTCGACGCCGACGAGCGGCGCGACCTCGCCGCGCGGATGCGGCCCTTCCACGCCGAGCCCGGCGAGGTCCTCTGCACGCAGGGCGCGCCGGCCGACCAGCTTTACCTCGTCGAAGACGGGCTGCTCGCGGTCTCGATCCGGACGCCCGGGGACGATCGAATCTTCGTCGGCGAGAGCGGCCCGGGGGGCGTGCTCGGCGAGCACGCCTTGAACCAGCCCATGCTCCGCGCGGCCACCGTCACCACGGTCCGGCGCGTGTCGGGCCATACGCTGGAGATCGCCGATTTCGAGCACCTCCGGCGCGTGCACAACCCCGCCGCGCTGAAGGTCCTGCGCCGCCTCTCGCGTCTCCTTTGCAACGAGCTGCGGAGCGTGACCCGCGAATTGATGGGGCCCGCGCCTCCCGCCGCGAGCCCATCGGCCTCGGACCTCGGCGAGGGCCACCCCCTCACGCCGGCCCTCACGTCCTCCCTCCGGAGCCTGCCTTTTTTCGAATCGTTCAGCGCCGAACGATGGGCGGAGGTCGCGGCCGTCCTCGTCGAGCACGAGGTGCCGCGCGGGCGTTTGATCCTCGCGGAAGGCGCGCGCCGGGGCTCGGCCTTCGTCCTCGCGCGGGGCGCCGTCGAAATCACAGCGCGCGCGGGCCACCGACACATGCACCTCGCCGTCCTCGGGCCCGGCAAGACCATGGGCATGGAGGCGCTGCTCGACCACGGTCCGCAGCGGGTCACGTGCACCGCGCGGGAGAACGTGGTGCTCCTCGAGCTCGCGCCCGAGCCGCTCGCGCGCCTCTTCGCGTCGAGCCCAGCGATGGCCTTCGAGCTCGTCGAGGCCATCAACCGCGACCTCATCGACGCCCTCCGGCAGACCGACGCGGGCATCGTCCGGCGCGCGGCGCAGGCGCTCGTCGTCGGCACGCATGACGAGCGCGCCATGGGCACGAAGACGCTGATGCGCATGACCCTGGCCAGCACGACGCGGGCCGGCGGGGAGGAGCTCGTCGAGCAGACGCTGCGCGGGTTCGTCGACGGCCTCGGGACGTTGCTCGACATCCCCCACGCCCTGCACGACGCGGCGAACACGACCCGCATGCAAGCGTCGCCCAACGACGCGTGTTCCGACAAGGAGGTGCTGCTCGGAAAGGTGCGCGCCTCGATCCTCGGCGACGACGTGGTCCTTCACGGGCCCTTCGGCCCGCGGCGCCTGGTCGCAGCGGACGACACGGCCACGGGCCGCTCCTTGAGCTTCCTCGAAGACTTTCTACGGAGCGAGGTGATGCCCCTCTCCTCGGGCACCGGCGCGCAGACGTCGCGGTTCTGCGAGGACGCGCGCGACCTGCTCCACGAGAGCGTGGGCGGCGGGAGCGACGACGTGGTCCTCTTTTGCGGATCGGACGCCAAAGCCGCGGTCGAGGAGATGATCCGGGCGCTCGGGCTCGAGGTCTCGCCGGGGCTCGACGAGCGATATCACCTGCGCGAGCGGATCCCGGAGAACGAGCGCCCCGTCGTGTTCCTCGGGCCCCACGAGCCCCCCTCGAATGAGCTGCCGTGGCGCGCATCCCTCGCCGACGTCGTGACGATCGACGTGGACGCCGAAGGCCGCATCGATCTGCACGCGCTCGAATCGGCGCTCGTTCGATATGCGGATCGCCCGCTCAAGATCGGGAGTTTTTCCCTGGCATCGCAGGTGACGGGCATCGTCGCGGACGACGTCGCGCTCACGGCGCTGCTGCACCGGCACGGGGCGCTCTCCTTTTGGGATTCCACGAGCGCCGGGAGCTCCCTCGACATTCGAATGAACCCCGAGGGCCCGCTCGCATCCAAGGACGCCCTTTTCCTCTCGCCACACGAATGCATCGGCGGCCTGGGCACCCCCGGCGTCCTCATCGCCAAGCGCGCGCTCGTCGCCCGCCACAAAGAAGCAGGCGCGCCAGCCCTCGTCGACTCCATCCGCGCAGGCCTCGTCGTCCAGCTCAAAGCAGCGATCGGCACGGACACGCTCCGCGCCCGCGAGGACGATTTCGTCAAGCGCGCCCTCGCGTCCTTCCGAACGAACGAAAAGATCTGGGTGCTCGGCCCTGCGGAGGACGAACGATTGTCAATCGTGTCGATCGTGATTCGCCACGGCCCCGATCAATTCCTCCACTGGAACTTCGTGGTCACCCTGCTGAACGATCTCTTCGGCATCCAGGCGCACGGCGGAGGCCCCTCGGCGGGCCCTTACGGCCACCTCATCCTCGGCATCGACCCCGAGCCGTCCGCAGCCTTCGCCGAAGCCGTGGACGCCGGCTGCGGCGTGCTCCAGCTCGGCTGGTTCCGCGTCCATTTCAATGCCTTCATGACGGAGACCGTCTTCCTCTACATCGTCGCCGCGATCCACATGATCGCCCACGACGGCTGGAAGCTGCTCCCGATGTACCGATGTGACGCCGCCACCGGGCGCTGGACGCACCTGGCCGGGCGCCCCCGGCCCGCGCTGCGTTTGAAGGACCTGGCCTACCGCGGAGGCGAGCTCGAATATCGATCGATGCGCACAAGCGAGCCAGAAAGCGCGCTCGCCGCCTACCTCGACGAAGCACGCGCCCTCCTCGCCAGCCCCGCCGTGGAAGGGCCGCCGGACCCAAACGCCGAGCCCGACATCCCAGAAGCCTTCCAGCACCTGCGCTGGTTCCCAACACCCCTTTCAGCCTGGCGCGCGCATCGCGCTGGCCGGTGAAGCCGCGGAGCTGGGGCTTTGCCCCAGACCCCACCCGGGGCTGTCCGCCCCGGGACCCGGACCAGCGAGGCGCTGGACCCTGGCTGTTCGATGAACTGCGCGATGCGCAGTTCATCGAACAGCCAGGGTCAAGACCAGCGAGGACCCTGCCAATCAAAACGGTAGCGCTGACGGTTCCAACGGCAACGCGCCCGCCGCCCGGTTGGAACCCCCTCCATGGTCTTGCCACCGGCCCGTGGGAAGAACTGCGCATCGCGCAGTTCTTCCACTTCGGTCCAGGCCGTGCCTGGTCCGGGCCTTTGGGCGGACAGCCCCCGCGGGGTCCGGGGCAGCGCCCCGGCGCGACGGCCCCAAGCGAGAAAGAACACTGGAATGAGCACGAAAAAGACCACCACGAAAAAAGCTGCGACGGAGGAGACCCGCATCGTTTTCCCGGATCCTGGGCTGCACATCGCCGTGCTTGGCGCGTTGATGGAGGCCGAGGCTGTGAGTTCGGAGCGGGTTGAGGCCAAGCTCGAGGGGATCGAGGGGGACGATGATATCGTTCGGCTTCGGGCGGCCATGGCTCGGTTGCATTCGATCAAGCTCGATCGCAAGAAGGTTGCGCGGCTCGATCGGCTCGATTTCGACGGCGGGAACGAGATTTACATGATGATGGAAAGCGGCGCCGGCGTTTATACCGGCGGCGAGGAGGAGACCTATTCGCTCCGCTCGCTCGCGGGGATTGGCGCGCTCGAGGGCCTCGAGACGCTCGATCTCGACGGGCATGGCTTTTTCGACGAGCTCCGTGATCTCCGCCCCCTCGAAGGAATGGCCAAGCTCACGCATCTCACCTTGGCTGGCGATTGGACGCACGCGGCGAGCCTGGAAACGCTCCCGAAACTCGCGCATCTCGACGTTGGGCTTGGCTCGGTCGACGACCCTGCGGTCCTCGATCGCCTCGCGGCGCGTGGGGTCGAAGTCTTGCGCTGAACGCCCGCTCGCCCCAAGAGGGCGATATGGCAGCGCAACCGCGTTCGTGGCGGACGTTCGGCGTGCTCTTCGGGATGGGCGTCCTTGGCAACCTCGGATTGTTGCCCATCCTGGTTCCGCAATTGCGACAGATCACGGAGCATGCAGGCACGGCGGGGCCGTCGCTGCCCGTGCTCGTGGTCGCGTCGCTGATTCAGCCCCTGCTCCTCGTGGGCTTGGCTGTCGCGACGGGCATTCGCCTCGCGCCCCCATTGAACCTACGCTCCCATATTGCCGCTTGGGCCGGGGGGGAACCACAGCCTGAGCCGCGGTTCCGGAGCCAAGTGCGGATCGCGGTTGGCCTCGGGATCCTCGCCGCGCTCGGGATCGTGGCCCTCGACCATTTCCTTCTTCCCAGCTTGGGCGAAGCGGGGAAGAACCTCCGTATTCTCCAGAAACAACCCGTGTGGTCCACGATCGCGGCCGTCCTTTATGGCGGCATGAACGAAGAGCTCCTCATGCGCTGGGGCCTCGCGACGTTTTTTGCCTGGGGCATCGGAAAGATCCGGAGGGCCCCGGGGAGCCCCACCACGGGCGTGATGTGGACCGCCATCCTCCTCTCGGCCCTCGTGTTCGCGGCGGGCCACCTGCCTGCCGTGATGGCGCTGGGCCTCCCGCTTTCGGGTCCCGTGATCGCCCGCACCCTCGTTTTGAATGCATTCGCGGGCGTCATCTTCGGCTGGCTTTATTTCCGCCGAAGCCTGGAATCCGCGATGCTCGCGCATGCCACGGTCCACGTCACCTGGGCCGTCCTCTCGCACCTCGTTTGAAGCCTGCGTGATCCGTCATCGGGCGGAATCCCGACTGACGACAACGCCTGGTCACGCGTGCAACCACCCTGGTCTGCTGCCGCCGACGAAGTGCGGTGTTTCCGCGGTCTTCCTCGTCCCGAGGGGCTGGCGCGCCTCGTGCACTGCGCGTGCACGACGTTCGTCCGTGGACACGGCCCGGGGGGATCGATCCCCGGAGCTCGATTTTCCGTCAAGGAGACTTTACATGCCGTCCTTTTCCAAGAGCGCAATGGTCTTGCTCCTCGCGAGCCCCCTCGTCGCATCCGTGATTGCCGTGGGCTGTAGCGACGAACCCCAGGTTCAAACCAGCGGCTCCGGCGCGAGTGGCTCCGGCGCGAGCGGCGGCATGGGCGGCAGCGGCGGAAGCACGGGCGGCGCGGGCGGCATCGGCGGGAGCACGGGCGGCGCGGGTGGCACGGGCAACATCCCGGACGCGGGCCCGGACGGCTGGGTGGGCCCGGACGGCGGGTTCGTCATGGCCGCGTGCGTGAACCAGGTCTACCAGTGTGGCGACACGCTCGACAACGACGGCGACGGCCTCGTCGACTGGCAGGATCCGGAATGCCTCGGCCCCTGCGACAACAGCGAGACCGGCCTCGGCGTCAGCATCCCCGGCGGCGCCGGCGCGGCGTGCATCACGGATTGCTTCTGGGACTCGAACTCCGGATCCGGCAATGACGAGTGCTACTGGAACCACCAGTGCGACCCGCTCTCCAAGGCGCCCGACTACAACCCGGAGTGGTGGAACGGCAACAAGTGCGCGTACAACGCGAACGCGAACACGCCTGGCACGAACCTGAGCTGTGACGAGCTGCTCAACAACCAGCCCGAGACCTGCAAGCAGATCTGTCCAGAGCTCACCCCGAACGGCTGCGATTGCTTCGGCTGCTGCGTCATCTACAAGGAGGGACAAAAGTACGGGCCGGTTTGGCTCGGCACCGAGAACGGCCAGGGCAGCTTCGCCTGCGACCTCGATCACATCGACGATCCGAAGAGCTGCGCCCCGTGCACGCAGGTGAAGGGCGCCTGCTTCAACGAATGCGGCACGTGCGAGCTCTGCATCGGCAAGGACACGCTGCCGCCCGAGTGCTTCCCGCCGCCCCCGGACGCGGGCGTCGACGGCGGCGGCGGCATGGGCGGCACGGACGCCGGCACCCCGCCGCCCGAGCAGTGCCCCGACGGTCTCCAGCCCTGCGGCCTGCAAGGCCAGGACCCCTGCGGCGCCGGCTTCTACTGCATCACGGGCTGCTGCATCGAGCAGCCCAAGTGAAACACGCTCGACGCTCGGGGGCTACGCTCGGACAAGCCGCGCTGCGCCTCCAAACCCCGGGGCCTGGCCCCCAAGCACGGTTCTGCGACGAACACGGGCCCCAAACCCCCTCCCCTCACAGCACGAATCCGGTGTAAGTAGCGGACGCCTGGGCCCGTCTTACAGCCCAAGCATCGGTGAGCCGTAGCGTCGGCCCCGAGCGTCTTCCGAGGTGCGGCGACGCCGCCGCGCTCCCGAACCACGGCAGCATAGATTTCCAAGGAGCCAACCCATGCGCCTCTCGATGATCGTCCCCGTGGCCCTGCTGGGCCTCTTCGCCGTCGGCTGCGGCGGCAGCGACACCCCGGACCCGAACGACCCGTCGCAGCAGAACCAGTACGCGAACGGGCAGCAGCCGGGCGCGTACAACCCGAACCAGTACCAGCAGCCCGCCCCGACCGCGGTGACGCCCACCCCGGCCCCCACCACGGTGACGCCCGCCCCGACGGGCGCCTCGGGCGGGAGCCCGGCCACGCCGATCGCCCCCGCCGCCGCCCAGGTCGCCACGCTCGCGCTCCAGGGCCTCGCCGCCTCCGAGGCGCCCGGCATGCAGCCCGACGGCCAGCCCTTCGCCGCCCAGTTCCAGGAGGGCCAGGTCCTCGAGCAGGCGATCAACATCGAGGCCGGCAAGTGCTACTCGGTCATCGCCTCCGGCGTCGGCGTCCAGCAGCTCGACGTGCAGCTCGTCCTGCACGCCGCCCCCCTGCCGCCCCAGGTCCTCGCCCAGAGCAACGGCCAGGGCGCCACGGCCATCCTCGGCGGCAAGGCGAACGGTTGCTTCAAGAACCCGCTGCCCATCGGCGGCCCCGGCAAGGTCATCGTGAAGGCCACCCGCGGCGCCGGCCTCGCCGCCGCCCAGATCTACAAGAAGTAACGATCCGCCAAGCTCGGATCCCCCCACCCCCGCCGGCGACCGTCCCGGCGACCCTCCACGTTCTCCCTTTCCCCCGCACTTTCCGCAAATACGAGGGAGTATCGCCTCGTCCGCGTGCACGACTTGCCCGAGCCGGTCGTGATCGCTCGCGGCCCGAAGTTCGCTAGCGCACCTGGCGACTTCGGTCCGCGGCGACGATGCATCAATCTTTCCCCACTGTGCTGGTCGATGGCGACACCCGCCCCGGGCGCGAGGGCGGGCGCGGGCGACCCGCGTTCGAGCACGAGGCGACCTTTCATGTCGAAGGCCTCTCGTGCCGGAGCTGCGCTCGCCGCGCGGAGCAAGCCTTGCGCGCGCTGCCCGGCGTCCGCGCGGGGTCCGTCGGGTTCTTCGGCGAGATCGCCCAGGCCATCTACGACGTGCGGGTCACGAGCGAGCGCGAGATCACCGCCGCCATGGCCCAGCGCGGCTTCACGTTCACGACCGCCGTGGGCGCACCGCCGAGCGAACGAGCGCGGCTCGACGCGGGACGGTTCGGCCTCGTCGTCGCGCTGCTCGGCAACCTCGTCGCCCTCGCCTCGTGGCGGCCCGCGCGCGCCCCCGAGCGGGAAATCGCCTGGGTCGAGCTCGGCTTCACGCTGCTGCTCTTCGCCGTGGCCGGCCCGCCCCTCCTCCACCGCGCCCGCGCCCTCGCGCGCCGCGGCGTCCTCGGCACCGAGGTCGTGACGCTCGCCTGCGCCACGCTCGCGCTCGCCCTGGGCGTCGTCGCGATGCTCTTCGATCCGAGCCGCCCCGCATCCATCCTGGAGAAGCTCGCGCGCTTCGGGCTGCAGCTCGACGGCCTCGCGCTCGCGGCGTTCGAGGCGTCCGGCGCGATCCTCGGCTTTTCGATCCTCGCGCTCTACGCGCACACGGCCTTGCTCACGCGCGCCTTCCGGGGCCTCACGCGCGCCGCGATGGCCCGCGAGGCCCGCGTGCGCCGCGAGGGCGGCAGCGGCGTGGACGAGCGCGTCGCCTGCGCCTCGCTCGCGCCCGGCGACCGCGTGCGCCTCGGCGAAGGCGACATCACGCCCGTGGAGATCGTCCTCGAGAGCGCCGCGCGCGTGGCCCTGCCGGACGGCCGCGCCGTGGATCGGGCCGGCGGGCAGATCGTCGAGACCGGCGCGCGGCTGCTCTCCGGCGAGGTCACGGGGCGCGTGGCGCGGGCGCCCTGCTCCGAGCTCGCCGCCGCGGCCGACGCCGAGGTGCATCGCGCCGCCCTGCGGATCGAGCGGGACGCGCGGCAGCGCACGGGAAAATCGTTCGCGCACGTCGCGTCGCTCGCGCTCTCGGTCGCGTCCGTCTCGTTCGCCGGCTTCGCGTTCGTCGTGCACGCGCTGCTCGGCCGTGGCCCGTTCCATCCGGACGGGTATCTCACCGCGATCGCCGTGCTCATCGGCGCCTCGCCCGCGGCCTTCGTGCTCGCGCTCCCGGCCGCGCGGACCATCGCCGTCGTGCGGGCGCGCGCGGCGGGCGTGGTCGTCAAGGATCCGGCGGCCCTCGAAGCGCTCGCCACGACCTCTGTCGCCTGCTTCGACAAGACGGGCACCGTGACCCTCGGCGCGCCGCGGGTCACGCGCCTCTCGTGGCGCGAGTTCCCGGACATCTCGATCCTCGAGGACGTGGCCGCGCTCGAGGCGGGCGTGATGCACCGCGCGGGCCGCGCCATCGCGCATCACCTCGCCGTCGCCGGCGTGCGTCCGGGCGCGCTCGACGAGGCGGCCGACGTGCGCCCCGACGGCGTGGTGGGCCGGGCGCGCGACGCGCTCGTGGAGGTCTCGGCCGCGCGCCCGGGGGATCCTCTGCCGCCGGACGCGCGCGAGGGCGCGAGCCTCGTCTGCGTCCGTCGCAACGGCATCGTCGAGGCCTGGTTCGAACTCTGGGATCCGCCGCGGCTGGGGTCGGAGAAGGCCTTCCGCGCGCTCTTCCAGCGGGGGCTCGGCTGCCGGCTCGTGAGCGGCGACGGCCCGGACGCGACGCTCGCGCTCGCGCATCGGCTCGGTGTGCCTGCGCGCGGCGGCCTCGGCCCGGCGGAGAAGGCCCTGCACGTCCGTGATCTCCAGCAAGCCGGCGCGCGTGTCCTCCACATCAGCGACGGCCAGGAGGACCGCGCGAACCCGTGCCCGGCGGACGTCTCGCTCGCCATCGCGCCCGGCGCCTTGCCCGTGGCCGTGCCGGCGCCCCTCGTGCTTTGCGACGACCGCCTGGAGACCATCGCTTGGCTCGTCGACCTCGCCCGCGCCTTGCGGGCCACGGTCCGGCAAAGCCTCCTCGTCTCCGTCGCCTACAATGCGGCCGTCATTCCGCTCTGCGCGGCGGGCTTTTTGAGCCCGCTTTGCGCGGCGGGGCTCGCCCTCGGCGAGGCGCTGATCCTCTGCGGAAACGCGGCGCGCCTCCTGGTTTCGCCCGGGCTACCTGGCAAGGCCGCCGCGCCTCCGGGTTTGCCCGCTGCGGGCGCTCTTGCGCACGTCCGGACAGACCGGGTGCCCCTTCCCCCCTGAAAAACCTCCCGCCGCGTGCGCGAGAGAGGTCGCCGCCGGCCTGGTTCCAGGGTAAACTCGCCCTCGATGCGCTTTTCTTATCGACGTGCTTGGTTTGTCCTCCTCGCCACGGCGGGGCCGCCGCTCCTCGGCTGCGCCTCGAACGACGAGATGAGCGTGGAGACGCCCTGGTCGCCGCCCGTGGAGACGGTCCCGAAGACGCAGCTCATCTTCACGAACGAGGGGCCGCTTTCGCTCGGCATGCGGGAGCAGGCCACGATCACGGTGCGCACGGACCCGCCCTCGTCGGACGAGGTGTGGTTCGTCCTGCTCGGCGATTCGCTCGACGCGACACTCGATCGCGTGGCCGCGCCGATGGACGCGGAGGGCACGGCGACCGTGACGATGCGCGCGCCGAACAAGGCGACGGCGTATCGCCTCCGCGCGTGGATCAAGGACGGCCCCGCGGCCGAGCTGCCGGTGACGGTGAGCGGCGACGGCTTCGCGACGCTCCAAGTGTTGCCCCAGTACAAGGGCAAACGCGCGGTCACGACGTGGACGGTCAGCGTCCTGCCGCGCTCGACGTGTGAGGCGGTCGCGCCGCTCCTGCCGGAGGACGCCCCGGCCGACATCGTCAAGAGCGAGCCGGTCGACGCGCCGCTGCTCGTGGAGAAGGCGCCCGTCGGCCCGACGCTCGCCGTCTCGGTGCGCGCCGGCCATTACGCCTGGGGCTGCGCCACGGCGAGTGGGCTCATCGCCGGGACGACGCAGACGATCAAGGTCAACATCATCGACAAACCCGTCGTCGTCGGCAAGACCGACCTCGACGTCACGCTCGACTTCGTGCCCGCGCAGGCGCCGTTCCTCTCGATGATGAACGCCGCGGGCAAGAGCTTGCTCGAAAGGTTCGCGCCGGCGAACGTCGAAATGGCCACGGCGCTGCTCGACGAGATGGCCGCGCGCGTGCCCGCGCTCGATGCAGCGCTCTTCGCGGACGCCCGCGTGGCGAGCGGCTGGGACACGATCACGAAGGATCACCTCGCCGCGCAGCCGATCTCGCTGCGGAGCGCGATCGAGGGCTTCCTGCAGAAGGGCACGGCCGCGCCGCCGGCCCAGCTCGCCGGGCGTTTGACCGCGCTCACGGCCGTCCCCGGGTTCGGCATGTTCTCGCCGAGCCGCTTTGGCGTCGTCCCGGCCGACGAGGCTGGCATGCCGGGCACGCACCTCGTGAAGATCGCGTCCGAGCCGGGGGACAATGTCTCCACGAGCGGCGAGATCTTCTGGCTGCCCTCGCGTTACGTGGGCGGCGCGTGCAAGAGCGTCGCGCTCGAAGGCGCGCCCGAAGGCACGACGATGGATGATGCGCTCGCGACGATCGCGGGCTGCAAGGCGCTCGGCGAGGCCCTCGTCGGCTTCGGCACCTGCGACGCCACGTGCCTCGCCGGTCTCTGCCAGGAGGCGCTCGCCACGCGCTGGGACGCCGCCCAGGATGGTTCTGCCATCGAGGGAAAAATCGGCCTGCTCCAGATCTTCGCGGCGGCCGGCGCGACGGTGGACGACGTCGCGGTGCCCGTCTCGCTCCAGGGCTCGTGGCTCGGCAGCGTGACCGACGGCGTGATCGTCGCGCCGGTCGAAAAAGCGCCGATCACGGGCGTGCTCCCCGGGCTCGGCGAGACGGTGCCCGCGGACCCGCCGCCCGAGGCGCCGCCCGAGGCGCCGCCCGCGCCCGAGCCGCCCTCGCCCTGAACGGGTGAATGACGGGCGTCGCGAGCGGCGCGCGGCTTCGGTATTCTCCCGACCCCATGACATCCGCTCGCCAACGGGGCTTTTCTTCCACACGCACACGCGCGGCTTTTGTCCTCGCGCTGCTCGGCGCGATCGGCGCCGTCGCCGCGCCGAGCTGCACCACCGAAACCACGCCGGGGACCAGCTCCGGCGGCGCGGAGCCGACGCTCCGGCCGGGTGATTACTGCTCGGCGCCGTCGCCCGACGTCGTCAAGCTGCGCTTCGAACCGAGCCGGGTGTTCCTCGCGAAATGCGCGGACGGGAGCGCGGCGTGCGCGACGCGATCGGTCCGCCTCGTCGCCGAGCCCGACTTCTGCACGAAGACCCCCATCCGCTTCGAGACGTCGAGCGCGGACATCACGCCCACGCCGAAGGCCGACACGCTCGACCTGTACAAGGCCGGCTTCGACGTCGCGGTCGTCGCGGGCAAGACCTCTGGCAGCGCCTCGGTAAAGGCCTTCCTGCCCCGCGGCGACGGCACCGACGCGGAGGCCACGCTCGAAGTCGAGGTGCTCGACACGGCTGGCACCGCGGATCTCACGTGCGCCGCGGGCGACGGCGCGACCGGCTCCGTCGAGGGCGGCAAGACGATCACCGCGAAGGACAGCCTCGCCGCGGCGAGCCTCGGCCTGCCCGAGCGCGCGAGTGAGCCGAACGAGGGCAGCTTCCTCTGGAGCGTCCCCAAGTTCGACGCGACGATCGGCTGCGGCGACGCGAAGCCCCCGTCGGGCTACGACCCGCTCGGCCCCGCGGTCACGTTCGGCCCCGCCGCCTCGAAGTTCCAGCGCGACGTGCCGATGACCATCCCGATCAACCCTGCGCGGTTGCCCGACAAGGCGCGCCTGCGGCACCTCGCGGTCTCGTATTCGGGTCCGGCGTTCAAGGAGCCGCGCGTCGTCCCGGTCGCGGATGCGCGCATCGTGAAGATGGGCGACGGCTGGGCGCTCTCGTTCAAGGCGCCGCGGCTCGGCACCTACCAGGCCGTCGTGGAGAAGGACGCGGGCACGAGCGCCTTCCCGCGCAGGCTCACGCACCGCGCGATCCTCGGCGTCTCCATGGGCGGCGGCGGCACGGCCATGTTCGGCATGCGCCACCACCACCTCTTCGACGCCCTCGCGCCGCTCGGCGGGCCGGTCGACTGGACGTGGATGCTCGACGCGGTCAAGCGCCACTACGTCGGCGGATTCCGGCCGATCCAGAAGGGCACGGTCCTCGCCGACATCAACCTCGAGCCCACGCTCTGCCAGACGAAGGCCGAGTGCGCAGCGGACGAGACGTGCATCGGCGTGATCGACGGATCCCCCGGCAAGTGCGCGTGGATGCTGCCGCCGCGCGACCCGTACGAGCACACGCAGGTCTTCAACCAGTGGTGGTTCGAGTACCCGCGGAACGGCACGGGCGGCAGCTTCAGCCGCGAGTCCTACGTGCAGATCTTCCGCGACCTCGCCGCGATGTTCGGCAACCCGAACGGCGAGAACCTCACGCCCGGCGCGGAGAACCTGCCCGCGGGTGTTCGTCCGGACGACGCGAGCCAGACCGGTGGTCGGCCGACGGACGAGTGTGCGATGTGGGTCGATCCGCTCGACGGGCCGGACAAGGACAAGCAGGAAGAGCTCGCGCAGAACTGCCCGAAGGAGCGCTGCGCGAACACGCTCACGCTCACGAACTACTTCGACGACGAGTTCAACCCCGACGGCACCTTCCCGGTGATCACGGTCTGCGACGGCTCGCCGCAGAAGCAGGAGCGCAGCCCTTACGCGAACTGGTGGACCCCCGACGGCAACACCTACCCGCTCGAGCTCGCGCTCGCGGTCGACTACAACGGCAACGGCACGCGTGACGAGCTCGAGCCGATCATCCGCGCCGGCCACGAGCCCTGGGACGACGTCGGCAAGGACGGGATCCCGAGCACGATGGAGCCCGGCTACATGCTCGGCGTGAACGAGGATCCGGCCGGCGACGACTACGACGCGCAGTACAACCCCGGCGGCACCGAGCGCAACATGCGCTTCGACGACGGCGAGCCCTTCCAAGACGTGGGCCTCGACGGCGTGGCCGGCACGAAGCAACAGCCGCCCGGCGGATGGCAACAGGCGGGCGACGGCTACGACGTGGGCGAGGGCGACGGGAAGTTCACGGTCGCGAGCGGGCTCGACCGGTTCTGGGAGCGCGACGCGCACTCGATCGTGCATCGCATCACGCGCGAAGCGCCGCCCGGCGGCGAGCTCGACGACGCGGCGCTGCGTCGCATCGACGTGTGGACCGACGGCGGCACGCGCGACCTCTTCAACTTCGCGGTGAGCGCGCAGCACCTCACCGGCACGTTCGGCGCGCGCAAGCGGAACGTCACGTACTTCTCGGACTTCACGCAGCAGCCGGAGCTCGTGCCGGGCAACTTGAACGGCTACGCGCCCTCGCGCGTGCCCTACGAGGATCTGCCCGGCATCGTGCTCCAGCGGTACGGCAAGCTCGATCCGACGGCCGACGACATCGAGAGCGGCAGCGGCCAGCACGTGGGCACGGCGAACGAGCTCGTCGCCCGTTTGCAGGGCGCGCTCTACTTCATCAGCTCGCGCTGGACCGATCCGGAGCTGCGCACGCTCGTGCTGGAGAGCAACGACGACGCGGATCCGGAGGCCGAGCCGTGCGAGGTCCAGGGCGCTTGCTCGTTCGACTTCAAATCCACGCTCGGCCGCGTCGGCCCGGTCAGCGTGGCCTTGCCGCCCGGGTATGCGCACAAGGACCAGAAGGAGCGGCGGTACCCGGTCGTCTACGCGCTGCACGGCTACGGCCAGGAGCCGAAGGATCTCGTCGCGGCGGCGACCTTGATCAAGACGTTCATGAACGCGCCGACGGACAGCGTCGAGAGCCGCTTGCCCAAGATGATCCTCGTGTTCGTCGACGGCCGCTGCCGCGTCGGGCCGGACGGCAAGGCCGAGTGCATCCGCGGCACGTTCTTCGGCGAGAGCCCGCTCCAGAGCGGCGCCAAGCTCGAGTCGTGGTGGCTCGAGCTCATGAACCACGTCGACGCGAACTACCGCACGATGGGCGAGTCCGAGTCCATGTGGACCGAGTGAATTGACATCCGGCGCTCCGCATCCCAAATGCGGAGCGCTTGTCCCCCGACGATCCCCGTCTCCAGCCGTTTTCGCTCACGCCGATCGGGATCCTGCGCACGCCCTTCCCCGATCGCGTGAGCACGCCCCGCCAACCACACGCCTCGGAGGGCGCGGAGGGGCGCATCGAGCTCGCCGCCGGGCTCGGCCTCGAACACGCGGTGAGTGACCTCGAAGGCTGGGAGTACCTCTGGGTCCTCTTCTGCTTCCACTTGAACAAAGGTTGGAGACCCAAGGTGTTGCCTCCGCGCAGCGCCGGCAAACGCCGCGGCGTGCTCGCCACGCGCTCGCCGCACCGGCCGAACCCCATCGGCCTCTCGCTCGTGCGGCTCGTCTCGGTCGAGGGCCTCGTGATCCACGTGCGCGACGTCGACATGATCGACGAGAGCCCCGTGCTCGACATCAAGCCCTACATCCCCTACGCGGAGGCGCGCCCCGGCGCGCGCACGGGCTGGCTCGAATCACTCGCCGGGGAGGCCGAGGGCGCGGGCGAAGTCCCGGCGGATCCCGAGCCGGGTTTTTCCGTCACGTGGAGCCCGCAGGCAGCGGCGCAGGCCGCGTATCTGCAGGACGAACACGGCATCGACCTCGTCACGCCCGTCACGCGCACGCTCCGCCTCGGCCCGCAGCCGCACCCGTACCGCCGCATCCGCGCGTTGCCCGATGGAACCTTGCGCCTCGCGCACAAGGACTTCCGCATCGGCTTCCGGGTCGAGCGCCGCGACGTGACGGTCCTGTCGATCGGGACGGGCTACCGCGAGCGGGATCTCGCGCTCTCCGACGATCTGGCGGTCGCCGTGCATCGCGCGTTCCTCGCCCGCTTTCCTCCGGGCGGGGAACCACCAGGGTGCTAACGATCGTCCGATGCGGCCCTCCCTTTGTCTCCTCCTGCTCCCCGTCATCGCCTGTGCGAGCGAACCTCCTCCGAAGCCCGTGTACAGCACGACGGAGACAATGCCGCATGACGAGCTCGTGGCGAAGATGACCCCCACGAAACCGCATCACGGGCACGGCGACGGCCATCACGCACATGGCGAGGGTCATCACGGGCACGGCGGTCCGCTCGTGCATCGCTTCGAGAAGGCCGAGGACTGGGCCAAGGAGTTCGACGATCCGGCGCGCGACGCGTGGCAGAAGCCGGCCGAGGTCGTCGCGGCGATGCGTATCTCGCCAGGCATGATCGTCGCCGACATCGGCGCGGGCACGGGGTACTTCGAGCCGCACCTCGCGCGCGCCGTCGGGCCGAGCGGCAAGGTGCACGCGCTCGACGTCGAGGCCGACATGGTGCGCTACCTGCGCGAGCGCGCGCAGAAGGAGAAGCTCGACAACGTGGAGGCGCGTCAGGTCGGGCTTTCGGATCCGGGGCTCGGACAAGGCACCGTCGATCGCGTGCTCATCGTCGACACGTGGCACCACATCGATGGGCGCAAGGACTACGCCGCGAAGGTCAAGGACGGCCTCAAGCCCGGCGGACTCCTCATCATCGTCGACTTCACGATGGAGGCCCCGAAGGGCCCGCCGAAGGAGCACCGCATCACGCCGGAGGCGATGATCGCCGAGCTCGGAGCGGCGGGGTTGAAGGGCGAGGTCGTCCAGGAGACCTTGCCCGATCAGTACATCGTGGTCGCGAAAAAGCCCTGATCAGCGCCGGCTGCAGGCGAAGCTCCACCGTCGCCCGGTCGATCGCTCCGTCGCCGCGAGAGGCACCGTCGCTGTCGCCGGCGGTTTGTCCGCGGTCGGCTTCGTCTCCTTGTCCGGCAAGAACGTCCCGTCGAGGCGCGCCGCGATCCCCTCCACGCACACAGCTCCCGGATCGATGCGCAGCCGCATCTCGATCGAGTCGAGCGCGGCCCGACCGCCCGGGATCTCCACGGCGGGCGAAGCGTCGAGCGACGTATCCATGATCCAGCCGTCCTGCCCCTCTGCGCAACGCGGGGGCAACACGCCGCCGAGATCCCGCTTGCCGAGCGCGATCGGCTCGCCCACGGCGCCCGTCTCCGGATCGACCGGGTGCACGTACATCCCGCCGAAGCGATCGCCCGGCTCCGGGATGCTCGTCACGAGCAGCCCGAGGCCCGTCCCGAGCGCGCGACGCACGAGCCGCGGCGGTTCCGGCATGGCGTACCGCGAGGGGCTCGGCCGGTAGAACGACGTGACGAGACGCAGGACGCCGAGATCCACGCGGTAGAGCGCCACCGTGTCGTACGCCGCGCCTTGCACGAGCAAAAACCAGCTCTCGCCGAGGCGCACCGCGCCTTGCGGCAGCGGCCTCGCAAACCCCGCCGTGCGCCCCGCCGCGTCTCGCAAGAGCAGCACCGGCTGCCCCTCGCTCGCCGCGAGCAACGAGCAGCTCGTGCCTCGACACACGTGCGCCAGCGCGTGACGTCCGGCCGGATCGAGGAACGATCCCCACGACGCGAGCGGGTACGAGCCGACGCCCATGCCTTCGGCGGTCGAGCTCTCGTCGGGCCAGGGCGGCGCGCTCGTCGCCGTGGAGCGAACGCCGCCTGCGGGATCAAAGCGATCGTCGAACCGCATGAGGAAATGCCCCGTGCGCGACCAGTCCGAGCCCTTCTTGCCCCAGGCGTACGCGCGCAGGCTCACGAGGTCGTAGGGCGCGCCGTTGTCGATCCCGACCTCGTCCTTCTCCAGCGCCGGCGCGGGCAGGTTGCGGAACGTGCTCCAGGGCGTCTTCTGCGGCTGCGGCTGCGGCCGGCCGAAGCCGCCGAAGCCACCCCCACCAAACCCCCCGAACGCAGGCGGCACAGGCGCGGGCGCGGCCTCCTTCTTCGCGGGTTTGTCTGGGAGCGGCTCGGTGACGGGTTTGCCCACGGGCGCGCACGAGAGCCGCACTGTCGGCGTCGTCTTCATCGGCACGTAGAGCGAAGGCGGCGCCTCGGCCGCGCCGAGATCCCCCGAGATCGCGGGTTTGCCCCAGCCCACGCGGACCCAACCCGCGAGCACGCACCCGACGGGCCCGCAAGCGCGCGTCGCCGCGTCCCCCGGCTCCGCGTCGTGCTCGGGCAGGTCGAAGACCTTCCACGTCATGCCCCCGTCGATCGACTCCGCCGCGCGCCCCCCCTCGCCCGGCGAAAGCGCGAACCGGCCCGAGATCACGACGCCGTTCTCGTTGTCGCGCGCCTCGCCCGCGGTCACCGTGCCGTCGAGTTTTACGCGCACGCCGATCACGGGACCGCCTGCTTCGACCCAGCCGCCGAGCACGCCGGGCTCGCGCTCCTCGAACCCTTCGAGCCACATCCCGCGCTGGAGCTCGCGCGCCACGCTGCGGGGCTTTTGCGGCAGCACGAGCGGCACGTTCGTCATCTCCGCGCCCCTCAGGATCGTGAGCTGCCCCGTGCTGCCCGCGCGCGGCGGCACGAGGATCGCGACCCGCTCGTCCGAGAGCGCCACGACCCGCTCGACGCCGAGATCCCCCTTCACCCGCACCTCGCGCGTCGCGCCGCTCGCCGCGCGCACGCAGTACACGCGCGTGCCTGCGTCGCTCGCCGCGCTCGTGCTGGGCGCACGCGCCTTCGCGCCCGGCCCTCGTGCCTCGCCTTCGCCGTCCTCGCACGTCCCGCGCACCACGAGCGCGCCCGCGCCGTTCGCCGAGACGAAGCGCGGGCCCTTGAACGAAAGGACCTTTTGCATCGCGAGCGGCGGGGCGAACGCGTAGATGTTCGTCGGCCCCTCGCGCTCGCCGCAGACGAACCCGTACGAGGCGCCGAGGCGCACCGCGTGGCAATTCGCTTCGCGCTCGGGGAACGCGGCGAGGTTCAGATCGACGATCGCAGCCGTGTCGAGCGAGACGCGCGCGAGCGCGCCCGCCCGCGCGACGACGGCCGTGCGCGGCGTGTCGGGAAAACCATCCTCCACGGCCGCGCGCAGCACCTTCTTCCCGAACGGGCCTTTGGGCGCGCCCGGCGTGGTCGGGTCTCCCTCGTCGTCGGTCGCGACCTGGTTCGCGCGGAACGTCAGGTTGCCACGCGCATCGAGCACGTACTTGCCGCCCGCGACGAACATCGTCGGCTCGCCGCCCACGACCGAGATCGCCGCGGGGCGCTCGGGGAGCTGGAGCGGCCGCCACGTCGCGCCCGCGTCGAAGGTCGCGAGCACGCCGCGCAGATCCGCATCGACGACGCCTGTGAACCCGTCGGCGAACGCGAGCCCGCCGTACGCCGCGGCGGGCGGTAGCGGCGCGAGCGATCGCACCTCGCCCGACTCGGCGTCGACGGCGACGAGCTTTCCGTTCGAAGAGAGCCGCAGGTAGAGCCTGTCGAACCCCGGCACGACGTCGCTCGTCGTCGAGGAGAACTGCACGAGCGGCCGGAGCTTTCCGAGCCAGGACGAGGCCCGCCAGAGCTGCGTGCCGCCGCCCGACGTCGCGTGGAAGACGAACCCGCCGCCGAGCCGGCTCGGCAGCGCGACGGCGTTCACGTGGCCGAGCGGCAAGAGCTCGTTCGCCCGCTCCGTCGTGCCGTCCTCGTACACGATGAGCCGCATGCGATCGACGAGCACACGCCGCGCGCCGGCCTCGTACGCGACGAACCCGCGATCGCCGCGCACGTCGGGCAAGAGCCGCGAGGGCGAGACCATCGAGACGAGTTTCTCCGGGACGGCCGCAGGATTCGCCGCGGGCGCCGTCGCCCCCTGCGCCGCGTTGCCCGAGGCGCCCGATTTGCAGCCTGTCACGGAGAGCGACGTGAGCGGCGCGAGCGCGAGGAGCGCGAGGATGCAACTCGAAGCGCGGGAGGGGCCTCGCATCAAGGACGCATGCTAGCGCGCAGCCCGCCGAGGCGCAGCGTTCTTGCGCGGACCGCGCGCCGAGCGCTATAGCGGGCCCATGTCGTGTGTCGTTGCTGTCGTGGGCGCCACGGGCGTGGTCGGGCGGGAGATGTTGCGGACCCTGGAGCTTCGGCGCTTTCCGGCGACCGAAGTGCGCGCCCTCGCCTCGGCGCGCTCCGCGGGCAGCCGCATCCCCTTCCGCGGCGGCGAGCTCGACGTGAAGCTCGCGTGCGCGGAGGCCTTCGACGGCGTCGACATCGCGCTCTTCAGCGCCGGCGCCGCCGCCTCGCGCGAGCTCGCCCCGATCGCGGCCGCGCGCGGCGTGGTGGTCATCGACAACTCGAGCGCGTGGCGCAGCGATCCCGACTGCCCCCTCGTCGTGCCCGAGGTGAACATGGACGCCGCGAAGAGCCGCCCGAAGGGCATCATCGCGAACCCGAACTGCAGCACGATCCAGATGGTCGTCGCGCTCGGGCCGCTGCACGCCGCGGCGAGGCTCAAGCACGTCGTCGTCTCCACGTACCAGGCCGCGAGCGGCAAAGGCCACGCGGCGATGGACGAGCTCATCACGCAAACGCGCGAGCTCGCGGCCGGCGCCGAGCCCACGGCGAGCGTCTTCCCCGGCTCGCTCGCAGGCAACCTCCTCATGGACTGGAAGCCCGGGAGCCTGCCCGACTGGTCCGAGGAGGAGCTCAAGATGGTGCACGAGACGCGCAAGATCCTGGGCGACGCGGAGATCGGCGTGACGCCGACGACGGTGCGCGTGCCGGTCGTCACGAGCCACAGCGAAGCCGTGCACGCGCAGTTCCACCGCCCGATGACGGCAGCCGAGGCGCGCGAACTGCTCCGCAACGCCCCCGGCGTCCGCCTCTTCGACGAGCCCTACGCGCCGGGCAAACACCCGCAGCCGCGCGCGGCGACCGGCACGGACGACGTGTTCGTCGGCCGCGTGCGCGACGACCTCGCGGTCCCGGGGGCGCTGAACCTGTGGATCGTCGCGGACAACCTGCGGAAGGGCGCGGCGCTGAACGCGGTGCAGATTGCGGAGCGGCTCGTGGGCTGAGAGGCTGAGCCGGTCCCCCGCCGCAGCGTAGCGCCGGGGTTTCACCCCGGACCCGACCAGGGGTTGTCCACCCCTGGACCCGGACCAGGGCCAGCCCTGGACCACGGGTGCATCGACCGCGATGCGGTCGATGCAAAGGCGCATCGCGTCGGGGAGCAGCCGCCGAGGCAGGTCGTTCCCACGGAAGGGCCGTTCGTTCCGACACGCGCAGCATCCCTTCCCGCACCCTGAGGTAAAGAAAGCTACAACACACGCCTTCCCTCCTACGGAAGTGCGGTTCGCTCCTACGGAGATGCCGTTCGCTCCTACGGAGATGCCGTTCGCTCCCACGGAAGGGACGTTCGCTCTTGTTGCGCGAGGAAAACCTCCGCGCACGAGCGCGCTTTCTTCCTGCGGACCGCGACGACCTTCCGGCAAAGTTGCCTTGACGCGAGGGCCCCTCCAGCCCTCCGATCGCCCACCCACACGTCGCCAGGTCCCCCCCGCCCATGGCCAAGGACAAGAAGAAGCGAGGCGCCTCGCTCGACCCCGAAGACGTCATCGCCGGCCGGGCGGCCCCCGAGGTGCAAGAGCTCATCGCCCTGATCCGCGAAGTGAACCCCACCGACCGCGGGCTCGATCGGCGCGAGACGGCGCGGCGTTACGCCCTGAAGAGCCGCCTCCAGAGCGTGCTCGTCACGCGCTTCCGCGAAACGATCGAGATCCGCCCCGAGCCCGGCGAACCCGGCGTCGTCCTCCTCCACCATCGCCCCTCGGGCCTCAACGCCTGCCACGCCGTCATCGCGGAGCTCGACGACGACGCGCGATCCTTCGTCCAGCGCGTCGTCGACACGGCATCCTTCCCCACGATCCCGCCCCCCGAAGCCCCGCGGAAGACCACGCCACGGCCGAACGAAGCCGCACGCGCGGGCGGCGCCGTCCCGGACCTCCTCCACGCGGCCGAGGAGGCACTCGCAGCGTACGACTACGAGCTCGCGCGGACGCACCTCGAAGCGGCGCTCGCCCAGAGCGGCGGCGACACGGAAGCCGCGACCGCGCTCCTCTCGCTCCTCGTGGCCACGCTCGGCGTCGACGACGAAGCGCTCGCCCTCGAAGAAAAGCTCCCCGCGGAGACGCTCGCGGATGTCCACGTGCGTCTCCTCCTCGCGCTCGCCGCCGCGAGGCTCGGAGAGCGCGCCCGCGCCCTTCGCCTGCTCCCGGTCAGTTCGTCGCTCGGGGCTCCGGGTCGCCGTTCGGCGCCCTCCGCCCCGAACCCCACGAATGCAAAGGCCCCCCCGACGCGCGTCGCCGAGGTCTTCGTGGCGCTCGCGAGAGGCGCGCTCACGACGGGCGACCTCGCCTCTGCCGCAGACGACATCGCGCGGGTGCGAGCCCTCGACGTGGCCCATCCGGACCTCGTTGGCCTCGTCGACGCGCTCGCGAAGGCGCGCGCCACGACACGAGGCCCCGCGGAAGCGGAAGCGACGCGGCTCTTCGCGGAGGGGGATCTCCACGGCGCAGAAGAACACGCCCGCGAGATCCTCGCGCATCACCCGGAGAGCGAGATCGCCCGGAGGATCGTTCGTGCCGTCGAGGAGCAAAGGAAGCGGGACGAGGCGCGGCGAAAGCTCGACGACGCATGCGACGCGCTCGATCGCGGAGAACCCCAGCAAGCCGTCGCGCTGCTCGAAGCGGCGAAGGGCCTCGGGCTCCCGGAGCACGAGGCCACGTCCATCGAGCAACGGATCGCCGTGAAGCTCGCAGCAGCACGCGCGCAGGAAGAAGAAGCGCACGCCGCCGCGATCGCCCGGACGATCGGCGCAGGGGCGATCGCCGAGGGGCTCGCCGCGTACGCCGCGTTGCCCGCCCCGGGGCGCGGCCGGGTGAAGGAGCTCGCAGGATCAAAGCTCTTCGCGTGGATGGATGTCGTCGCGCCGCCCGGTGAGGGCGCAAAGGGGAAGCCGGCGGTGGCCGCGATCGTCGCGCTCCACCGTGCCGCAGAGCTCGCCGAGCGCTCGCCGGAGATGACGATCGAGCTGCTCGACGCGCATGGGAAAGTCCTGCAGGGCTTCGTACCCGCGGAGGACGTGCGAAAGCGCGCGCAAGCCGTGCTCGTGGACGAACGCCGGCGGGTCGCGATGGGGCGGATCGAGGCGGCGCGGCGGATGCTGGAGGAAGGCGACGTCGCCCACGCGAACAAGCTCCTCGGCGAGGTGCCACGCAAGGATTTGCCGGAAGACGAGGCCTCGGCCTTCGATCGGTTTCGCGTGGAGGTGCAGCGGAAGCTCGAGCGGCAAACCCTCGCCGCCTCGCTCGATCAGCTCCGGCGCGAGGGGGAGGCCCTGCGCGCGCTCGCCGTGTGCGAGGAGCTCGCGGCGCGTGTGGAGGGCGAGGACGTGGCGCGGATCGCGGCCCTGCGCGGGGAGATCCGCGCGGAGGTGCGGCGCAAGTTCTCGGTGCAGGTGGAGACGTTCGAGGGAGACGGCGTGGCGGAAGGGCCCGCTGCGACCTTCTACGACGCGCGCGTCGCTCCTCGGTGGAGGTGGGAGATGCTGCTTGCGCGAACGCGCGGGGGGCACGAGGAGACGGTCCTCGTCGTCCCGCAGTCGAGGGACACGTGGCTCTTCGTCCGCGTGCTCGACGCGGAGACGAGCGCCCTGCGCGAGCGCGTCCTCCTCCGCACGCCGAGGCCGCTGAAGCTCTTGAACGCCATGCTCCGAGGCCGTCGCCTGCTCCTCGTCGGGCGCAGCGGGGGCGTGCTCGAAGTCGATACAGACGACTGGACCGTGGTCGCGTGGATCCCGAACATCCTCGGCGACGACAGCCGCTCGCTGCCCACGATCGAGGACCCCGAGGTGCTCGTCGACGAAGCGACCCTCAGCCCGGACGGGCGACACCTCTGGCTGAGCGTCCACGAAAAACGCGAACGCACGAGCGTGCTCGTGCGCGTGGTCGAGCTCAAGGAGCTGAGGCTCGCGCGCGAGATTCGAGAGCATCGCGCCCCGAACGTCCACGTGCAGAGCGTCCACGGCCTCTCGGCGCCGCGCGTGGTCGTCACGGAGGCGGACAACAGAAAGAACGTGGGGCGCACGGTCTTCTACACGCCCCGCGGGACGCCGTCCGGAAAGCCCGTCCCGAAGGCGCTCTTGCCTCTGACGATCCTCGCCTGCCCGGACGGGGAGAGCTTGTTCAGCATCGTCGGGGACCCGAATGGCCCCCACGAGCATCACTCCGCGCAGTGGGGGTTCGTCAAGGTCGACGCGCGAGGCATGGGGCCCTTCCAAGCCCTCGACGGCGTGACGGGCCTTCTCCAGGCCACAGCGGTCGCAAACACGCAGGCGCGCATGGCGTTCGTGCTGGTCGACACGGAGCGGGATGGGACGTCCCTCTTCGGCTTGCGCCTCGAACCGGAAGAGCCCGTCGTCGCCTACCGCGTCCGCGTGCCGCGGTCCTCGCTCCTCGTCACGACCCCCGACGGCAGCCGCTCGATGCTCCTCACGGTGCGGCAAGGCCGCCCGAAGATTCTGCCGCTCGGCCCCGAGCCCCCCGAAGCAGGCGAGAGCGCCGCAGCGGGGGCCTTCAGCTTCCCGAGCCTGCCGCACAGATCTCTGTTCGCGAAGCGCTTCCGGTGCCACGAGCCCGCAGGGAAACACCTCGAAGATGTGATCGCGGAGGAGCGCGCGCTGCGGGAGAACTTCGACCTCCCCCGCCGCCTCGCGTGGGCTCAGCAAAAGGCCGATGCCGACGAGCTCCTGGCGCTCGAGGGCGCGCTCTACCGCATCAGCGAGGCATCGACGGCGAGGCAGGTGAAGAAGATCGCGCGTGAGCGGTTCCCCGATCACCCACGCGTCCGCCTCTCGCACGCCCGCGCGCTCGCCGCCGTGGAGCGCTTCGGCGACGCATGGGATCAGCTCGCGGGAATCGACCCGTCCTTCTTCGCCCAGGAGACGGACGTGAAGCACTTCCACCACATGCGGGGGATCACGCTCATGATGCTGGACGAGCCCGAGGCGGCGCTCGCGGCGCTCACGCAGTCGGCGGCGTACAAGGAGGGCCGGTGCGAGCCCGACGAGCTCCTCCCGCTCTGCGCGCCGCTCACGGACGACCAGAGGTCGTGGACGCCCGGGCAGGCCGTGACGCGCGACTACTTGCGCATCGTCACCGCGGCGGACAAAGCGCTCGCGCGCGGGGACGCGGATGCGGCGCGGCGGCTCCTCGACGGCCCGCTCGTGTGGGTCGCCAACGAGGTGCAGAGCATGGCGCGGCTCTCGGACGCGTATCTACGGGCGGAGGAGCCGAACGCGCCCGTGGATCGGTTCCGCAAGGCCTTCGCGCTGCTGTCCTTCTGCGAGCAATTCGACGCGCGCAGCACCGTCACCCGCCGCGAGATGCCCCTGCCGCGCGCGACGTGGGACGCCGAGCGGCTGTCAGCGCTCGCGGCGAAGGCGCGCGCGTGGGTGGAGGAAGCGCTCCGGCTCCCGGCCTGACATCACCAGGGAAACCACTCCCCCGGGATCGTCTGCCACGCTGTCGGCCTGCGCGGATCTCCCTCCGGCATCACGAGCGAGCCGACGAACTCCGCGTGCTCGTACACGCTCCCGATCGACCGGGCGATCCCGTCGAGATCCGCCTCGTCCACGACGCCGTTGCTCGTGGCCTTGTAGAACTGCACCGTGACCCGGATCGGGAACTTGGGATCCCGCACGAGCCGGAGGTTGTGCCCCTCGTTGTAGGGCCCGAGGTTCGGGCCGTGGCCGAGCACCGCCTGCTCCACGTCGCTCTCCTCGGCGGCCGCGCTGTCGGCGACCTTCTTCGACGGCTTGGTCGTGGCCATGGGCATCGGCGCCCCGGCGCTGCTTGGCTTCGGCATCGTCGGCACCGCGCCGCCGAGCACCCCGCGCTGCGCGTGCACGAGCGGCACCTGCACGAGGAAAAGCACGTCCGCTCCCTTCGCGAGCGCGCTCTGATCCGCCTCCGTCTTCGGCCCGCCTTGCGCCTCGATGCGCGCCTTCACGTCGCTGCGCCGCTCGGCCGTGAACGAGGCGCGCTGGCCCTTGTTGTTGAAATAAAGCTCCTGCCCCATCCCGCGGATGCCCATGTCCTCCCGGCGGTTCTCGATGACGCTGATGCTCGTGCCCTCGCGCGTCACCAGGAGCGTGAGCACGGCGGGTGATTTCGGGGCCGACTGGTAATTGAAGATGACCGGGTTGAACTCGGCCTTGCCCGATTTCGGAATCGGCAAGAACACGGCCTGCGCGCTCACCAGGAAATGCGTGTCCCGCGGCGCGAGCAGGTTGCCGTTGCCGAGGATCGAGCTCGGCAAGCTGGAGAACGCGCGAATGTCCTTGAGCACGTCCTTGAGCGGCACCGACTCGATCGACCCGCCGCCCGCCTTCTGGTTGCCGACGCGCACGAAAAACCGATCCGCCGGGATGTCACCCGTGCGGTCCGAGAAATTCGGAAAGCGGATCACCGGCATCAACGCCGTTCGGAAATCGCTGCTGCCCTCGTCGCGGAACCGCACCTGCAGCGTCAAATCCGAGATGTTCGGTCCGAGCGAAGACCCCTGGGCCCGGCCCGTGTCCTCCCACATCACGTTCATGACCGACAAACTGCGGCGCTGCGCCCCCGCCATGACGTTGCGATCGCCGACCATCGACTCGACCCGCGCGACCACGCTCGGGTAATCCACGGCCTTCGCAGGCGCCGGCCCCACGATCCCCCATTCGGTCGGCCCTGTCGCCACCTCGGGCGCCGTGCCGGTCGTGATGCCCGTGGGCTCGGTCTTCGCCTGCTTCTCCTGCGTCCCCTGCGAGGGGAGCGGCTCGGCGGCCTGATCACTGCTCTGCACGACCACGGGCCCGCTCGCGCACCCGACCGCGAGCCCAACCCCCGCGGCGCAGAACGCCGCCACCATCACCATGCTCCGCTTCATTCGCTCCTCCTCGCCTCCCCACAACGCTCGGGCCGGCCACGACCCTACACTTCTTCGTCAGCGCGTGCTTCGACGTGCGTACCCCACAAAAGACTTCGGCCGCGGATCGCTCCGCGGCCGAAGTCACCGGACGCCCGGCTCGCTCACACCTTGTTGACGAGCGCGGTGATGGCGTTGCCCTTGTAGAACTCCGTCACCTTCTTCATGTCGCCGTTCGCGATCGCGTAGAGGACCGCAGCGCTCGCGGCGTGCACGGACTTCATCCCGTTGTACGGGGTGCTCAGGCCCGTCGTCGGGTCGATACCCATGGCCGTGTTGTTGGTCTTCGGATGACCGTGCCAGCCGGCCGGGAGGTACCCATTGCCCATCACGTAGATCCAGTTCGCGCCGCCGGGCGTCGAATCGGGCCACGCGTTCCGCGTGAGCGGGTCGTGCGGGTGATCGCCGTGGACCGTGGTGATGACGGTCTTGTCGAGGTTCTTCGCGGTGCAGGCCGGATCCGCCGACTTCGCGAGGTCCTGGTAGAACCGATCGAGGAACATGCCGTAATACTTGATCACGTTCCGCGCGCCGGGGAGCTGCGCGAAGGTCTCGTGCGGATCGGTGAAGATGCCGCCGCCCGTCTCGGCGACGACGCCAATGATCACCTGGTTCGTCAATCCGAGCGCGAAGGCCTTCTTCGTGATGATGAGGGACTTCGCCAGGTTGAGGAGCCGGTCCTTGCCGTTCTGACCGCCGAAGAACTCGCTCGCCGCCATGCCCTGGACCGCGGTGGCGCCGTAAAAGTCGAGGTCCTCGGTCTCCGGCCTGAGCTGATCGGCGAGGTTTCTGCCGATCAGGTTCGACGCCTTCTTGGCGATGTCGAGCTCGCGCGCCCAGGTCGGGCGCCCGGCGGCCTCGCGCAGGCCGAGGATCGCCTTGTAATAGGTCTCGAACATCGACTTGTCCTCCTGCGCGAGCAGGATCGCCTTCGACGCGGCGCTGTTGAACAGGTCGACCATCGAGTCCGCGCTCGGCACGATCGAGAGCGTGGGCGCGCCCGGCGCGGAGCCAATCGAGGCAGGCGCGACGCCGATCGACGGGAGGATCGAGGTCGTCGTGCGTTGCAATGCGCCGATCGCGGCGAAGAGCGTGACGCTGCTGCCGACGACGCCGTCGCCGCTGTTGTTCGTGTTGCCGGGGAGCGCGCCGTCGATCGTGATCTGGCGGAGCGGCTTTCGGTGATGCACGGCCGTGTCCGCGACGAGGAACGCGCTCATCGGCCGGTGCACGGTCTGCGACGCCTGATCGACGAACGGCGCGTCCGGGCCGTAATACATCGGCCGGTCGGCGGCGCCGTTCTTGAAATACGAGTTCTCGTCGACGTAGTTCGTCATGAAACCCTGGCCGACCGCGTCGTACGCGAAGGCGGGGTTCATGGACGCGGCGACGTCGGGCAGCGGCCAGATGAGCTGCCAGAGGCAGAAATTGCCGCCGCCGGAGACGATACCGACGTGGCGGTTCGTCTCGCCGCACGCCTCGGCGGCGAGCGCGGTGCCGCCCTCGTCGGCGATGAAATTGAGCAGCCGCGAGCGCTCGAGCGCGAAGCCCGCGCCCGCCGCGGCCATCAGCCGGAGGAAGTTCCGGCGCTGGGGGCCGCGCAAATCCTTGAGTTTGTAGTTTGCCATGGCCCGTTCTCCTACTCGCAGGTATGCGCCGCGCTCAGGAACGCAGCGACGGTGAGCGCGCGCTTGTTCGCGAGATCCTTGGGATCCGCCTTGTTCGCCTGCTCGATCATCAGGTTGCAGAGGTCCATGTCGTCTTCGGTCGCCGGGCGGCCCATGATGCAGCTCAGCGAGTTGTAGACGCACCGACCGGTGGCAGCATCGAACATGGGATTGCCCACGCCGTTGATCTTGCACTCTTCGGCGTTCTCGATGTTCTGGATGATCTCGGGCGCGGCCTGGATGAAGATGTCGAGCACCTTCGCGGCCGCCGAGATCGTATAGAAATACGACTCGCCCATGCGCGCGTCGAAGTTCGCCACGCCGAGCGAATCCTTCGTCGCCGCCGATTTGTAGAGCTGGCCCGCCGTCGGGGGCTGACCCGCCGCGGGCATCTTGTTCAGATCCACGCCGCGCGTCGTGAGCAGATCGCCGAGCGCCGCATACGTCATCTTGCTGCAGGAGTGCAGCCGCGTGCGGATCTCCGGCGGACCTTCCGCCGCGCGCTTCTTCAGGATCTCGAACGGATCGTCCTGGCCCGCTTGCGTCGGGTCCATCGGGTGATGGAAGTTGTTGCTGCCATTCTCGCTCGTCTCGGGATCGCCGGTCGATTGCGCGCCCGCGCCGGCCGAGCCGCCGCCATTGCCGCCCGCGCCGCCCGTGCCACCATTGCCGCCCGCGCCGGGACCCGACGTGGTCGGCTCGCAGTCCTCGCCCATCGGATCCGCGCTGCCGAGGCACGCCGCGAATCCGAAGCCGATCGTGAAGAACAGGCCGGGCAGCGCCCAGCCGAGGAAGCTCCGCGCCATGATCAATACCTCACGAAGTCGTCGTGGACGAACGCGGCGCGGATGATCTCGCGCAGGTTGTAGTTGCTCTTGAATTGCTTGACGAACGGGTCGATGACGCTGTCGGGCACGTCGGCCAGATCGTAGACCGCGTCGCCCTTCGACATCGCGTAGTTCCAGACGCGGACGACCGCGCAGCGCGCGACCTCGTCATCGGCGGCCATGCGCTGGCCGTACTCGAGGAGGTTCGCCGCGGGCTGGCCGAACTTGAACGCCGTCGTCTCGCCGGGGGGCAGGTAATCGCTCTGCTTGACCTTCGGATTGCCGTCGATGGGCACCGTGGCCGAGAACTCGAGAATGCCGTCCATGCCGGCGGCGGGCTCGACGTACTTGCCGCTGTCGTCGTAGGCCGCGAAGAGCGGGGCCCGGTGGTTCATCGAGCCGTGGCAGTTCGCGCAGATCGTCGACGAGTCATCGAGGAAGTCGACACGACCGCCGTTCGCCGCGCCGGCAATCGATTCGAAGGGCCAGGGCGACGTATAGAAGCCGCCGCCCCTCGGCTCGGGCGTGCCTCGGTATTCGGCCGGCATCTTGCGACAGGAGAACGTCTCCTGGATGAACCGCACGCGCCGGAACGCGAGCGCGCTCGCGTACTGCGCCATGAGGCCCGCGTCCGAGAGCACGCCGGCCGCGGGCGCGGCCGCGGGGCCGTTCGCGCAATCGGCGGCCGTGAACGTACCGGCCGCCGGGTCGAACGTGGGACAGGTGCCGCTCGTCGCCGTGAAGATCTGCCGGTAATCGCCGCCCTCGACGGTGATCTTCGCCGCGAAGAGCGGCGCGTTGTTGCGGTTCGGCGTCTCGTTCGGGGCCATGGCGCCCGAGCGGAACGTGTTCTTCCAGTAATCGAGCATCATCGCCGCAAAGCGCGGCGACGCCATGTACTGGTCGACGAACGTCTCGTAGACCTGCTTCGGATCCGAAGCGCTCCGGATGCCCTCGATTTCATCGTTCTTCGGCAGCTTGCCCACGAGCTTGAGGCTCGCCGTGCGCAGCGCCTCGCTGTACGAGACGACGCGCTCGTCGAGCACGGTCTTCACGCCGCCGCCCGAGCCGGTCGTCTGCCCGCCGCTCGTCGTCGGGTCGCCGCCCGAGCCGCCATTCCCGACGGTGGCCGACGCCGTGGATCCGCCCTCTCCGCCCGCGGAGGGCGGACAGGGCTTGCCTCCATTGGCGGGCGGCCCGCCGAGGAGCTGGTTGGGATCATCGGGATTGCACGCCGAAAGGACCAAAGAAAGTCCCATCAGCGCGGTCCCGGTCCACGCTCTCTTGCCCCATTTCATTGTCATTGCTGCTCCGCCATGATCCAAGGCTCCACCTTGGTCTTGAAAGCGTTGTATGCGTTCAGATCACCGTCGAACTTGTACATGTGCACGATCGGCTGCACCGGATCCGTCACCTGCAGGATCTGGCTCGCGGCGGAATCGCCCGGCTTGATGCGCGCCCGTACCTCCTGGCAAGCCGCTGAGGGCATCATCACGTTGAGCTCCGACAGATCCATCGTGCCCTTGGCCTGCGGGTTTGCCCCGCCATGACATTTCATCATGCACGTCTGCATGGCCGGCACGACGTTCTGCTGGAACGTCACGAGATCGTTGCAGCCCGTCCCCGGGCCCGCGTTGCCCCCGTACACCTCGATGAGCTCGAACGCGATCCCGACGTACGCCCCCTTCTGCCAGTTCGTCAGGACGACCTCCCCGGTCCCGAGCGTGTTGTTCCCGCCGAGCGTGAACGTCTGGTCGAGGTTCGAGAAGCTGTCGACCGGATCCGGATCGCCCGGTTGTCCCGGCATGTAGACCGTGAAGACCGGGTGCACGATGTGCAGCGGCTTGTTGATGACGGGGTGCACCGTGATGTTCGTCAGGCGAAGCATCGTGGGCGCGTCGCTCGTGCCGCCGAGCGCCTCCGCGAAGAACGCGATCGACATGTACTCGAAATCAGCGCCGAGCGCGTCGAGGTAGACCGTGTTCAACGCGCCGCCCGGCAAAGGCCGGAACGGACGCACGCTCGGCCCGATGTCCCCATTGCCCTCCGGCAGCCCATCGGCCTCCGCCGTGAGCCACGTGAGCACGCCAGGCTTGACGTTGTCCGGGATCCTCGGCGCCTCGCCGCCGCCGTGGTTCGCCGACTCGGGGTGCGTGAGCAGAATGCTCTGCTCGGGCGCCTTCACCACGATCCCCGGCCAGAACGTAATCGTCTGGTACCGCTCCTCGGGCGTCGTCCCCGCGAGGAACGGCGCCGGCGCCGAGCCGCCCTTCTTGTGGCAAATGTTGCAATTCGTGACGAGGTCCGGCTCGATTTTCAGGAAAAGCTCGTACGGCGTCGGCCCCGTAGGCCCGCCCCCGCCTCCGCCCCCGCCCCCGCCCGTCGCGCCGGTCCCCTCCGACGAGCCTTCCGAGTTATTGCTCGAACACGCGCTCATCCCCGCGATCGTGACCACAACGCCGAGCGACAGGAGCAGCCCCAGAATGGGACGGCCCGCGGATCCGATTTCACGAGAAGTTTTCACTGCCATAACAAGGATCGAGGGTGATCCGGGTGGATCGATGCATACCCACCCGGGGAGGCCCGGGAACCCGAGGGCGCGCGCCTGTTCCGGCATCGATCCGCGCACCCTCGCCTCGATTCGTCTCGTCTCGAGGATCGAGGACGAGCGAGATCAGATCCGGAGTATGCGCCCCTATTCCCGCCATGGGAAGGAGTTCTTGATGCTCGAAGGCATCCTTGGTACCGAAACAGGATGCCTCAACGCCGCGCGTCGCTCGCCCTCGCGAGCACGCTCCTCGCCGCGCTCGCCGTGTCGTCGGTCACGAGCTGCGTGCTCATCGCCGAGATTGATTACGATCTCATCCCCGAAGACACGGATGCCCCGGACGCAGGCTCCGGCGGCGGCGCGCCCGACAGCGGCAGCGACGCAGGCTGCACCTCGGACGCAGCCTGCGACGACCAAAACCCCTGCACAGCCGACGCCTGCACCAACGGCGCGTGCGTCACGACGCCCCTCGCGATAGGCACGACCTGCGGCACGCCCGCGCCCTGCGTCGAGAGCCTCACCTGCGACGCCGCAGGCGCATGCGCGCCGAAGCCCGTCACGACGGACGACGGCGATCCCTGCACGACCGACGCCTGCGACCCGCAGACAGGCGCGATCTCGCACACGGCCGTCGGCGGCGCTTGCCTCGCGTGGGTCCCGTTGTCCCAGCAGAACGCGCCGTCGCCGCGCTTCAACCACACCGCGATCTGGACCGGCAAGCACATGATCATCTGGGGCGGCGAGCGCAGCGGCCCCGATCCGCTGCTCGGCGACGGCGCCCGCTACGACCCGACGGCGAAGACATGGACGCCGATGAGCAGCGTCAACGCGCCCTCCCCGCGCTTCGGGCACACCGCCGTCTGGACGGGCCAGGTCATGATGGTGTGGGGCGGCTATTCAACGAACGGGATGGTCGGCTCCGGCGCAATCTACAACCCGGACACGGATACCTGGACGACGATCCCGACGATGAACGAGCCCACAGCGCGCATCCGGCACTCCGCCGTCGCAGCAGGCGCGTACATGATCGTCTGGGGAGGCACCTCGGGGAACAACCAGCCGCTGCTCTCCGGCGGCCGCTACCACATCCCCACGAAGACCTGGTCCCCGACGACGACGATGGGCGCGCCAAGCCCGCGCACGCAGCACTCCGCGACCTGGGTCGGCGATCGCATGGTCGTATGGGGCGGCATGGACTTCTTCGATTGGCTCGGCGACGGCGCGATGTACTCGCCGCTCGACAACGCATGGACAGCAAAGACCTCCATGACGAACGCCGCGTCGTTCCGCGAATCCCACACCGCCGTATGGACCGGCTCGGAGATCTACATCTGGGGCGGCTGGAACGGCGGCCCGTACCTCGACACGGGCGCGATCTTCGCGCCCCAAACCGGCGCGCAAGGCACATGGATGCCCATGACCACCACAGGCGCGCCAAGCCCGCGCCGCTCGCACGTCGCCGTGTGGACCGGGTCATCGATGATCGTCTGGGGAGGCTGCGGCGATCTCGTCTGCACCGGGAGCCTCGGCGACGGCGGGCGATACACACCCGGCATGAATGGAGGGACCTGGGAGTTCATCCCCGAGGTGCCCGCGTTGAGTACACGCCGCGACGCAACCGCCGTATGGACAGGCTCGCGCATCCTCGTGTGGGGCGGTCGCGACGCCGCAGGCGCACTCGGCACCGGCGCAGAGGCGCAGCCCTGAATCGACATTGCCACAGCAAAACCGATGCGCCTTTGCATCGACCGCATCGCGGTCGATGCATGTGCGGTCCAGGGCCGTGCCCTGGTCCGGGTCGAGGGGCGGACAGCCCCTCGTCGGGTCCGGGGTGAAACCCCGGCGCTACGCTGTGCCAGCCCCCTCTGACAAACCCTGACGGCTCAGAGGGCGAGCGTCGCGAAGAGGACACGGCCGACGGTGGGTTCGCCGTGGATCCATGCGACCACGGCGCGATCGCCCGGGCCGCCCACGGCCACATGAGGCGTGAGCGCGTGATCGCCCGCGGGCGAGAGGACCTCGAGGAGCCCAAAGCCCGCCGCGCTGCCACGCCGCGCCGCAACGCGGAAGTGGTCGCCCACCTCCTCGCTCCACACCACGATCACGCCGCCCTCGCGGCCGACCGTAAGCACCGGCGTGATCGCCTGCGTCGCGCCTTCGGTCGAAAGCACGAGCGGTCGATCCCCCGGATGAATCCAGACGCCGTCCGGCGCGCGCTGCGCGAGGTGCACGACCGTCCCCGCCCCCGTGTCCTCGGACCAGGTGACGTACAAATGGCCCAGCCCATCGAACGCAGCCCGCGCGTCTCGGCACTTGCCCTCGGGCCGCGAAAACGTGTCGGCGAGGTCCGCGGGCCGCGTCCAGGTGCCGCTCGCATCCCGCGAGGCGAGGTACACCGCAACGCCCCCCTGCCCCGTCTCCTGCGTCCACACCACGACGCCGCGGCCGTCCTCGGCGAGGGCAGGCTTCGGGTTGCAAATGGGATCGTTGTCGATGGGCGCGCCCGGAGCCGAGAGATACGCATCCACGCCGGGGCGTGAAAACGCGCCCTCCGCGCCGAGGCGCTCGCTCATGAACGCCATGAGCTGGGCGCCGGCCGACTGGTACCAGGACACGAGCGCATCCCCACGGCTGTTCACCGTGATCTGCGGCGCGTTCGAGAAAAACGAGACCGGCGAGAGCACGTCGTCCTCGGCCGAAGGCCCCTCCCACGCCTCGCCCGGGCCTCTCCTGCGCGCGATCGCGACGCCGAAATGGGAACCGCCAAACCACTGGTTCCACACGTGCAGCATCTCGCCCGAAGGCCGCGTCGCGAGCCGCGGCTCGTACGCTCGTATGCCGAACGAGACGCGATCCGCAGGCGACATCGGATCGGTCCACGTCCCATCGGGCGCACGTTCGCTCCGGTGGACATCGCCCTCGCCGCCCGTGATCGACTGGCGCCACGACACGACCGCGTCGCCCGCCTCGCCGCCGAGGACGACGCCCATGCCGGCAAACCCGGGCAGCGCGGCGCTTGGCTTGCGCAGGGACAAACCCGCGTCCGTCTCCTCGGCCACGACGAGCAGGTCGGCGCCGGGCGCGGTCGCCTCGTCCCACACGAAGAGCGCGCGGCCGCGGCCGTCGATCGACGTGTACACGCGGCGCGCCCCAGGGCCGCTGATCGCTTGCGAAGGCGCGGGGTAGGTCCAGGTGCGGGCACGACAAACCTCCCCGTCTGCCACGGTCCACGCAGGGCAGCAGCTGCCCTCGGGCAAGGCGCGCGTGGGGCCGCAGGTGCAGGCGGCGGGGTCGTCACAAGCGACCTCGACCTCGCCGCATCCGAGCGCGCCGAGGCCGAGGAGGAGCAAACATGCGCTGAAACGTTTCATGGAACGGAGAGCCGGCGAGCCCGGGTGAGCGAGGTGAGGAAGACGCGAAGATCGGCGCGCTCGAACTCCGAGAGCGCGGCGAACGCGTCGCGCGCGGCCTGCGCCTCGCCGCCGTGGAGCAGGATCGCATCCTCGAGGGTCGGCGCGCGGGCGTCGTGCAGGTACGGGCGGCTCCGCGCGACGCCCCATAACGAGCGCGTGAGAAACGTGCCCGGACGAACCCCGCGATCCGCCTGCTTCTCCGCGAGCCCGGGCCCCATGTCGTGCCGCTTGAGATCGCTGTAGAGGTAGACCCGCAGCGGGCCTCCGTCGAACGGCGGCGTGATCCGCGGGGCCGCGGCGTCCGCGGCGAGATCGACGCGGACCTCGGCGCCGCCCTCGCGGCTCGGGAGCGAATACACGGCGCTGTCCAGCGGGAGCGCGGGGATGTGGCAGCTCGCGCAGCCGAGCGCGTGAAAACGCGCCTCGCCCGCGCCGAGGTGCACGATGTGATCCTGATCCTCCGGCGGATCCACGACGGGCACCTCCTGCATGGCGAGGAAGAGCGCGAGCGCGGTCACCTGGCCCTCGCGGATCTCGTCCGCGACGCCGTCACCGTCGGGGTCTGTCCCGCCAAACGAGCCGATGCGCGCGGGATCGCCGTGCGTGACGAGCCACGTCGATTGCATGCCGTGGTGGATGTTGAGCTCGTCCTCGACGACGTCGCGCAGCGAGGCGAAATGCCCCTTCCAGCCGAAAGGTTTGACCACGAGATCGGTGTCGACGCCGAGCAGGCTCGTGCCGTCGAGGGCGCCGTCGGGCCGAGCTTCGAGCTCGCCGAACGCGACGCCCTTGGCGACGAGCGGGCCACGCGCAGGTTTTCCCTCGGCCTTCGCCTTCCCGACGAGCGCGTCACGCGCGCGGGCGAGGTCGCGGCTCATCTCGCGAGCGACGAGCTCGACGAAGCCCGCGCCCACGAGCGAGGGCGGGTTCCGGGCGAGCGCGCTCGATTGCCGATCCCCGTCGCCGGCGAGATACGCGTTGTCCGCCGCGTCGCCCGCGCCGCCGGGGCCGCCGCGCCAGTGACACGAGTCGCACCGCATGGCGTCCGGCCCGCCGCGGCGACCCTCGTGAAAGCGCGCGAGGTGCGGCCGATCCTTGCCGCCGTACCCCATCGCAGGCGTGAAGGTCGCGTGGAAGATCTGCGCGCCGAGCTGGAAAATCTCCTCGGGCGAATGCACGCCCGCCTCGAGATCGGCCTGCTCGACGCGGATCGCGCGAGCGAGGTGGCCGGGATCGGCCGCGTCGAGGAAACGATGCTCGCGCCTGCGCGCATCACGCGCGAGCGCGTCGTACGCTTGACGTTCGAGGTCCGATTCGAGGTCTGTCGTGTACACCCCGAGCGCGCGCGCCGAGCCTTTCTGAGCCGTGGGCACGGGCGCCGGATCGAGCGCGCACGCCGCGAGCGTGGTGGCCACGAGCGAGAGGACGAGCGCGCGCCTCATTGCAGCACGTGGACCTTCGGCTCCCGCGTGAGCGAGAGCAAAAAGACGTGGAGGTCCTTCCGATCCTCCGGATCGAGCGCGCGGAACGCGTCACGCGCGGCCGTGGCCTCGCCGCCGTGCGCGTCGATGGCCTCGGGGATCGTCGCGGCGCGGCCGTCGTGCAGGTACGGCGCGGTCTCGGCGAGGCCCCATAACGGGCGCGTGAGGAACACGCTGCGCGGGACGTCCCCGGCTCCGTCGTGGGGATCGGCGAGCCCTTCGCCCATGTCGTGCCGCTTGAGATCGCTGTAGAGCCTCACGAGGCTCGTGCCCCGCGGCTGATCACCGTCACGCATGAGGTTCAGCTCGACCGGAGGGCCGCCGGTCGTATCGGGCCACTCGTCCCACCGCACGTTCATGAGCGGCAGCTCCGGGCTGTGGCAGCTCGCGCAGCCGGCCTCCTCGAACACGGCCATGCCGTTCGACCAGCGCGTGCGCAGCGCCGGATCGTGCGGCGGCAGGATCACCGGCGTCTCCAGCATCGCCATGTACACCGCGGTCGCCGTCAGGATCCCCTCCTCGATCTCGCGTTGCACGCCGTCGTTATCAGGATCCCACCAGTTCGGCCCCGCGCCGAGCCGCGGCACGTCGGGCTCCACTTGCCACTGGAGCGCGAGCACGTGCGACTGAACCCCGAAATGAATCCGCGCCGCGTCCTCGGTGAAGCGGCGCAGCCGCGCGATGTCGCCCTTCCAGCCGAAGGGTTTGACCACGAGATCCCGATCCACGCCGACGACCGCCGACGTATCGAGCGAGCCATCCGGGTGCGCCGTGAGGCTGCCAAACGAGACGCCTTTCGATTCGAGCGAGACGGTCACGTCGGTCCCGGTCTCCGCGGCCTTGGCGAGCGCGGCGCCCCGCGTTTGTCCGAGGTCGGAGGTCATCTCGGCGCCGAGCGCCTGGACGAACCCGAGGCCGAGCACGTGCGGCGCGTTTCGCTGGTTCGCCGACGAGGCGCGATCGCCGTCGCCGAGGAGGAATGCGTTCTGCGTCGGCGCGCCTGCGCCGTCGGGCCCGCCGACGGAGTGGCACCCCGCGCAGGAATACGTGTCGAGCCCGCCGCGCACGCCCGAATGCACACGCGAGAGCCCAGGCAAAGGTCGATCCCCAAAACCGTCCTCACCGCGGAACTCGTGCGCGAAGAGCGCGTCGCCGAAGGCGAAGAGCCGTTCGAGATCGTAGGCGCCGAGATCGATGTTCGTCTGCAGCGCGAAGATGTGCTCGCGATCCTCGCCCTTCTCGGCGGCTTCGAGGAACTCCTCGACGCGCTCGCGGGCGGCGAGCTCGATCGCGGCGCCGATGGCCTCGTCGAGCTCGAGGGAGGAAGGGGCATCCCCGTGGGGCCAGGGAATGGGCTCCTCGCCCCCGGCGGCGACCAGAAGGCCGGCCGCCAGGGGGAGGATGAGCGCGAATCCGAAGCGGCGGAAGGCGCTCATCACCCAACACCTCGCGTCAGGGGCTCTGGCAGACGGGGAAGCAGCACGGGATGTAGCGCTGCACGCTGCCGCACTCGAGGCCCGGGCCCGCGCAGCCATCGGCCGGATTGCCGGTGAAGCACGCGTTCGAGTCGAGCGTGAACGCGCCCGCGATCGCGCCGGCCGAGTTCGTGATGGTCACGAACTCGCCGTCGTCGATGTGGTTCGTCATGTACGTCCAGTTGTTGCAGCGGCCGCCCGCGCCCACCGCATAACTCGTGCCGCCGATGGTCGCCATCGTGGTGCGATTGACCCACGCCGTGATCATGCCACCGGCCGGGACGCCCGTGGTGATCTTCGCGACGTCGACCGGGTGTGCGGCCTGGTTGTTGAAAATCTCGGCGAGCTGCTCGTAGTCGCACACACCCGCCGCGCCGATCGCCTGGCACATCTTCGTGCCGGCCTCGTAGCCGAGGCTGCCCATGTAGCTCCACTGCGAGGCCTGCGGCGCCGCCGTGAAGCCGCTGAAGATGAGCTTGCCAGCGCAGGGATCGACCGGGGCGTCGGGGCCGCCGTCGTCCGGGATCTGGCAGTCGTCGGGGCACATGTCGCCGACCTCGTTCTGGCCGTCGTCGCAGTCCTCGCCCGCCTGGACGATCTTGTCGCCGCAGTACGGCTTCTTGCACTTGTCCGAGCACTCGTCGTCGGGGACGCAGTTGCCGTCGTCGCACTCCTCGCCTGGATCGAGCGTGCCATTGCCGCAGACGACCGCCGTGGAGCCACCTTCCACGCACGTGACGGGGCCGCCGCCGCCGCTGCCACCGCTGCCGCCGCTGCCGCTGCCGCAATCGCAGGCCTCGTACCCATTGCCGGCCGCGTTGCAGACCTGCACGCCCTCGAGCCCGCCGCCGCAGATGCACGCGGCGGTCGATCCGGGAATACAGCCGGCGGGGCCGCCCGAGCCCGAGTTCGTGTTGTCTCCTCCGCTGCATGCCTGCGCAAAAAACGCCGCCAAGCCGAGCGCAGTCAACGGAACGAGAATCGATTTGATAAAGCTATTACGCATGCTCCACTCCCGATGCTTTCCCCACGACGCCGTACGCGATGGACCAGTTTGTTATTTAAACAAGGGCGCGTCGGTGGGTCAACACATAAATGTCGCGAAAAGCCCGTCCCATAGGCCTCGCCGAAGGGGATCGCGTAAATTCATTCGCAGTCAAACAGATGCGTGAACACGCGACACGCGGTGCGTGGCACGAGTATGCATGTACCGCAATGCGTCGTGAGGCAGCCGACGCGCCGGGGCTCGTGTTCGCGCGTTTGGTGCAATGGGCGGGCAAGCACGCCAATCGCGCCGGCCCTTCCCGCCTTTACTGGAGCTTGAACATCGCCATCGCGGTCTCGCCGCCCTTGATGGCCACGCTCCGCGATTTCGTAGCGCCGCTCGCAGGCTTGCAGCTCACCGAATAGGTGCCCGGCGAGAGCGAGAGCTTGAGCGTCGACGTGGTGCCCTTGGAGGCGCCGTTCACCGAAAACGCACACGTTCCGCCGACCGCAACCGCGACGAGCGTGCCGTTGCCGCCGCCCGCCGCAGGCGCAGCCGTCGGCGTCGCCGTCGCAGGCGGCTTCGCCGTGCTCGTGGCCGTCGCCGTCGCCGTGGCTTTCGGGGTCGCGCCGCCGCTCGGCGCCGTGCCCGCGGGCGCGCTGCCGCCCCCCGTATTGCCGCCGGCCGCAGGTTTGCCGACGTTCGGATCACCGGCCGGAGGCGTGAGCACCGCGACCGGATCTTCCGCCGCTGGAGGCGTGGTCTCGGTCGTGGCCGGAGGCGGCGCCGTGGCCGCCGGCTCGGCCGTCGTCGACGGCGGCGGCGCGACGGCCACAGGCCCCGCGCTGTCCGCCGTCGTGCCCTCGCCGCCCTTCTTGTCGCCGCCGACGAGCAGGAGCACGAGGATCACGGGCACGAGCACGGCCGCCGCCGCGAGCCCTCCGAAGAGGATTCGCCGATCCCTCTTCGGCGCGAATGGGTTTGGCTCGACAATCCCGCCGCCCGGGCCCGTGCCCGGCGGCGAGATCACGGCCCCCGAGGGCGTCGTCGGATCCGGGCGCCCCGGGGCCCACGCGCTTTGCGCCTGAAGCGGTCCCCCCTCGGGAGCCCCCATCCCGCTCGCCGCGCCCCCGAACACGGGACCCCCGCCGCCCCCCGGGAACGGAACCGTACCCGCTTTCGCGTCCTTGGGCGGTCCGGGCGGCTGCGGGACGAAATCGCCGGCCAGGAACATCGTCCGTTCCATCTCACCGAGCGCGGCCGCGGAGCTCTGGATCCGCGTGACGGACTCCTCGTCCTCGATGTCTGCCGCCTGGCCGCCCGCAGAGCCGCGCGGGGGCGGCATGGGCGTGGGCAAGGGCGGCGGCGGCACGGAGCCGGTCTTCTTGCGTTGCTTGGCCGCGTGCGTGATCGCGCCGATGCGATCGATGATCACCTGCCCCTCGGCCGTCACGTACGGCCGGAGCGCATGCGCGAAGCCGTGCACGTTGGCGAAGCGACCATCAACGTCCTTGGCCATGGCCCAGCCGAGGATCTGGTCGATCTCGGGCGGCAAATCGCGGCGGACCTGCGTCACGGGGCGCGGCTCCTCCTTCGTGATCTGCAGCATCAACATCGCCATCTCGCCCTCGAAGGGCGGGCGCGCCGTGAGCAGGTAGTAGAGGATCGCGCCGAGCGACCACACGTCGGCCCGCACGTCGATGCTCTTCGCCTTGCGCACGATCTCGGGCGATGAGTAAGGCGAGAGGCCGAGCATCGTGGTGGCCGTCATCTCGCCCGCCATCGGCGCGGCGACGTCGCGCATGAGCTTCGCGGTGCCGAAGTCGATGACCTTGAGGAAAGGCGAGCCGCCGACGCGCGTCGTCACGAAGAGGTGCTGCGGCTGGAGCTCGCGGAAGATGATGCCGTGCCCGTGCGTCTCGGCGACGGCCTCCGCCGCCTGCAAAACGAGCAAACAGGCCTCCTGCAAGGGCACGGGGCCGCGGGTCTTGACGTGCGTGGCGAGGTCGGTGCCTTCGAGGAACTGGCGGACGAGGTAAAACGTGCCGTCCTGCTGGGTGCCGACGTCGATGATGCGCGCGACGTGCTCGGATTCGAGCTTGGCGAGCGTACGGGCCTCGCGCCGGAAGCGCTCGAGCTCTTTGTCGTCGGTCTGGCCCGCGAGCAGGAGGCGGATCGCGACCCGCTGATCGAACTCGGTGTTGAAGGCCTCGACGAGGACCCCGTGCCCCCGGCCGAGAATGGTCCGGATGCGGTACTTCCCGGCCACGAGGCCGCCCGGGCGAATTTCGTCAGGTCGCATGTTTCGGATCGTGGCGGCGTCGAGCAAAGCCGCGGGGCCATTCTGGCACGTCTCGGGTCTCGGTGGGTACTTCCCGCGATCGCTTCGCAGGGTCCCCTACTTGAGGGGCTCGATCGCCGCCGTGCAAGAGGCCGCCACGGTGGCAGCGTCCTTGAAGCCGAGCCAACCGAGGATGCACAGATCCCCGGGATCCTGCTCGTTCACGATCTTGCCGCCCTTGTGCCGCTCGAGCCCCCGCGCCTTGTTGACGAGCAGGAGCTTGTCGGCCGTGGAGCCGAGATCGTCGACGACCTGCTGCATCGCCGCGGGATCGAGGTTGCAGACGGCCGCGTAGTTCGATTCGAGCTCGAGCTGCGTCGTCGAAACGCCGCCGGAGACGTTGTTCTCCGCCGGGTGGCGCAGGCCGAGCTGGCCGTAGATCCGCATGGGGCGCGTCGCCTGGCCGTGGCAGTCGAGGGTGCCGCAGCGACGCTCGAGATACGGCGACACGCTCGCCGTGAAGACGGCCGGGTTCGGACACCCGTACGCTTCGAGTCCCGCCTCGCCCACGCAGCTCGAAGCCCCGAAGCCGAGGCCGAAGAGCCCCGCCGCGAGGACGCCGAGCGCCGCGAGGGAGCGCCGGCCGAGCGCCTTCCGGAGCCGTTCACGCACGTTCCGCCTCACGGCGCACCTCCACCACAAATCGGATCCGTGTCTCCGTCATCGACGATCACCACGCCGGCCGAGTCATGCCCGGCGCCGTTCCCCGGCCTGTCGTCCGAGGGCAACTTGTGGCACGCGGCGCACGAGCCCTCGCGGCCGATGATCGAGTTCATGCTGCGCTGCCCGGCCCTCACCTTGAGCGGGAAGGTGAGGTCGGCCCATTTGTCCTTCTCGATGTAGAAGTTGCCGGCCGCGTTCGTGCACGCGAAGCGCGAGGGCCCCGCCGAGTCGAAGATCTCGACCTTCACGTTGGGCGCGGCCGCGAGCGCGCCCATCGCGTTCTCCTTGTACACGGTGCCGGCGATCGCGAACGCGGGCGCGGCGGCGCCGTACGTGGAGTGGCAGGACAAACACGGCTGACCGGGCCGGTGCAGCGCGCTCGGCGACCCCTGCTCCGCGGGCAAATCGTCGAGGACCTCCTGCGGGATGGGATCGTTGCCGTTGCAACCAAACGCGCCCACGCCGAGGACGACGGCGAACGAGAGCACGGCGAACCTTCGCCCGTGCGACACGGGGACCATCAATCGACCTCCAGCTCCAGGGTCACGGCGGTGAACAAGCCGAACCGGTTGAAGACGTAGATGTGGTCGAAGTACTGGTTGTAGAGGCCCTCGACCTGGAGCTGCGCCGAGAGCACCCGGGCGAGCGCGTACCGCGCGTTCGCGCCGAGCGTGAAGCCCATGAGCGCCCCGAGCTCGCGATCACTCGAGCGGAACTCGGGGACGTTCCATCCCGTCGCGCTCTGCGTGGCGACGTAGGCGCGTTTCCAGAAGTCGACCGACGACTGGATGTTGAAGCGCAGGTGGCTGCCGAGGCGCAGGTCGTCGTTGACGTCGAAGAAGAAGCGCGCGTCCGTGGTGCTCGCCATCTGCCCCCACGTATCGACGTAGACCCGCTCGTCGCCGCGGATCGTGGTCTTCTCGAAGCGCTTGGCCGCGCGCCCGACGAGCGCGAAGCGGCTGCGCTCCGTGGGGAGCTGCTCGAGCGGCGCGAACGGCAAGCGGTTCTGGCTGACGACCTGGCGGGTCGCGCCGAGCGGGACGCGATCGGCCGTCGCCTGCGTGAACATCGGGATGTGGCGGTACGGCTTCGAGGTGTCGCCAAAGACGAGCTCGGCCGTGCCACCGACGACGACGATCATGCTCGGATCGATCACGAGCGAGACGCCCGCGTCGATCGTGTGCCGCAGGATGTCCTCGCGAAACACCTCGAAGGGCGTGCCCGCGCGGCTGAGCACGTCGAAGCCGACGTTGTACGCGAGCGTCGGCGTGACCATCTTGCTCTTGAGGTCCGTGCTCACCGCGACGCCGACGCTGCGCGCGAGGTAGTCCGGCTCGACCGAAACCGCGCCGTTCAAGCCGATCTTCGCGGGGCCAACCTTGAAGTCACCCGAGAGCGATCCCGCGAAACGCCGCTCGTTCCACCGCCGCGACGCCGTGGCCACGATGTCGGGCGACGCCGTGCTGACGACGTCGACGATGAAGCTGCCGCCGACCTGCCAGCCCGCGGTCGGGTTCTCGCCGGAGATGTAGGCGGCGGGCGACACGACCGTCGTGCTCAACGTGTCGGTGTAGAACATCGTCTCGACGCCGGCCTTCAGCGTGAAGCCGCGGCCCTTGCCGCCCGTGTCGATGCAGCGCTGCATGTCGGCCGGCGTGCGCGCGGCCTGCATACACTGGAAGACGGCGCTGTTGTTGCCGCCCGCGTTGCCCTGATCGACGTTCACGGTGATCTGCTCGCCGCGATCGAAGGCCTCGGTCGACTTGTACTGCGTGGGGAACTTGCCGCGTTTGCCCTTGGCCTCGATCGTGGCCTTGCCCGGATTGTGCGGGATCGGCTGCTTGACCTTGTCGGCTGGGACGACGACGCCGTCGATCTTGACCTCGACCTCGCTCCACGAGCTCGGGATCTGCAGCGTGATCGTGGGCGTGTCGATCTGGAGTTTTTCGAGGAGCGCCTTCGCCTCTTCCCCGACGGCCGCGTTGTTCTCTTCCTCGGCGAACTTCGCCGCGATCTGCGCGTCGGCGGCGGCTTCGAGCAAGAGGCCGCCCGCGTCCTGACACTTCGCGAGCATCAGTTTGCCCGCGGCGAACTCGCTCGACGTCGCCATCTCAGCGATGAGCGTCTGCATGCACCCGCTCCAGTCCTTCTGGGCGAGCGCCGCCTGCGCCGTGGTGACCGACGCCATCTGCTGCTTCGTGGGCGGCGGGCGCGCCGGCCCGAGGACTTGCCGGGCCTCGGTGAAGGTCTTCTCGAGCTCCTTCGTCGCCCACTGCTTGTCGAGCTTGACGTTCGCGTCTTCCTTGAGGGCCGACTCGAACGCCTTCTTCGCCGCGTCGAGCTTCTTCTTGCCCGCACCCTGCACGACGCCGATCGCCATCTGGATCTCGGCGCGCACGCTCGGCTCGCAGGCCTTGCCCTTGCACGCCTTGAGCGCGGTATCGAGCCGCGAGAGGGCCTTGTCGTACTTGCCCTCGACGAACTCGTTCATCGCCTCGGCGACCGCGACGAGCCCATCAGCATCCTTGTCCCCCGCGTACGAGGGCCCGGCGTCCGTGAGTCCGACGAGCGCGAAGACGGCCGCCGGCAGCAGGAACGCGCGGATCAGTTGTCGGGCGCGCCGCACTTGATCCACTCCTCGATGGTGGTGAACTCCATCTGATTGATCCGGGCATCGTCGACGGTGTCGTCGGGATCGACCTGCGGCATGAGCGCGCCGCAGTTCGGGGGCTTCACGACCCCCATCTCGACACGCAGGTTGCAGAGCATCTTCGAGTCTCCCGGTGTTTCACACGCGATGTACGGACCGCCGGCCACGCTGATGTCGAGCAGCTCCCCGCGGAGCTTCTTCGCGTCACCCGCGGTGAGCGTGAGCGTGCCCGCGCCCATGCCGTGACACTGGGCGTCCGCGCACTTGCCCTTCGTTTCGAGGATCGGGAGCACGTCGCTCGCGAAGCTCACGGCGCACATGGGATCACTCATGCACGTGCCGCCGCCCGAGGACGAGGTAGCCCCCGCGCCTCCCACGACCTTCGCCGGATCGCCGTAGGGCGGAATCTCCTCGGTGGCGCATCCAGCGATCGCCATCGGGAGCGCCGCAATCGCGGCGAGAAGAAGGATGGATGAGGGCTTGTGCATCTTACCGGGCAGGTCCGCCATCATAGCCGGGCCCGCGAAACAGGGACAAGCTCTCCTATCAGGGATCGGCGGCGGCTTTCCGGATCGCCGCGAGGACCTCCTCGACGGTGCAGGCGCCCAAGAGACGCGCGACCTCACGCCCGTCAGCATCGAGCACGAGCGTCGTCGGCACGGTGCTCACGCCGTACCGCGCGGCCCAGAGCTCGGCGTCCGGCGTCTCGTCCGTGAGATCGATGCGCAGCGCCACGAGCGGCGTGCGCTGGAGCTGGATGCGCGGATCGGACCAGACCTCCCGCGCCATGGCAATCGACGCCGCAGACCACGCCGCCGAGAGGTGCACGACGAGCGGCACCCCTTCCTGCGCGGCGCGGGCGCGGGCCCGAGGTTCGTCCATCTCCCACACCCACGGACGAAGCGGCGGCGAGGACGCCGCGCCTCTCGGTTCGGGATCTCCGACGGCAACGACGACAGGCGCGCCGCCGGCGATCGCCACGACGGGCGCGGGCTCGGGCGCACGCGCGGCGCACGCGACGAGGCATGCGCTCGCGGCGAGGACGAACGCGCGTGGATCGATCGCGGGTTTGGAGAAACGAACGAGGCGGAAGCGGGCGGGGCTCTGCGGATCCGTGGATCGGGAGCCCCCTCCCGGAAGGGTCACTTGCCCTTGGCGGAGCAGCGCATCGCGCACATGAGATCGCCGGGCGCGCAGCCGCAGGAGCTCGCCTTCGTCGCGGGCTTCGCCGTGGACGCGGGCGCCGTGCCGCCGCCGCTCGTGGTCCCCGTTCCGGCCTTCGACGTCGTGGCGCCAGCCTTCGACGTCGTGCCGCCCGCCTTCGACGTGCCGCCCTTCGGGTTCGCGGCGACCGCAGACGCGCTGGCCGCGGGCGCTTCGGTCTCGGCGACGGAAGGCGTCGGCGCGGGCGGCGCGGTCTCGAGCGGAGGCGGCGTGTTCGCAGGCGCGGCCGACTGCGCCGTCGGCTGCTCCGGCGGAGGCCCGCCGTTCATCACCATGAACGCGCCGACGATCGCGCCGACAGCGACGAGCGCGCCGACGCCGATGAAGAGCGGCGTGCGGTTCTTCTGCGGCTTCGTCTCCTCGGGAATCGGGATCGGAGCCGCCGCGGGTGCCGTGACGGGCGGCGCCGCGAGCTCGAACAAGCCGCCGGAGTCACCGAGCAAGCTCGCCGCAGCGGACGTCGTGGACGGCGCAGCGGACGCGCCGGCGGCGAGCGCCTTCAGATCGATGAGGCCGGAGTCATCGGAGTTCATCGACTTCGACGGCGTCGACGCGAGTGCGCCGAGGCTGCCGAGGCTGCTCGCGGCCGAGGAGGACGACTGGCCTGCGCGGTTCGTCAGCGCGCTGAGCGAGAAGAGCGCGGACTGCTCTTCCTTGCCGGCGCCGATGCGCACGGGCGCGGCTGCTGCGCGGGGCGAGGAGCCGCCGATGCCCGAGGCGCTCGTCGACACGTCGGATGCGCCGTCGGAGCCGAAGAGATCGCGCGCTCCTCCGCGGGCACCGTCCTTCTTGACGGCAGCGCGCGCGGGCTCGGGCGCAGGCTGCGGCGCGCTCGCGCCTTGCGCGGCCGCGTTGAGCGCGTCCACGATCGCCTGCACCTGGCCGAGGGGCTGCCAGTCGCCCATGCCATCGGCCCAGACGTATGTGTCTGCGGTGATGACCGAGCTGTTGTAGGCCTGGACGATCTCTTGCAGCGACATCGTTCGCTGATCGCCCTCGGCCACGTTGATCTGGTACGCCCCGCCGTCCGCCGCCGCCTCTTCGGCGCCCGCGGCCGAGGCGGCGTCAGCGTTCGTCGTGGTCGCCCCGCTGCTGTTGACGAGGATCGTCGCGCCGCACTTACGGCACTTGATCTTGACGGTCTTGCCTTGGACCTTCTCGTCCGAAACCGTGTACTTCGACTGGCAAGATTGGCAGGTGATCTTCATGTCGCGTCTGGTTCGGAGGGTCGACTGTTTACCTCGGGTCGGTCTTCGATCGAAGACTCTACCAGGGCGCCCTGTCGTTTCGGACCTTTCCTGACGTATCAGCCACGAGGAAGACTCGAATCTGCCAAAAATTCGTCTCCACGTGCAATTTCTTGGAGCCCGACCCAAAAAAGCGCTTGCAAGCGTGTCGAAGGCGGCCCGCTTCGGGAAGCAGGACCGCAAGACGACGGACGAACCCGACCGGCGAGGCCCCTCGCCGCCGGATCGGCGCACGCTGGATCGAGGGAGGGATCAGGAAAGACAGCGGCCCGCGTCGAGGTCGCCCGCGGCGCTGGGAACGCTCGGCGCTTCTTCCGAGGCCGGCGGCGGCGCTTCCTCGGCGCTGTCTTGCGGACTCTCGGCCTCCTGCGCCTCGGGCGCCTCGTGGCTGCCGACGTGCTCGCCGTACGCCTGGAGCTTCGAGTAGAGCCCGCGCCGGCTGATGCCGAGCACGCGCGCCGCGCGCTGCTTGTTGCCGCGCACGGCCTCGAGCGTCAGCAGGATAAGCTTGCGCTCGGCATCGGCGAGGCGCGTGCCCACGGGCAAACGCAGCACGAGCGGGTGCTCGCCGCGCTCGCCGCCCTCGCGGGCTTCGAGGTCGTGGGACGACGGCGTCGTCGCGCGGATCGGCGCCTGGGCAAACGCCGCGGACGCCGACGGCGGCGGCTCAGTCAGCGAAGGCGGAGGCTCGCGCCCCTCGAGCTCCGCGATCGCCGGCGGCGGCGTCGTCGTGATCGGCGCAGGCGGCACCTGGTGCTCCGGCTCCGGGTGCGGAGGGCTCGCGTGGACCTGCAGGTCGTGGTGCGAGCGACGGCCCGTGCGCCGCTCGATGCGGCCCTGGCCGATCTGGACCTCCTCCGGCGCGACAATCTCGCCCGCGGCGAAGAGCGCTGTCTGCTCGACGACGTTGCGGAGCTCGCGCACGTTGCCCGGCCAGTCGTGCCCGTAGAGCCTCTGGATCGCGCCCTCGGAGAAGCGACGCGCGGGCGTGCCGTAGCGCTTCGCGAACTTCACGAGGAACCGCTCGGCGATCGGCAGGATGTCCTCCACGCGCTCGCGAAGCGGAGGCAGCGTGATCGTGAAGACGTTGAGGCGGTAGTAGAGGTCCTCGCGGAAGACGTTCTCGTCCACGAGATCGAGCAGGTCCTTGTTCGTCGCGGCGACGATCCGGACGTCGGCCTCGATCTCCTTGCGGCCGCCGACGCGCGTGAAGCGGTAGGTCTCGAGCACGCGCAGCAGGCTCACCTGCACGGCGCTGTCCATCGTGCCGACCTCGTCGAGGAACACGGTGCCGCCCGTCGCCGCCTCGAACTTGCCTTCGGCCGAGGAGAAGGCGCCGGTGAACGAGCCCTTCTCGTGACCGAAGAGCTCGCTGCCGATGAGCTCGCGCGGGATCGCGCCCGTGTGCACGGGGATGAAGGGGCCGTTCTTGCGCGGGCTGCGGTTGTGGATCGCGCGCGCCACGAGCTCCTTGCCCGTGCCGCTCTCGCCCACGATGAGCACGGGCGCCATCGTCGATGCGACCCGGTCGATCCGGGCGAAGACCTCGCGCATGCCGCGGGAACCGCCCACCATGCCCTCGAACACGAGCGGCCCCGACGTGGCGTCGTCGTCCTCGCCTTCGGCCTCGCGGACGTTGTCCGACGACAGCAGCTCGCGCACGAGCGAGACGAGCCGCGCCGGATCGAGCGGCTTTTGCAGGTAGTCGGCCGCGCCGAGCTTGAGCGCGTCGACCGCGCTCGACACCGAGCCCGACCCCGTCACGACCACGACCGCAGGCGCGGGCGTGGTCGTCTTCATGGCCTCATCCTCCGTCGGAGGCGTGAGGCGACGCATGAGATCCATGCCGGTCATCCCGGGGAGGTTCAGATCGGTCACGAGCACATCGGCGGGCGTCCGGTGCTGGATCTCGAGGGCCTGCTCGCCGCTCGAAGCGACGAGGACGTCGAGCCCCTCATGCCGGAGCACGGCCTCCAGGATCGCAGCTTGATCAGGCTCGTCCTCGACCAGCAAGACACGCCCCGTATGGTGCCCGGCCGCCCGGTGCGCGCGGAGCATCGGTCCCCTCGCATGCACTGAAGCGCTCGCTCCCAAGCTTTTCCTCCCCGGAGGTTCTCCGCGCGATCTACGCGGCGCCTCCACGCTTTCGGTGAAGGAACTCTAGCGAAGAGGTTCGCTCACGCCACCCGCCGGGATCAATTCAGGATCCCCCTCGTTTGGGTATCGCGATCCCCCGAGGTGCGTGTCAGGTACGGCCTGGACGCTCGTACGGAATGCCTCAGGGCGTCCGCGTGTCGGGCGTCTCTTTGCGACGGTAGATGCACCAGGCGAAGCCCGCGTCGAGCGGCACTTTGCCCGCGATCTCGTAGGCCGGCAGGAAGCGTCGATCGCGGTAGATGACCTGCGATCCCGGGACGGAGGGGTGCTTGCAGTCGATGTTCGAGGAGATCAGCAGGAAGTAGGGCGGGCGCTTGTCGAAGAAGCGATCGAGGAAGCCGGGTCCGAGCTTGCGCGTGTAGCCGCCCTCGAGCTTGCTGATGACCGGATCGACGAGGCCGAGCAGATCGAGGATGGGGTAGTCCGTCGCGTACCCGACGTACCCGATGTCGCCGATCGCGATCTCGCCGGGCTTGCCGTTCTCGAGGAACCACTTCGCCGTGCCGCCCGCGGCCATCTTCCAGAAGCGATCCTCCTTCTCGAGGATCTGCCGCTGCGCGCTCTGCATGTTCCCGACCCGCAAGGAGAAAGCGATGGTGAGGAACGCGGCGAGCGCGAGGTTCGCGGCGCGGCTCCTTCGATCGACGATCGCGCGCGTCGAGACGCAGATGAGCAGGAACGCGAAAGGCTCGAAGGGCGCCATGAAGCGGTAGAACGGCATCCAGTCGCCGCCGACGAGCACGACGTAGAGCAGCACGAAGATCGCGATCGCGGAGACCGCGAGCAGATCCCGCCGCTTCCACACGAGGCCCATCGCGACCGCGAAGATCCCGAGGTAGAGCACGGGTCCGGCGTGGTTGACGTAGTTCCGGACGTAGTCGGCGCCGCCGTCGATCTGCGCCGACCAGTTGCCCGTCTTCGCCGAGAACGTGTTCGGCACGAACGAGCCGTAGTACGCGCGCCGAAACGCGAGGTGCGTCCCGACAGGCAGGACGAACGCCACGCCGCGCAGGAGATTCTGCTTGCCGAAGAAGCCGCCCGGCGCGGTGAAGACGCGGGCTGCGGCGTTTTTCGTGCCGAACGCATCTCGCCCGAAGGTCAGCACGAGCATGAGCAGCCCGACGAACGCAGGCGCCTCGGGCCGTGTGATCCCGGCGAGGCCGAAGACGAGGCCCGACCAGGGGAAACGGAAGCTCGCCTTGGACGAACCTTCCTCGTCGGGATCGATCTCGCCGAGGAAGAGCCATGTGCCCGCGAGCAAGAGGAAGACGAAGAACGCGGTCTCGAGGCCGAAGACCGCGTACCCCGAGAAGACGACGGTGGTCGCGGCGAGCCACGTCGCGAGGCAGGGCGCCGCCGCGAGCGGCCGGAGCCGATCGGAGAGGCGGTACATCATGACGAGCGCGCCGAGTGCGGAGGCGACGCCGAGGACCTTCGCCGTGACGTCGGGATCGAGGCCGATCTTGATCGCGCCGGCGAGGATCACGGTCCAGAGGAAGTTCGTGTACCCCTCGATGCGCTCGCCCGCGTTGTAGACGAGGCCGAGGCCCTGCGCGAGGTTCCGCGCGTAGCGGTAGGAGATGTACGCGTCGTCGATGGTGAACGACAGGACGCGGCCTGCGTTCACGAGCATCACGATCGCCGGAAGGACGAGGCCGACGACGAGGTGCACGAACCGCGGCAAGGGCGCCCCCGCAGCCCAGTCGCGGAGCGTCACCGCCGGCGGACGTTTCCAGGGGGGATCGGCCGCGTCGGGATCGGGATCGTCGCGATCGTCGTCGGATTCCGGATCGTCCGCGTCCGCGTCTGCTTCCGCGTTTGCTTCCGCTTCCGCGTCGGCTTTCGCTTCCACGTCGGCTTTCGCTTCCGCCTCCGCCGCCGCGTCGCTCGCTCGCTCGTCGCCCTCGGGCTGCCTCTTCACGCCACGGCCATACCACCGTCGGGCCCGGTCTTGGCAAGCGTCGCCGTGCTTTCCGCCGCGACGAAGGCCAGGTATGGGCCGCTCCTCGATGTCGACCCGCGAAAACGGCCCCGTCGCCGCCTCGCCCGAGGCCCCCCCGCCGAGCGCGCTTGTCTCCCTCCGCGCCTGGCTCGGCGGCGCGCCGCTCTCCCAACCCACGCACCTCGCGCTCGGTCTCGTCCTGCCGATGATGCTCGTCGTCGCGAACGCCTACCGCGTCGCGGGCTTCACGATCGACGACGCGTACATCTCCTACCGCTACGCGCGGAACTTCGCGGAGGGGCACGGGCTCGTCTACAACCTCGGCGAGCGCGTCGAGGGGTACACGAACTTCCTCTGGACCGTGCTGCTCGGCGTTTTCGCGACGCTCGGCGCGCGCCCCGAGATCACCGCGAAGGTGCTCGGCGTCGTCTGCGCGTGCGCCTCGCTCGTCCCCGTCTACCGCATCGCGCGCAGGCTCGCGCCGCTCGGGTGGTCGCCGTGCCTCGCCACGTGGCTCTGCGCTTCGAGCTTTCTCCAGACGGGGTACGCCGTCTTCGGCCTCGAGTCGCCGCTCTTCGTCTTGCTCGTCCTCCTCGGCGCGGATCGCTTCCTCATCGAGGCGCACGACGACGCCGACGTCTTCCCCTGGTCGGGCCCGCTCTTCGCGCTCGCGGCCCTCACCCGCCCCGAGGCGCCGCTCTTCCTCCTCCTGCTCTACGTCTGGCACCCGGACCAACCCTTCTCCCGCCGGAGCCTCACGCGCCTCGCCACCTTCGCCGTCCCCGTCCTCGCGCACCTCGCGTTCCGCCGCCTCTACTACGGCGGCTTCTTCCCCAACACGCTCACCGCGAAGACGGGCGACATGAACCAGCAGCTCCACGGCGGCCTCGACTACCTGCGCCGCTACGCGATGCACGCCGGGCCCGCGCTCTGGGCCGGGATCGCCGCGATCGTGGTCTTCGTCGTCCGCAAGCGGCGCGACGGGCTCGCCGTCGCTGCCATCGCCGTCACCTTCGGCCTCTACGTGCTCCTCGTCGGTGGCGACTGGATGCCGTACTACCGCTTCCTCGCGCCCGCTGAGCCCTTTGCGTTCCTGCTCGTCGATGCTGCCGCGCGCGCCGTCGCCGAGCGCAGGGAGCGGGCCGCGGCGCTCGCGGTCGCCCTGTTCATGATCCTGGTGGGCTTCACGCGCGTGGGTTCGCTGCGGCAAGCGCAGCGCGACATCTTCGAGAAGGACAAAGCCTTCTGGGACGACGCCGGCGGCCGGACCGCGGCGTGGCTCTCCGCGCATGGAAAACCCGGGCCCGTGGCCATCGCCGACATCGGCTACGTCGGCTACGCGACGGGCTTTCCCGTCGTCGACATGCTCGGCCTGCTCGCGCCCGAAATCGCGCGCCTCCCGGGCGGCTACACGAACAAGACGGGCGCGGGATACGCCGACGCGATCTTCGCGCGCGACCCGCGCTACGTGGTGATCATCTCCTCGACCGTCGACTGCAAGAGCCCCACGGTCCCCTCGTCTCGCACGCTCCACGCGAGTAGCGAGCTGCGCACGCAGTTCGTCGTGGCCGAGCCGATCAAGCTCCGCAACGGCGGGGCCTGGTGCATCTTCGAAAGAAAAAGCGGCGCCGAAACCCGTCCGGCGCCGCGCTGATCTGGGGAGGGGCTTCGTTCAGGGCTTCTTCGTCGGCTTCTTGGCAGCGGCGGCCTTCTTCTTGTCCGCGGCCTTCTTCTTCTTCGTCTTGTCGCCCGCCTTCGCGACCTTCTTCTTCGCGTCGGTGCCGAGCGCGATGTCGAGCCGGTCGCCCTTCGCCTTCGCGAGGTAGGCCGGCACGCCGTCCTTGAACTGCAGGCTGATCTCCGCGCCCGCGGGGTTGTTCACCACGTTGATCGAGGCGATCCGCTTGTCCTTGCGCGCGAGCTCCGTCGCCGACGAGAGCGCGCGCCGACCGGGCAGCGAGACCGTGAAGCCCATCGCGCCGGCTGCGCCGTTCACCGTCTCGATCGGCCCGTCCATCTTCAGCTTCAGCACGATCGGGCTCCGCACGTTGCCCTTGCCGTACTGCTTGCCGTCGCCTTGCGTCTCCGCCTCGTCCGCGTCGCCTTCGCCTTCGCCGTCGTCCGCCGCGGCGGCCTGCGCGCCGTCGCCCTCGGACCCGGCCGGCGGCGCTTGCGCGACCGTCCCGTCGGGCTGCGTCGGCATCGCCGGCACCGGCTCCGTCGTCGAGAGCGGCGTCGCCCCGAAGAGCGGCACGTTCACGTTCGGCACGGCGTTCGGATCCCCGGCCGCCACGTTCGCTGCCGTCGGCGCGGGCAGCGCTGCGGCCGATCCCGCTGCGTTCGCCTCCATGCCTTGCGGATCGGCCGGCGCCGCTGCGCGCGACGCGCCGAGCAGCCGGATCCCGCCCACCACGACGAGCACCGCGGCAAGCCCGAGCGCGCTGCCCATGAGCGCGGCTTTCCGGCTCGATCGGGCCTTCGGCGCCGCCTCGGTCGTCTCCGCCTCTTCCTTGTCGCGCACGAGCTTCTTGCCGGCTGCGCGCAGCGCGCCCGTCGGCGGCGCTGCGGTCGTCCGCCGCATCGCCTGACCGTCCGTCGCCTCGGCCGCCTCCTCGCCGCGCCGCTTTCGGATCGCCGTGAACAAGCCCGACATCGCGTCCTTCGCGCGCGTCCCCATCCCGCCTACCGCCGGACCGATCGCGCCGAACGCCGCCTTCGTCGCGCCCTTCGCCTTCTCGGTCGCCCCGCGCAGCGCCGCGGAAAAATCCTTCTTCGCGCCGATCGCTGGCGAATCCAGCGACGGATCGTTCGCCTCGGCCACCTCGTCGTTCTCGTCCTCGTTCTTCGTGCGCAGCGCTGCGGACTCGGTCGACGCGCTCGGCCGCGTGGCCGGCGGCGTCGACCGCATCTCCTGCGTCCGCGCGCGCGAGGGCACGACCGGCGACGAGAGAAGCTCGGCGCGAGCCTCCTTCTCCTTGGCCTCCTTGGCCTCGCCGCTCCCCGCGCTCACTTCCGTCTTCGTGGCCGGACCCACGCCTGGCGTCGTGCGCTTGATCAGCGCGCCGAGCCCGAGGGACGGAGCTTCCTTGCTCGACTCCTTCTCCGGCGCCTTCGACGCGACCGCCTTCTCCGGCTCCTTCGCCGCGGCGACGGCCTTCTTCGACTCCTTCGCCTCGCCGAAGCGCAACGACACCACGAGCTGCGGCACCTTCGTCGCCGGGTCGACCTCCACCTTCACGGCGTCGACCATCGCGGCGCGTTTGTCGCCGTGGTCCATGTCTTCGAGCTCCAGCGACCGGCCCACCTTGAGGAACTCCAGGTTCGAGCCCACGAGCACCTCGCCGCCCGCGGCTTCCCGCACCCGCGCCTTCATCGGCGAGCCGAGCCCGTCGATGTGCAGCCGCACGCGCGTCCCGGGGATCCCCATTGCGCCGATCCCGCTGCTCCCTTCGGTCGTCCCGCCGAGCTCCTGGCACAGGCTGCGCAGCGTCGCCTCGGCGTCGGGGTTGTCGAAGCCCACGAAGCGCAGGCCGAACTCGCCGCCGCGGGGCGCTTCGCGGCGCCAGGTCACCTCGCCGTCGGCGACCACCTCGCCCGCGTCGCCTTCGAACCGGCACACGAGCCGATCGCCGAGCTGCGGCAGGTAGGCCGTGCGCAGGCGCATGCCTTCGGGCGAGACGTCGATCGACTCGGCCTCGAAGCCGCCGCTGCCCTTGGCCTCGCCCACGGCCACCAGCGCCTCGAAGTGGACCCGGTGGTGGCCCGCGCGCCGGTCCGGCGTCCCGGGCGTCCCGGGCGTGGCCGTCGTGTTTGCCCGGCCGTTCGTGCCTTCCGCGGAGTCCTCTGCGCCTCGCATGCTCATGACAATCCTCCAGGGGTGGAGACGTGACAGACCCCGTCCCCGCCGCGCCCCACGCGGCTCACTCGCTTTCGCCCCGACTAAGTCACCCCGAGGACGAGGGCCAAATTTGCGGGGGTCCGGGGGCTCCGCTCGGCTTGTCCGAACGGAGCCCCTGGTCGTTGACGGACGGGAAGAAACCGCCCCGGCGCAGGTTGTCCCGAAGCGCGGACGAGACCGGCGCCCGAGGCAGGGCGCAGGGCCCTGGGCTGGGCTCCGCCATCGCGGACTTTTTTCCGTGATGACGACGGAAAGGCCTGGACAGTCCCGCTACGGAACCTTAGATCATCCGCTATAGCGGACAGTCGGCCACCGGGAGCACCGAGGTGCTTCTCGGCGGTGGCCGTCGAGGAGGCCCCATGCGCATTGGTTGGATCGGGGGAGTCGAGCGTTACGAGGTGCAACTGGAGCGGCTCGCGAAGGCGGCCGGGCACGAGCTCGAATATCACCGGGGCGACGTGCGGGGCCGGGGGGCGCAGTCGCTCGAGGGGCTCGTGGAGCGCTGCCAGCTCATCGTGATCGTGACGGAGACGAACAGCCACGGCGCCGTCCTGCTCGCGCGCAAGCTCGCGCGTCAACGCGGCCGCGGCACGCTCCTCCTGCGCAAGAGCGGCATCGCCCGCTTCGCGCGATTGCTCGAGGCCATCGACGAGGCGACGGCGAAAGGCCTCTTCCACGCGGACGGCTCGATGGGCACGGGCTACGAAGCGGCCTTGCTCGGTGCGTAACGCTGCGAATGTGCTCGGCCTCTCCGAGCGAGGCCGGGGTGCATCGCGGCTGCGATCTGCCCGAAACGTGACAAGCTCCCCGTGTGAGTGACGAGCCCGAAGCGCCCGAGCAGCCGTCCGCCCTGAGCGAGGCGACGGAGACGAAGGCCGAGGACGTGGTGATGATCCACAGCCCGATGTCCGACGGACAGGGCTACCACGTGCTGCGGCTGCGCGAGGGCAACGTGGAGCTCGGCGCGATCCGGAACATGCGCGAAGGCGCGCCGGTGCACGGCGACGTCGTGAAGCTGTCGCAACGCAAAGAGCACGAGCGTCTCTACGACGTCGAGGTCCTCGTGAAGAGCCCGCGGCCCCCGGAGGCGCCCCGATCGGGCCCGGCGCAGGTCGCGACGGACGCGTACCGGGCAAACTGGGAGGCGATTTTCGGGGCGGGACGTGGGGACGGCGGGGGCGAGACGTTGAATTGAGCCCCTCGCGATTGCGGGCCCCCGTGGCCATTGCGAGGGCCGGTCTGCCGCCTCGACGGGGTTTTGCTTCCCCTTGACCCCTCGCCGCACCCCGGCTTCCCTCGGCGCGCATGGATCCCCTCGCGCCCATCGCCGGCCTCACGCTGGAGCAATACGCCGAGCTTCGCGCCCTCTGCGCGGATCACCCTGACGACGCCGACGCCTGCGCGCGTGTCGTGCAATCGAAGAACGTCTCCCGCGAGGACTGGCTCGCCGCGCATGCGGGCTGGCTTGCGCGGCTCGAGGATCCCGCGCTCGGCGGCGCCATCGCCGTGCGCTTCGTCCCGGCGTACCAGGCCGCGCTCGGCCGCGCCAAGGGCGCCGCTCCCGCGCTCTCGTTCGCGGAGTACGTCGAGCTCTCCGCGCAGATCATGCACGCGGGCCTCTCGTCCACACTCGCGCGCCAGGACCTGGATCTCTTCCGCTACACGCAGATCGCGTTCCACTGGAACGCCGCGATGTCCCGCGACATGCAGCAGTTCGTCGCGTACGTCTGCGCCGTCGAGCAGGAGCTCTTGCGCCTGCACCGCGGCGGTGAGCGTCGCCCCATTTCCACGCTCGCCACGCTGATCGGCACGCAAGCCACGGCCTACGCGCCCCCCTCGGAGGCCCCCGCTGCCCTCGCGGACGAACCCACGCCCGCCGCTGCTCCTGCGCCTGCGCTCGCTGCCGTTCCTGCGCCCGCGCTCGCTGCCGTTCCTGCGCCCGCGCCCGCGCTCGCCTCCATTCCCGCGCCTGCGCTCGCGGCCGTTCCCGCTCCCGCTGCCGTTCCCACACCCGAGCCCGCGACCGTTCCCACACCCGAGCCCGCGGCCGTTCCCGCTCCCGCTGCCGTTCCAATACCCGAGCCCGCTGCCGCTGCCGCTCCCGCGCAACAACCGAAGAGCCTGGAGCAAGAGGCCACCGATGCGGCCAAGGCCGTCGGCGGCGCGCTCAAGAGCGGGTTCGACAAGCTCGGCCACGCGCTCGATTCGTTCGGCAAGAGCCTGTCCAAACCAGGCGTCGGATCGGCCGTGCTCGTCGCGTGGTCGGACGGAAACAAGTATCCGGGGACGGTCGCGCAAATCTCACAAGGTCAGTACTTCGTGACGATGAGCAACGGCGAGCAGTATTGGGTGGCCGAGCAGTACATCTCGGCTCCGTAGTCCCTACACGCTTCGTGCTACACCCGCGGCGAACGATGCCCGCGACCGAAAAGGCAACCAGAGGCGCAGAGCTCCGCGCTTCCCTCGGCGAGATCGCCGGCGTCGAGTCCCTCGACGTCGAGCTCGATTCCCCCGAAGCAGCGCCGCTCGAGCCCCTCCCCTCGTACGAGCTCCCGCTCGATCGCCCGATCACCACCACGCGGGATCTCGCCGCGCGCATCCTCGGCGCGAAGGGCCCCACGATCCACGTCGTCTCCGTCGCGGGCGGCGCCACCGCGCTCGTCCTCCGCGCCCTCGCGAAAACCACGCGCCGAAAGATCATCGCCGTCACGGCGGACCTCGAAGCCGCGCGCGCCCTCCACGCCGACGCATCGTTTCTGCTCGCCGGCGCGGATGCCGAGGAGCCGGACGCGGGCAAGACCACGCTCGGCGAGGTCCTGCTCTTCCCGCCGAACGAGTCGAGCCCCTACGCCGACGTGAACCCCGATCGCCGCGGCGCCGAGGCCCGCCTCGCCGCGCTCTTCCACCTCGCCGTGGATCTGCCTTGGCGCGCGCTCGTCTGTCCCGTCTCCGCCCTCGCCCGCAAGGTCGTCCCGCAGCCGGAGGTCCTCGAACACGCCGAGCTCGTCGTGACCGAGCAGGAGATCGAGCGGGACGCCTTGATCCGCAGGCTCGCGCAGGCCGGTTACGTCCGGAGCCCCCTCGTCGAGGACCCCGGCACCTTCGCCGTGCGTGGCGCCTTGCTCGACGTCTGGCCCCCGAACGCGAGTTTTCCCGCGCGCATCGAGTTCTACGGCGACCTCGTCATGGGGATCAAATCGTTTGACCCCGAAGGACAAAAGACGATCGCCGACATCAAGGAGGTCTGGCTCCCGCAGGCGCGCGAGGCCGTGCTCACGCCCGAGAACGAGTCCCGCGCCCGCGAGCGCGCGCGGGCCGCGTGTGACGCGGTCGATCTTCCCTCGGTGAAGGCCCGCGCCCTCGTCGACGACGTCACGAGTGGTCGCACGTTCTTCGGGGCCGAAGGGTTCCTCCCGGCGTACCTCGACCTCGCTCCGCTCGCCTCGTACCTGCCCGACGACGCCATCGTCGTGCTCGAAGATCCCGCTGCGATCACGCGATCCTTGCGCGACGAGCTCGGCCGCGCCCTGGCCGATCTCGCCCACAAGTCGCGCGACGCGCACTTCCCGCTCGACGCGTTCTACGAGACCGAGGGCGGCATCGCCGCGTGGATCGAGGGCCGCACGCACATCGCGCTCCATCGGACCGGGATCGCCGGAGACGCGCCGGATCCTGCTTCCCTCGAGCGCTTCGAGGTCGCGCCGGAGGAGGCACCCTCGCTCGCCACCTTCGATCAGGGCGACCTCGAACGCGCCATCAAGGCCGCTCGAGCTTCCCGGGGCAAAACCGGCGCGCTCGATCCGCTCGTACGCCGCATCCTCGCTTGGCAGGAGCACGGCATGCGTGTCGTCATCGCGGCGCGCGCGGAGACGCAGGTCGAGCGCCTCGTCACGCTCCTGCGCCACCAGGGCGTCCGCGTCCGCGCCCGCCTCGGCGCGTTCGACCCTGCGATCCTCGACGAGCAAGCTCCCGAGGCCGCGCGCACCGCGCTCGTCGTGCGAGGTGCGCTCGCGCGGGGTGTCGTCGCGCCGGCCGAGCTCCTCGCGCTCGTCACCGAGGAAGAGATCTTCGGCGCCCGCGCGCATCGACGTGCCGCGCGGGGCGGCAAGGACACGAAGGCCTCGGCGCGGCCCTTCCTCGAAGACCTGCGCAACCTCTCCGTCGGCGACTACGTCGTGCACGCCGATCACGGCATCGGCCGCTACCACGGGCTCGTGCACAAACAGGTCGGCGGCATGGTCGTCGACCTCATCACGGTCGAGTACGCGGGCGGCGACAAACTCTACCTGCCCGTCTACCGCCTGAACCAGATCCAGAAGTTTCAGGGCGGCGAAGGCGCGCCCAAGCTCGACCGGCTCGGCGGACAAACGTTTGCCAAGACGAAGGCCCGGGTCGAGAAGAGCCTCCGCAAGATGGCGGACGAGCTGCTCCGCCTCTACGCCGAGCGAAGGAGCGCGATCGGCGAGCCTACGGCGCCGCCCGACGACGACTACGCCGCGTTCGAGGCGACCTTCCCCTTCGACGAGACGCCCGATCAGGCCCGCGCGATCGGCGAGGTCTCCTCCGATCTCGAAGCCGCGCGCCCGATGGATCGCCTCGTCTGCGGCGACGTCGGCTTCGGCAAGACCGAGGTCGCGATCCGCGCCGCCTTCCGCGTGGCCGCCTCGGGCCGCCAGGTCGCCGTCCTCTGCCCGACGACCGTGCTCGCGCAGCAGCACTACCTGAACTTCAAGGCCCGCATGAGCCCGTACGCGCTCGAGGTCCGGGCCATGTCGCGCTTCCAGTCGAACAAGGAGCAGGACGAGACCACGCGCGGCCTACGCGACGGCAAGGTCGACGTCGTCATCGGCACGCATCGTTTGCTCTCCAAGGATGTCCACTTCAAGAAGCTCGGCCTGCTCGTCGTGGACGAGGAGCAGCGGTTCGGCGTGACGCACAAAGAGCGCATCAAGGCGCTGAAGACGAACGTCGACGTCCTCACGCTCACGGCGACGCCGATCCCGCGCACGCTCCAGATGGCCGTCACGGGGCTGCGCGACATGTCCATCATCACCACGCCGCCCGCGGAGCGCCGCGCGATCCGGACCCTCGTCACGCGGCACGACGAGAACGTCCTGCGCGAAGCCGTCGAGCGCGAGCTCGGCCGCGGCGGGCAGGTGTTTTACGTGTACAACCGCGTCGAGGGCCTCTACGAGCGGGCCGCGCGGCTCCAGGAGCTCGTCCCCTCGGCGCGCATCACGATCGCCCACGGGCAGATGAGCGAGACCACGCTGGAGCAGGCGATGCTCGACTTCGTCGAGGGCCGTTACGACATCCTCTGCTCGACGGCGATCATCGAGAGCGGCCTCGACATCCCGCGCGCGAACACGATGATCGTCGATCGCGCCGACATGTTCGGCCTCTCGCAGCTCTACCAGCTCCGCGGCCGCGTGGGCCGCTCGAAGGAGCGCGCGTATTGTTACCTCGTCGTCCCGCCCGCGAACGCGATGACCGACGAGTCCCGCTCGCGCATCGAGGCGCTGGAGCGCCACACCGAACTCGGCTCGGGCTTCCAGATCGCCTCGCTCGATCTGGAGCTGCGCGGCTCGGGCGACATCCTCGGCGCCGAGCAGAGCGGCAACGTGGCGCAGGTCGGCTTCGAGCTCTTCTGCCAGATGCTCGACGAGGCCGTGCACGAGCTCCAGGGCGAGCCCGTCGTGCACGAGGTCGACCCCGAGCTCGCCTTCGACGCGGACGCGCTCTTGCCCGAGGACTACGTGTCCGACGTCGGCGTGCGTTTGTCCTTCTACAAACGCCTCGCGAGCGCGTCGAGCCCGGACGAGGTCCAGGATCTCGCGAACGAGATGGAGGATCGCTTCGGCTCGCCGCCGATCGAGGCGCGAAGGCTCGTGCACCTGATGAGCCTCAAGACCGAGCTCCGCAAGCTCCGCGCGCTCGCGTGCGAGGCGACGGCGAAGGGCGTGACGCTGCACCTGCGCGACGACACGCCGCTCGATCCCGCGAAGGTGATGAAGCTCGTGCAGCCCAAGGGCTCGCCGTACAAGCTCTCGCCGGACATGCGTTTGTCGAGGAGGACGCGGGACACGGAGGTCTTCGCGAGCGGGCTCGAAGCGACGGACAAACTCCTCGCGGAGCTCGCGTCGTGCATGAAGGCGGGGGCGTAACGCGCTTCAGGAGGACGCGTCCTCGTCCTCCCAGTCGTCCTCGTCTTCGTCCTCGTCCTCGTCGTCCCAGGCGTCCTCGTCCTCGTCCTCGTCGTCGCCCCCGTCGACCCAGAACTTCGCGGCCTCGTTCGGCGCGCCGAGGAGATAGAACAGGAAGTCGCGCGTGTCCTCCACTTGCACCCGCGGCAGGACCTCTTCGAACAGCTCCTCCATCCCGTCCGGCTTGCGGAGCCACAAGGGATCGTGGAGCTCCTGGGCGACCTGTGGATCGGGCGAGATCAGGCACGCGGCGACGTGCTCCCGGTAGCTCGCGAGCGGGACCTCGTTGTCGAGGAGCGCGCCGCAGAGCGCAGCACGCGCGCGGGCCGGGGCTCGATCCAGGATGCCCGAGAGCCGCGCGTCGTCCCCCGCGAGGATCTCCTGCAAGACCAGCACGTGCGCCGCTTCGGCCGCCGACGCGCCGCCCCGCGCGGTCGAGCCGAGCGCGCGCGTGAGCGCTTCGAACACCGGCGCAGGCGAGGACTTGCGGACGAGGCTCGCGGCGACGGCGAACAGCGGCCCCTCGGGCTCCGCGAGCGCGGACAGGATCCACGCGTCGTCGAGGCGCTTGGCCTGCACGAGCGCCGAGGCGGCTTGGAAGACCGCGTCGAACGCCTCGGGATCACCGTCGTAGGCGGACAGGACGGCCGGCGCGACGTCCAGCACCTCCTGTGCCTTTCGCTCCGATCCGAGGTACATCAGCCGCTCGAAGAGATCGAAGCGCCTCTGCTGGAGCGCCTCCCGCGCCATCGCTGCGATCCGCGCGTCGAGCCACGGAGCGTCGGTCACGTCGCGCAGCACGATCGACGCCCATCGCGACGCATCCGCGTTCGACCGCACCCCCTCGCTTCGCGCGTCCGTGGGGTCGTCCGGCGTGATCAGGATCGACCAGAGCTGCTCCACGCACGCCTGCGGCGCCCCCACGACCGAGAGCGTGATGAGCGGCGAAGACGTGTTGTCCCACGCGGGCGACGCGAGCGCCGCGCGCGCGATGCTACGCAGCCGCTCGCGCTGCTCTGCGCCGAGCATCCCTTCCCGCGCCACGCTGGTCAGCGCGTCGAGCCAGCCGCGGCTCACCCCCGCGAGGGCCGGCGCCTCCGCGAGGTTCGCGAGCCCCTCGAACGCGGGCGCGCCGAAGCGCCGGAGCAGCAGCTTGGCCCAGTCGCCCTCCCCCAGGTTGCTCAGCGTCGGGTGCTTGTAGAGCGTGCCGGACGTGCGCAACGTGAGAAGAAGCAAGGCGAGCGCTTCACGCTGCGACGAAGAGAGCTGCGCGGGCGGAGCGCTCGTCTCGGGCGCCTCGACGAGCAGCGCGTCCACCATCGTGAAGCGCGCCTCCTGCGAGGCGCCTCGGAGCACGGTCAGGCACGCGAAAAACCGCTCGCTCGGCGGACCGTCGAGCAAGAACACGGGCACCCCGGCGAGGGGCGACACCGGCAGCGCGCCCCCGAACCGCTCGAACCAGATCCCCTTCACGCGCTCGACGAGGTTGTGCTCGCAGCACCCGGCCGCCTCGATCAGCCGCGGGCGCGCGAGATCCTCCGGCAAGAGCGCGAGCGCGCCGATCGCGGCGAAGCGACGAATGCCGCTCGGATCGGCGAGCACACGATCGACCCGGGCGACGGCCCGCGCCGGATACCCGGCGGCGAGCGCCTTGAGCGCCCAATCGGCGTCGAGCCCGGGTCGATCCTGGGAGATGTGCGCACCGCCGCCCTCGACGATGACCTCGAGCGGCTTCCACCCTTCCGCCGGGGGCGCCACCCGGAGCGCGTCGATCAGCGCCTCCTCGTAATCGCCGACGCGATCATAGGCGCTCATCCCGGCGCCGCGGTCGAGCGGGTGGCGCACGGCGTCCTCGAGCAGCCAGAGCACGTCTTCCTCGCGCTGCGTCCATCCCTTCATCTGCACGAGGATGAAAAGCGCATAATACCGCAGGCGCGCGTGCGGCATCCGGAGGGCGCGGCGTAACGAAGGGATCGCCGTCGGATAATCGTCGAGCGAGAGCCATCGGATCGCGAGCGCGCGGACGTCCCAAATGCGCGAGGTATCGGCGAGCTCCGCGAGCCGCACGCCGAGCTCGGGGTAACGACCTTCGAACTCCTTCTCGGCCACGGTGCGATCGAGGACGAACGCGAAGTTCTTGTCGCCGGTGCGCGCGGCCTCGACGATCAGCTCGACCACCTCGGGGTGGCGATCCGGGATGGGCAGCCACGCGAGCTGGAACATGTCGGCCTTGCGGAACGGCGTGGCCTCGATGTGACGGGCGACCAGCCGAAGCAAGCGGACGGCCTCCAGCGGATGCCGGGTCATGCCGAGAATCTGAAAGCCGATCCGCCGCGCGAAGCGCTTCAAGCGCTCGGTGGCGGCGGCCTGCGCCGCGGGAGAACCGAGCGCCCACGCTTTCCGCACCTCCTTCGCGAGCTCCTCGCAGACCTGCGCCGCGCGCTCGGCGAAGCCCTCCGAGGCTGCCGGGTCGGGCTTCGGCGCCGGCTGTGCCTCGGCCTGCGGGGGCGGCGCCTCGGGCGGCGGCGCCATGCGCCAGGCGAAACGCGAGGCCAGCGCGGGATCGAGCACGTCACGCTTCGGCTTGGGTCCGTCGGACATCCGCTCAAGGATACAGCGATTCCGGCCCCACACACGGCGCGCGGAGCGTGAGCGAAAACGAAAGCGCGTGCGCCGGGAACCCCGCGACCTTCACGAGCCCCGCTGGCTCCTCGGTTTGCCCGGGCGCGCAATGGACGCCGTCTCCATCGCTGTCGAGCCAGCCGTACACGACGAGCCCCTCCCCCTCGTCGAGCGGATACAGCACGACCTCGCGCACCGGCCCCACGCCGGCCACCGTGCGCGTTTCGAAGACGCCGAGCGGATGTTCGAGGTCGCCCTCGCCGAACGTCTTCGCCACGTGGAATTCGAGGTGCACGGCGCCCGCGCTCGGCGCGCCGTCCGGCACGGCGACCTGCCCGTCGAGCTCGATTTCGTAGAGGCGCGTCTCCTCGTTGATGCACCCCGCGAGCACGACCACGAGGGCACCGGCGAAAACGAAGCGGGCCCGGCTCATCGATCCCCTCCGAAATGCAAACCGAGGTGCACGCCGGGCAGCGCGATCGTATCCGGCGCGCCGACCCAGCCGTAGTTGATGCCGAGGTCGAGCCCGATCCCCCGCGATATCGCGAACCCGAGCCCCAGCGTGGCCCAGGGCGTCCACTCGTGCCGCGCAGACCAGCTTGTCTCCGTGCCCGAGGAGCGCTCGATCGTCAGCAGATCCGGCAAAAAAGCGTGGCGCGTGCCGAGCACGAGGTACGGGACGAACCGGCGCACCGGAATGGCGAGGCGAAACCGGAGCTCGCCGTTCGGGCCGCGCCGGTACTCCTCGCTGCGCTGGAAGAGCCAGCCGGCGAGGAACTCCCCCGTCAGGCGCACGTGTGTCGCCTCGGCGAGGCGCACGCCGATCCCCAGCATCGGGCGATACCGGCGCCCGACGGCCGATTCGAGCTCGCTTTGCAGGGTGATCCGGTCCGACAACCCCACCTGCGCGCGCAGGAACGAAAACGGCCAGCCGCCTTGCGCCGACAGGACGTACGCCCCTTTCGCCGGGCTCCCGCCCACGGCGTCGAGCGCGGCGTGCGCAGGAAAGGGCGTCCTCGGCTCCACAGCGGCGGCCTCGGAGGCGCCCAGGAGGGTGGCGATCACGCAACCTCCGAACGTCACGCCAAAGCGCACGTTCATTCGGCCGCCTCCGCGGGCACCGTCACGCCAAACACGCGCGCAAAGTTCCCCGCGAGGACGGCGGCCGCTTCCTGCTCCGTGTATCCGGCGTCCTTCATCGCGGCGACCGTTCGTTCGAGGTATCCCTTCACGAACCCCGGGCTCTGCGGCCCGTCGCTGCCATACACCACGCGGTCCGTGATCCCGGCCTCGCGCATGCGACGCATGGCTTCCTTCAGGTTCGCGCCCGTCGGATCCGACGACGCAGAGCCGAGCGCCGAAGGTTCGAGGAACACGTTGGGGTACGTCTTCGCCAGCCGAATGCACGTTTCGAGGCCCGCGTGGCGCTTCTGCTCGAAATCGTAGCCGAGGTGCCCGAGGATGAACGTGGCCCCCGGAAACTGCTGGATCGCCGTCTCCAGGTACGTCGGGTCCGTATAGGCCGGCTCCTGCGACGTCCCCGGGAACGGGCTCGTCCCCGTGTGCAGATAGAGCGGCTTGCCCAGGGAGGCCCCGACCTCGTAGATCGGGAAAAACGCGGGATCATCCATGCGAAAATGCTGGTGCGCGTGGGCCAGCTTGATCCCGACGAACCCCGGCCGCGAGAGCGTGCTCTTCAATCGATCGAGCTCCGCGTCGCGATCCGTCGTCCACCGGTCGACCCGCAAAGACGCGAGCCCGAAGAAGCGATCCGGGGCAAACGTGAGATCCTCGGCGACGAGCTCGTTCGACGCGACGCCCACGGTGCGCGGGGCATAGATGGCAAAGAGGCCCGCGCCCCAGATGCCCGCGTCGTCGATCTCGCCGAGGATGCTCTCCGGCAAGAGCGACCCCTTCGCCGCCGCCTCCGCGTCGAGCCCGATCGGAAACGGAAACCGCGAGGCCAAAAACTTCCGCGTGTCCTCGGGAACGTGATCCCAGTCGCCCGGGTGCAGGTGCATGTCGATGGCCGGCAGGCGCTTGCCGTTCCAGTCGACACCACGCGACGGCGCGCCGCAGCCGACGTCGAGCGAGACGAGCGCGCTCAGCGCGAGGGCCGAGACGAGCACGAGCGGCGTCTTTCCGAACCGACGTTTCACATCCGAACCATCGACGCCGCCCACGTGATGCCGGCCCCGAGCGCGCAAAGCAGCACGTTTTGCCCGGGTTTTACGCGGCCATCCCGCACGGCCTCGTCGAGCGCGATCGGAATCGAAGCCGCGCCCGTGTTGCCCACGTCGGCGAGGTTCTCGATGAACTTGCTGCGCGAATACCCGAGCCGCTCGGCGATCCGATCCACGATCCTGCGGTTCGCCTGCTGCGGGATGACCCAGTCGAGCTTGTCCGAGAGCAGCCCCGCCGCCTTCAGCGCCTCCATGCTCGTGACCTGGAGCTTCTTCACGCTGACCTGGAACAGGTCGGCCCCCTCCATGCGCACCTTGTTCCGCTTCGCCGCGAGCCGCTCCAGCGTCATCGGCTCGCCCGTCCCCCCGCCCGGAACCGAGAGCAACGAGCCCATCGCGCCATCCGCGCCGAGCCGCATCGAGAGGATCCCGCGGCCATCCTCGCCCGCCGCGCCGAGGATCACCGCGCCCGCGCCGTCGCCGAAGAGGCCCGCCGTCGTCCGATCCTCGGGATCCACGCGACGCGAGAGCATGTCCGCGCCGACGACGAGCGCCGTGCGCGTCGCGCCCGCGGAGATCGACTGCTCCGCCACGGCGAGCGCGTAAAGGAAGCCCGCATGCGAAGCCGCGAGGTCGAAGGAAGGGACGAGCTCGGTGCCAAGCTTCTGCTGCACCGTGGCCGCGGTGGCCGGCATGGGGCTGTCGCCGCTCACGGTCGCGACGATGATGAGGTCGAGATCCGCAGGCGAGAGCCCCGCCGCATCCAGCGCAGCACGCGCCGCCGCCGTGGCCATGTCACTCGTCGTCTCGCCCTCGGCCGCGACGTGACGGCGCTCGACGCCGACGTGCTCCTTGAGCCAAGCATCCGAGGTTCCTGCGCGCGCAGCGATCTCGTCGTTCGTGACGACACGAGCAGGCAAGTACCGGCCAGTGCCGAGAATCCGGGCGCGCGGGGGGCTCGCTCTCATGGGCGCGGAGGGTAACAGAAGGTTTGAGAAGCGGGGCGGAGGAAGGTAGAGTCCGCGCGCCATGGCCGAGAAAGAACCGGACGAGGACAAGGACGAAGGCGGAGCCGAGGACGAGGGCCACGACGAGCCCGAAGCCGAAGCCCAAGCAGAGGCTCCGAAGGCCGAGGCAAAAGCCGAAGCAAAGGCCCCTCCTGCCGCCGCAAAAGCCGCGCCCGCAAAGGCGCCCGCGAAGAAGCAGCCCAAGGCCGGCAAAGCCGCGCCGAGGCGCGCACCGCCGCCGAGCTCGGCATCCCTCGGCAAGAGCATGGTGCTCTTCGTGGTCGTCGTAGGCACGCTGGCCGCAGGCTTCGCGCTGCTCGGTCAAGAGCGCGGCGGCGGCGGCCCGCGCGGCCCCGCATGGAAGCCAGGCCAGACCGTGGACGTCGAGATCACGCTGGTGGCCGGCGACAAACGCGAGCTCAACTGCGCCGCGACAGACGAGGTCGCAGGCAGGCACTGCGGCTTCGAGTCGCCGTCGAAGGCCTGGAGCAAGGGCGACGCCACCGACGACAAGAAGACGCTGCGGCCCTACACCTCGACGGACAACGTGCAGTTCGTCGCCGCCGGCCTCTGGAGCGAGCCCGCCCTCGCAGGCAACCTGCCCACCACGCGCTTCAGCGTGAAGTGCAAGTACACCGTGGAAGGCAAGCTCAAGGCCCCCACCTTCCACTGGGAAAGCGGCTGGGAAGGCCAGCCCCGCGGCGAGATGCTCGCAGGCATCCTCACCGGCTGCACGCTCGCCCCCTGACGCCACCCCGCGCCGGGGCGCTGCCCCGGACCCCGCGGGGGGCTGTCCGCCCCCTCGACCCCGGACCAGCGAGGCGCTGGACCCAGGGTTGAAAAACTGCGCTCCGCGCAGTTTTTCAAACAGGCCGACGAAGAAGCC
>NZ_JARZHI010000038.1:0-102811 GCF_029946465.1 Polyangium sorediatum
GACCCAAGCTCGATGAACTGCGCGATGCGCAGTTCATCGAACAGGCCCGGTCAAGACCAGCAACGACCCTGCCCACCAAGACCGCCGCGCTGCGGGTTCGGCTGGCACCCCGGCTTCTTCGTCGGCCCGTTTGAAAAACTGCGCGTGGCGCAGTTTTTCAACCCTCGGTCCAGGCCGTGCCTGGTCCGGGTCGAGGGGCGGACAGCCCCCGCGGGGTCCGGGGCAGCGCCCCGGCGCGACCGCCTGCCAGCCAGCTTTCTGAGAATTCTCTCACGATCCCCTCAGGATCTCTCCTGCGTCGCGGCGCTAGGGTCCGCGCATGAGCTTCTGGCTCGCGCTCCCGCTCGCTGCGAACGTCGCGCTCGCGGCCACGGCGCCCCCGAAAACCCTCTCGTTCGACGAGGCCATCGGCCTGTCCGTCACGACGCCGGACGTACGCGGCGCCGAGCGCGCCGTGGCCACGAAACATGCGCTCGGCGCCCGGATCTCGGGGATGACGGAGAACCCGCAGATCTACGTGCAGCCGGGGTTCCGGGTGCTGCCCACGCCAAACCAGGGCGTCGAGATCCAGGCGAGCGTGACGCAATCGTGGAACCTTGCGGGGTTGTCCTCGGCCCGCAAGGCTGCGGCGCGGGTCGAGGAAGAGGAGCTCTCGGCCGGGGCGCGCGCGCTCGCGTTGACGCAAAGGCTCGATGCCGCGCGGGCGTGGATCGACCTCTGGGCGGCGGAGCGTGTGCTCGACGTGGCCACGCGGGAGGCGGCGCTCGCCGGGGAGTTTGCGCGGCTCGTGGAGAAGGCGGCGCAAGCTTCGGCGGCGACGAAGGCGGATGCGGCCGACGCGCGCGCTTACCACGCGGAGGCGCGGCTCGGGGTGATCGGGGCCGAGGGCGAGGTGTTCGAACGTGGGCTCGGGCTCTCGCGCGTGATCGCTGCGGGCGTGGATCCGCTTGGCGCGCGCGGGGATCTGCCGGTGCCCGTGCTCCCCTCGGGCGCGGGCTTGCGGGACGCGCAGAAGCGCGCGGCGATGCTGCCGACCGTGCAGCAGAAGGCGATCGCGGCGCGGGTCGAGCGCGCGCGCGAGGCCGAGGAGCGGGCCGCGCGCGGGACCTCGCTCTCGGTCGGCGTGTACGTGCAGCGGGATTCGCCTGGCGGGCTCGTGGGGTATGGCGCTGTTGGGCTCACGCTCCCGGCCTTTGATCGCGGCGAGCGCGAGCGCAGCGTGATGGCCGCGCGCGCGGCGCAGCTCGAAGGCGAGACGAAGCGCGAGGCGGCGAATGCGTCGGCCGATGTGGCGATGGGGATCCACGAGGTCGAGCACACGCAGGACATCGTGGACACGCTTGCGGGCGCGATCTTGCCGGCGCTCACGGAGGGGCTCGCGGCGCGGGTGCGGCTCTTCGAGGCGGGCGAGGGGACGATGCTGGAGGTCCTCACCGCGCGCAGGAACGTCGCGGCCGCGCAGGCACGGCTGGAGCGCGCGCGGGCCGCGAACGCGTGGGCGCGCGTAAAACTCTGGCTCTGGCTCTCGGCCATGGATGACGGGAAGAAGCAGGAGAAGGCGCGATGATGGCGCGAGGGATCGGGGGGATCGTGGCGGCGCTCGTCGTCACTGCGTGCGCGGGCCCCGAGGCGGCGCCCGAGCCGGCCGCGGAGATGGGCGTGGGCCCGAAGAGCGTAGAGACGCCGTGGGTCGCGGCGCGCGCGCCGGGCGGGCTCTCGCTGCTCGAAGCGCCGGCCGAGCTCGTGCCGCCTGCGGGGGCGAAGGGCGCGGTGGTGCCGCCGTTCTCGGCGCGGATCACGAAGGTGCACGTGGAGCACGGCGAGCGCGTGGACGAGGGCGCGCCGATCGCGGACGTGGTGATGCCGGAGGTCGCGCGCGCGGCGGGCGCGTTCGCGGCGGCGGGCACGCGGATCGGGGCGCACGGCAAGCGCAAGGCGCAGCTCGAAGCGCTCCGGAAGGACGGGCTCGCGAAGATCGTGGACATCGCCGAGGTCGAGGGCACGCTCGCGGACGCGTCGGCCGCGCAGCAGATGGCGCTCGCGACGCTGAAGATCGCGGGGCTCGGGCCGAAGGACGTGGCCGCGCTCGTGCGCTCGGGCGGCTTGGTGACGTTGAAGAGCCCGGTCGCGGGCGTGGTGACGGACCTCGACGCGGCGATCGGCGCGTCGCGCGAGCCCACGGGCGCGCCGATCGCGTTGATCGAGGGCGCGGGCGCGGCGCGCGTCGAGGCGCGGTTCGCGCAGCGGCCGCCGCCGGGCGCGCGTTTCGTCTTCGTGGGGCCGCTCGGGCAATCCACGGCGCTCACGCTCCTGAGCGAAGCGCCGAGCACGAGCGGGCGGGATGGAACGGTGGCCGCGTGGTTCAAGCCCGCGGAGGGGATCTCGTTGCCGCATGGAACGCTGGGGAAGGTGCGCGTCTCGCCCGATCCGGGCGGCACGGCGGTGGCGATCCCCGCGGCGGCCGTGACGTTGAAGGACGGCGTGGCTGTGGTGCTCTCCCGAAAGACGGGCGCGCCGCTGCCGGTGAAGGTGTTGTCGAGCTCCGGGGCGGACGCGCTCGTCGAGGGCGAGTTGCGCCCCGGGGACGAGGTGGCCGCGGACGCGTCGCGCGCGCTGCCCACGCCCGGCGGAGACGTCGATTGATCCCCGCGCTGGTCAAGCTCTCGATCCGGCATCGGGGCCTCGTCGTGGCGGTGACGCTCGTCCTCGCCGTCGTGGGGGCTTTTCTCGGGCGGCGGCTCGAGCTCGACGCGCTGCCGGACATCACGAACAACCAGGTCCTCGTGCTGACGAGCGCGCCCGGCCTCACGCCCGAGGAGGTCGAGCGGCAGGTGACGCGGCCGATCGAGCTCGCGCTCGGCGGGCTGCCGGGCCTCGAAGAGCACCGCAGCTTGTCGCGGTACGGGATCTCGTCGGTGACGATCGTCTTCGACGACGGCGTGGATCCGTGGCGCGCGCGGCAGATGGTCTCGGAGCGCATCGGCGCGCTCGCGGGCGCGCTGCCGCCCGGCGTGAGCGCGCCCGAGCTCGGGCCCGTGACGGGCGGGCTCGGCGAGATCTTCCACTTCACGTTGAGCTCGCCGTCGCGCTCGCTCGCGGAGCTTTACGAGCTCTCGTCGACGCGCGTGGCGCCGCTGCTCCGCGCGGTGCCGGGCGTGGTGGAGGTGAACCCCTGGGGCGGCGAGCGACGCACGATCGAGGTCGTGGCCGATCCGGCGCGGCTCGCGCAGCGGCACATGACGCTCGGGGCGCTGCGCGAGGCGCTCGAACGATCGACTGGCAGCGCGCCCGGGGCGAGCTTGCCGCTCGGCCGTGGACAGGCGCTTCTCCGCGCCGTGGCGCGGCCGAAGGATCCTTCCGAGCTCGGACACGCGATCGTGTCGCCGCTCGATCAGGAAGGGCGCGCGGTGCGTGTCTCCGACGTGGCGGAGCTCCACGTGGGGGGGCTGCCGCGTATCGGCGCGGCGACGGCCGACGGCCGCGGCGAGGTCGTCTACGTGATGGTGCAGATGCTCCGGGGCGACAACGCGCTCGACGTGATGGACAGGCTCCACGCGCAGATGCCCGCCGTGCGCGCGGCGCTCCCCGAGGACGTCTCGATCCGGCTCGTGTACGACCGGAGCCACCTCGTCGGCAGCACGCTGCGCACGGTGGGCAAGAGCCTGCTCGAAGGTGGCCTGCTCGTCGGCGTGGTGCTCTTCGCGATGCTCGGGAGCCTGCGCGCGGGGCTGCTCGTGGCCTCGGCGATCCCGCTCTCGATGCTGGGGGCGCTCTCCGGCATGGTGGCGCTCGGGATCCCGGGCAACCTGATGAGCCTCGGCGCCATCGATTTTGGCCTCGTCGTGGACGGCGCGGTCGTGATGGTCGAGCACGTCTTCCACGCGTCGCAGAAGGGGAACGCGCCGGCCGGAGGGCCGGAACGCACGTCGTGGGTGAGCCGCGTCAGCGCCGAGGTCGCGAGCCCGGTGTTCTTCTCGGTGCTGATCATCCTGATCGTGTACCTACCGGTGCTCACGATGACGGGCGTGGACGGCAAGATGTTTCGGCCGATGGCGCTCACCGTGGTGTTCGCGCTCTTCACGTCGCTCGTCCTGTCGCTCACGTACGTGCCCGCCGCGATGAGCCTCGTGCTCCGGCAGAAGGACGTGCCGGCGCGGGATCCGTGGCTCGTGCGGTGGGTCGATCGGATCTACGGGCCCACGCTTTCCTTCGTGGTCAAAAGGCCCGTCCTCGTGGCCGCGAGCGCGCTCGTGCTTTTCGCGGCCGGCGTCGTGCTCTACGCGCGCGCGGGCAGCGAGCTCGCGCCGCAGCTCGACGAGGGGGACCTCGTGGTGCAGACGACGCGCGCCCCCGACATCAGCCTGGAGACGGCGGTCGTCGAAGCGGGGAAGTTCGAGGCCGCGGCGCGGAAGGTGCCCGAGGTGGTGCAGGTCGTCTCGCGCGTGGGCAGCCCCGCGGTCGCGACGGACATCATGGGCCTCGAACAAGCCGACGTGTTCCTCACGCTCGCGCCGCGGGACAAGTGGCGGCCGGGGCTCGATCGCGAGGCGCTCATCGAGGAGATCCGGCGCGCGGTGGACGCAGGCTCGCCGGGCGCGGATCCCTCGTTCACGCAGCCGATCCAGATGCGGTTCAACGAGCTGCTCGGCGGGGCGGTGACGGACGTGGCCGTGAGCATCTACGGCGCGGATCTCGGGGTGTTGCGAGAGCTCGCGGAGAAGATCGCGGCCGAGATCGCGGCCGAGAAGGGCGCGGCGGACGTGAAGGTGCTGGCGCCGCCGGACGTGTCGCTCCTCGAAGTCGAGCCGAAGGCGCTCGAAGCGTCGCTCGTGGGCCTCGGCGTCGGCGACGTGCTCGACGTGGTGCAGGCCGTGCGCAGCGGCATCGAGGTCGGCGCGACGTACGACGGGCCGCTCCGGATCCCGGTGGTCTTGCGGATCGGGGGCGTCGCGGGCGCGTTTGATCTGCCGAACCTGAGCTTGCCGACGGCGTCGGGCGGTCTCGTGCCGCTCGCGCGCGTGGCGAAGGTCGAGGCGCTGCCGACGCCGGGCCTCGTGAGCCGCAAGGATGGCGAGCGGCGTATCGTGGTGGGCTTCAACGTGCGCGGCGCGGATCTCGGGGATCTCGTGGCGCGGGCGCGCGCGCGTGTGGACAAGGCCGTCACGGCGCCGCGCGGCTACAGGCTCGTCTGGGGCGGGCAATACGAGACGTTCCAGGAGGCCTCGCGGCGGCTGCTCGTCGTGGTGCCGGCCGCGGTGGCGCTCATCCTCGCGGCGCTTTACGCCGCGTTTCGGAAAGTGAAGCCGATGCTCGTGATCTTCACGAACGTGCCGTTCGCGTGCGTGGGCGGGATGGTGGCGCTCACGATCCGCGGCATGCCGGTGTCGATCTCGGCGGCCGTGGGGTTCATCGCGCTCTCGGGCGTGGCCGTGCTGAACGGCGTGGTGTTGCTCTCGCGCGTGCTCGCGAACGAGGCCGCGGGGCAGGATCCCGCGGCGGCGGCCGAGAACGCGGCGCGCGCGCGGGCGCGGCCGGTGCTGATGACGGCGCTCGTGGCCGCGCTCGGGTTCGTGCCGATGATGCTCGCGCGGGGCGCCGGATCCGAGGTGCAGCGGCCGCTCGCGACCGTGGTCGTGGGCGGGCTCGTGACCTCGACGCTCCTCACCTTGCTGATCGTGCCGAGCTTGTACGGCTGGATTGGCCGAGGCCGCCGGGGCACGCCGGCGGCGGCTCCTTCCCCGCCGGAGGGCTCGTCCGGCGCTACGATGGCGGCGTGAAGCTCTTCGTGGTGGAGGACGAGGCCAAGATGGCCCGCCTGCTCGAACGTGGCCTCCGCGAGGAGGGCCATCAGGTGGACCTCGCGGCGAGCGGCACGGAGGCGCTCGAGCAGGGCCTCGGGGTCGTCTACGACGTCATCCTCCTCGACTGGTCGCTGCCCGGGATGGACGGCGTGTCGCTGCTCCGGCGGTGGCGGGAGCGCGGGCTGAAGACGCCGGTCCTCTTGCTGACGGCGCGCGGGACGGTGGGCGAGCGCGTGACGGGCCTGCGGGCCGGCGCGGACGATTACCTGGTCAAGCCGTTCGACTTCGAGGAGCTCGTGGCGCGCCTGGAGGCGCTGCACCGGCGCGGAGCGGGGCACGAGGCGCTGACGCGGCTCGGGCCGATCACGGTGGACGGGCGGCGCCGGGTGATCGGGCGGGACGGCGCCGAGGAGAGCTTGACGGCGCGGGAGTATGCGCTCCTGGCGGAGCTCGCGGGTCACGTGGGAGAGGCGCTGACGCGGACGGAGCTGCTCGGCACGGTGTGGGGGACGGGGTTCGACGGCGCGCCGAACGTGGTCGACGTGTACGTGGGCTATTTGCGGAGCAAGCTGCGGAGCGTCTGCGGCGAGGGGGTGACGATCCAGGCCGTGCGAGGCGTGGGGTATCGGCTGGTCGTGGCGAAGCCGCCGCGGGGCGAGGCGTGAGGGTCCGGGCGCGGCTCGTCCTGTTTGGTGCGGCGCTGCCGTCGCTCGCGCTGGTGCTCGCGGTGGGCGTGGCGGGTGTGGTGTTTCGCGGGAGCTTGCTCGGCGCGCTGGATCGGGCGCTGCTCGCGCAGGCGGCGGTGGAGAGCGTGAGCCTCTTCGACGGTCCGACGGGCGCGCCACACGTGCACCTCGGCAAATCGCCGCTCGCGGACGACGTGCGCTCGTTCGTGCCGACGGCGGGGCTCTACGACGCGGCGGGCAAGCTCGTCGCGCATTTCCCCGAGCATGGCTGGGTCCCCGAGCGGCCTTCTGCGGACGTGGGCGCGGAGGGGCCGCGGCTCTTCACGCATCGGGCCTCCGATGGGCGATGGATGCGCTCGCTCGTGGTGGCCGTGCGCGCGCCTTGGGGCGAGCCGTACGTGCTGACGCTGGAGAGCTCGCTCGCGGAGATCGACGCGACGATGCGGCTCTACTGGCAAGCGACGCTGGGGCTCGTGGCCGTGGCGGCGGCGCTCCTGTTTTCCTTGCAGGGGGTGCAAGCGGGCCGGATGAGCCGGCGGATCGGCGACATGACGGCGCAGCTCCCGGAGCTGCGCGGCGGGGCGCTCGCGTGGCGGCTGCCCCCGGATCCGACGGGCGACGAGATCGCGGATCTGCGCGTCGCGCTGGCGGAGGCGATGGAGCGGCTGCGCGCGGCGCGGGACGCGCAGGAGCGGCTGATCGCGAACGCGGCGCACGAGCTGCGCACGCCGCTCGGCTTGATGCGCACGGAGATGGACCTCGCCTTGCGCAAGGAGCGGAGCGTGGAGGAGCTGCGGGAGGCGCTCGCGGGGGCGCGGGGCGAGGTGACGCGCTTGTCGAACCTGGCCGCGCGGCTGCTCGATCTCGCGGCGCTCGGGAAGGTGACGTGGGAGGCGAAGGCGGGGGATCTCGCGGCCGTGGTGCGGGAAGCGGCGGAGGCGTGTGAAGGGGAGGCGGAGGCGCGGGGGCTGACGATCGCGACCTCGCTGCCGGAGGAGGCGCCGGCCGCGTTCGAGGCGCAGACGGCGCGGCAGGCGATCGACAATTTGCTCTCGAATGCCATGGCGCACGCGCCGCGCGGGACGACGATCACGGTGGGAATCGAGGCGGCGGGGGAGGCGTGGCGGATCTCGGTGGAGGACGAGGGCGAGGGGATCCGCCCCGAGGAAGCACCGCACATCTTCGAGCCGTTTTACCGGGGAGCCAAGGCGAAGCAGGGGCAGGGCGCGGGGCTCGGGCTCTCGATCGTGCGAGAGATCGCGCGGCGGCACGGGGGGAAGGTGGTTCTCGCGCCGAAGGAGGGGCGGGGAGCGCGGTTCGTCCTGGAAATGCCCCGGCAGGGGTGAAGGGGCGGTTCAAGCCGCCAAGGCCACGTCGGTCTCGGGCACGAGCCGCCCGTGCGTCGCCCGATAGAGGCGCACCGTCGTCTCCCCATCCACGACGGCTTCGGCGCCAAACACGCGCGGCGAGGCGCCCGCCCAGATCGATCGATTCTCCGATCGATGCGCGTGCCCGTGCGCCACGTGGAGCCGCTCGCAGCGCGCGAGCAGCGCGTCCATGGCCTCGGGCGCCTGCAATCCGTCGATCCAGTGCCACGCCGCGATCGCGTGTTTGCCCGGCGGGTGATGTTGCGCCGAGAGGACCACCTTCCAGGCGAAATGCGGATCCTCCGCGAGCCTGCCGAGCCGCTCGACGGCGCCCTGCTCGATGAGGCCACTCGATCGGGTCACGGGCAAGGGCACGGCCGTCGAGATGGGGACGATCAGCACGTCCCGGAGCTCGGTCATGGCGCCGGGGCGGCTCGTCCTTGCATAAGCGCGGAGGGGGCCTTCGAGGGCACGCGCGAACGCCCGTCCGTCGTCGTAGAGGTCGTGATTGCCGGGGACGAGCGTCACGCGCTCCGGCGAGAGCTTGCTCTCGGAGAGCACCTCCGAAAGGGTCTCGAACTGCGCGGACACGCCGTCCTCCGTCAGGTCGCCCGTCACGATCACGTGATCCGCGTCCGTCATGCGCGCGCGTACGAGCGCGTCGAGCGCACGTTCACGCCGGCGACGCGCGCACGGCGATCGACCGAACGTCAAATAACGAAGCCTCCACAGCTCCATTCCGCTGCGGCTGTCGTGGCGATCTTCCAGCAAATGTAGATCCGTCACCTGCGCAATCCGCGTCATGGCGCGCCATCATGCACGGGCAAGTTGACGATCCTGCGACGGCCGCGAAAAACCTCCGCGAAAGCGGTGTCGCCAATCTTCACACGAGCAGACACCAGAATGTGACGAACGACGGATAACGTGGCCTCCCGAGGTGAAACGATGAAGAGCACGCTGGTGGCTCTCCTCGCGGGGGGAGCCCTCTCGTCGATCGTGATGACCGTGGCCTCGCAAGGGGCCGCGCTGCGCATTCTGCGTCGGGCTCCCGCGAAGGAGCGCCCCACGCCGCCCATCACGATCCTGAAGCCGCTCAAGGGCGTGGACGATGGGTTACGGGAAAACCTGCTTTCCTTCGCGTCCCAGGACTACCCGACCTACGAAGTCCTCCTCGGCGCGGAAGACGCGGACGATCCGGCGCTCGTCGTGGCGCGTGAGGTGATGGCGCGTTGTCCGCGCGCGCCGTTCTCGATCGTCCATTGCCCGCGCCGGACGGGCCTGAACCCCAAGGTCAGCATCCTCGAAGCGCTCGCGGCCCGCGCGCGCCACGAGCATGTCCTCATCTCGGACTCGAACGTGCGTGTGGGGCCGGGGTATCTGGGAGCCATGGCGGCAGAGCTCGCGGATCCACGCGTGGGGCTCGTGACGAGCGTCATCGTGGGCGCGGGGGAAAGGACCCTCGGGGCTGCGCTGGAGAACCTGCACCTCAATTCGTTCATCGTGCGCTCGACGCTCGCGGCGAAGGTGTTCCTGGGGCACGCGTGCGTGATCGGGAAATCGATGCTGCTGCGACGCGGGGATCTCGCCGCGGTGGGCGGTTTTGCCTCGGTGCGGGACGTACTGGCCGAGGATTACCTGCTCGGCAAAGCGTTCCAGGAGGCGGGATTTCGTGTCGCCTTGTCGACGGAGCCGGTGCGGACCGTGAACGAGCGCTGGCGCCTCGATCGGTTCGTGAGTCGGCATGTCCGCTGGACGCAAATGCGGCGGCGCGTGCACGTCGGTTCGTACTTGGTCGAGCCGCTCTTCAATCCCGTCCCGCTGCTCCTCTTGCTTTCGCTCGTGGCCGGCGGCGCGCTCGGAGGGGCCGCGCTCTTCGGCGTGGCGCTGAAGATCGCCCTCGACGCGGCGCTCTGGTCACGCCTACGCGGCGCGCGGATGTCGTGGCGGTGCGCCAGCCTCGTGCCCTTCAAGGATGTGCTGGCGACCTTTACGTGGGTCGTCGGGGGCGTGCGGCGCACGGTGGATTGGCGGGGCCATCGAATGCGCATCGGGGAGGGGACGCGGCTCGAGGCGATCGATGTCGCGGCGACCGTGAACGAGCCGGCGGAGGTCGCCCCGAGGGTCGATCAACGATGGGCTGCATGAGCCGCGCCGGCTTTGTACGGAGCCTGCCGTGGGCACGAACCCCGACGCGCCTCGAATGAAACGGTCGTGCAACGAATTTGTGACATTCGTGTGAGGACAAGGATACGGGTCGGGCCGGTCTTGAAGTTTCCGCGATCGTTCATCTACCCTGAACGAACCACCCCGGAAGCTTCTGGACCTCGATGCGATCCTCCCTTTTCCTTGCCATCCCCTGCGCCCTGAGCCTCGCGCTCGTGGCCCCGGCCGCGCTCGCCGCCGGCCCGAAAAAGCCGCCCACCAAGGAGGAGATGCAGGAAGCGCAGCGCCGCTACCAGAGGGGCCGGGAGCTTTACGAGGACAATGATTTCACGGCGGCGCTCGTCGAGATCCGCCGCGCCTACGAGCTCGCGCCGAGCTACAAGCTCCTGTTCGACATCGGCCAGATCTGTTATCAGCTCCCCGATTATCCCTGCGCGCTTCGCAGCTTCAAGCAATACCTCGACGAGGGCGCCGGCGAGATCAACCCGCAGCGCCGCGCGGAGGTCGAGAACGACGTCCGGAAGCTCGAAGGGCGCGTCGCGACGCTCAAGATCACGACGACCCGGCCCGGCGTGGAAATCCTCGTGGATGACGTGATCGTCGGCAAGACGCCGCTCGATACGCCCGTCCTCGTCGGCGCGGGCAAACGCAAGGTGACGGCGCGTGTGCAGGGCGCCGAACCGGTGACCCGCGTGATCGAAGTGGCAGGCACCGATGTCGTTGATGTCGCGCTCGAAGTCGGCGCCGGGAGCACGGCGGCTGCGCCTTCCGCCGGCGACGGGACGAACGTGCCAGGCGCGGGGTCGCCGGGGGAAGACAAGGGCGCGGGGCGCCACGTGCCGGTCGTGCCCTGGGTCATCACGGGCGCGCTCGCCGTCGGCACGGGTATCGTTGGAGGCCTCGCGCTCGCGAAAAGCTCCGAGTACCGGAGCCAGCTCGATACATTCGGCGCGACCCGCGCGACGCTCGACGCGTCGTACGGCACCATGAAAAACCTCGCCATTGCGACGGATGTCTTGCTCGGCGCCACGGCGGTCGCGGGCGTGACTTCGTTGATCCTCACGCTCACGGCCGGACCGAAGGGCCCCGCGAAAGCCGCGCTTGTCCCCGTGCATGCCGGCGTCGGCCCGGGCAGCGTCTGGGTCAAGGGCACCTTCTGATCTGAGCTCGTACGGGAACGAACATGCAAGAGAACAAGGCCCTCCCGCCGCATCGTCGCGGGTCCCCTCCCGCCTTTGGTTGGCTCCGCGCGGCCCTCGTGGGGTTCGTGATGGCGGGGCTCGTGGGCGCCTGCAACCTCCTCGTCGAGGGCGCGACGGATCAATGCACCACGGACGCGGATTGCAACAAATTCGGGAACGGCTCGGTGTGCCAGCAGGGCGTGTGTGTCGTGAAGGGAGGCTCGGGGTCGAGCAGCGGCTCGGGCGGCTCGGGCGGCGGGGAGGCGTGTTTCTCCGGCGAGCCCACGAAGGACGAGCAGTACCTCAACCAATGCACGGACGCGACGTGCGTCGATTTCGACAACTGCGCCCGTCTCGGGCTCTGCGATGGCGCCGCGTTGCCCCCTCTCGTCGAGCCCACCCCCGTTCCTTGAATCTCCCCGAGGCATGGTCATGAACGAGATTCGATTCCCCAGCACGAAGGCGAAACGTCCTCTCGGGGCCGCGCTCGCCCTCGGCTTCGCGGTTACGCTCGTCGCGGAGGGCGCGTCCGCCGTTCCCACGAAAAACTGCTTCGACTCCGTCGAGCGACCCAAGGTCGTCTACGTCGCCGGATCGAGCGCCGTGAGCGGCTTCCTCGGCGTCATCCAGGGGATCCTCACGGCCGAGGGGTCGCCGTACACCATCGTGTATCAGTCGCAAGGCTCCTGCACAGGCGTCTCGGCCGTCTATTCCGAGGACCCCGCCTCGCGGCTCATCAAGGACATCCCGGCCGCCGGCGGCAAACCCGCGAACTATGCCCGGTTCTACAACGCCGACGGCACGACCGAGGAGTGTTTCCTCGATCCGGCTGGCAATCCCGTCGACGTCGGCGTCTCCGACGTGTACGCCGGCACGTGCGATTTTGCCATGGCGCCGTCCGGCGTGCAGATCGCCGACTATCAGGGCCCCATCCAGCCGATGACGTTCGTGGTTCCGGCGCTCTCGACGCAAAAAGTCATCAGCGCCGAGGCGGCGTACATGATCTTCGGCACGGGTGGCCACATGGGCGCCGCCGCGCCGTGGACGGACCCCACCTATTTCTTCGTGCGCAATGCGAGCTCCGGCACGCAGCAGATGATCGCGCGCGCGATCCACGTGCCCGCCGACAAATGGTGGGGCAAGGATCGCGGTGGATCGAGCGCCGTCCGCGATGGGCTGAAGATCCTGCTCGACGCGTCCCTCGCCGAGCAGGCGATCGGCATCCTCTCGACGGACGTCGCGGACGACGCCCGCGCCGATCTTCGGGTCCTCGCGTTCAAGGCGTTCGGGCAGAGCTGCGGGTATTACCCCGACTCCACGCCGTTCCTCTTCGACAAGCGGAACGTGCGCGACGGCCATTACCCGATCTGGGGGCCTCTCCATTTCTACACCCGCGTCAGCGCGGGGATTCCGACGGAGCAGGCGGGCGCGCTCGTGACCCGCTTCGCCGCGCCCAAGCTCTCGAACGCGCTCGTCGAGGCGATCACGAAGAAGCACCTCGTCCCCAAATGCGCGATGCGCGTCGACCGGTCCACGGAGATGGGCCCGCTGAAGACGTACACGACCGACTCGCGCTGCGATTGTTTCTTCGAGCAGATCGTCAACGGGAAGACGACCTGCCAGGCCTGCACGCAGTCCTCGGAGTGCCCTTCGAGCGCGCCCGCCTGCAGCTACGGGTATTGCGAAGCGCCGTGATTGCCCGCGCTCGGCGCGGTCACCAGGGATTCTGGCCGTCGCCGAGCGAGCGCTTTTTCCCCGTCGTCGTGGCTGTCGGCGCGGCCGCATTGAAGGGATCCCCATCACCGAGCTTCCGCTTGGCGCGGGTGCTCGTCGCGGCGGGGGCGGGCGACGGCGGCGGGGTGGGGGTCGCCGCCGGTTCTTCGGGCGCATCGTCGCTCGCCGTCGTATGGCTTGCTTGCGCCGCGCCGCTCTTCGGCTCCAGCACGAGCTCGAGCTTCGCGTCCTTGTCGAAGGTGACGATCTGCGCGGCCGATCGATGATCCCGCGCCTCCGCGTGGACACGGTGGCTGGCTCCATCCGCGGGGAATTTGCCGGTGAAGGGGTTCGTCGGCAGGTGCGCGCCGTCGAGAAAGAGGTCCGCTTGCGCCGGGATGGCGCGCACTTTGATCTCCACCATCGCCGTCCCCTCGGGCGTGGTCGTCGGGGAGGCGGCAGCCGTTGCGACAGGCGCGGCCGACGGGGCCGGCTGCAGGGCCGATTCTGTTTGCGTGGCCTCGGCCGACGACGGCGCCGCATGCGGGCCGGGCGTCCCCGATTTCAGGTAGACGAAGGCGCCCATCGCCGCGGCGAGGACGATCGCGGCGCCAAGGATCATGCTCCCTCGGTTCGACGCCGGGGCCGCCGCGACCTGCATCGTCGCTTCGTGCCCCTGCGATGGCAGGGCCCCGGGGGGCAAGCTGTTCGTGCCTGGAATGTGCGCGTTTGATCCCGTCAGGCTCTTCGGATTCGAGCCCGAGCCGTTCAAGCTGTGGCGCCCGGAGCCTCCGAGGTTCGGGATGCTCAGCGAATCGGGCGCCGCGTCGGGCGGGCCCGCGACGTCGGGGATCGCCAGCCGCTCCCCCGATTGTTGCGCTTTCAGCTTGCTGATCTGCTGGTCGATCACCTTGCGGATGTCGGCCCGTTTGTCCCCGAACGCGGTCGTCACGTAGCGGCCCACGTCCTCGCTCGACGCGCGGAGCCGAGCCTGCTCCAGACACGCGAGGATGTCCGCGCGCATCTCGGCCGCTGTGGCGTACCGCTCGGCCGGATCCCGGGCCATCGCTTTGGCGCAGATCCGATCGATCTCCTCGGGCGCGTTTGGATTCACGTCGAGCACGCGGGGGTACTCTCCCGTCGCGAGCCTGTGGAGCACCTCGATGTCCGAGGCCTTGTCCCAGAGCTTGCGGCCCGCGGCGATTTCCCAAAGCACGATGCCGAGCACGAAGATGTCGGCGCGCCGATCGAGCGGCTTGCAACGCGCCTGCTCGGGCGCCATGTAGGCGACTTTGCCCTTGACGATGCCGGTGCGTGTCTCCCCCGAGCGCACGTCGGATTTCGCAATGCCGAAGTCGAGGATCTTCGTGTGCCCGTCGTAGGTCACGAGGACGTTGTGCGGGCTCGCGTCGCGATGGACGATGTGGAGGGGCGTGCCGTCGTAGTCGGTGAGCTCGTGCGCGTAATGCAGCCCTGCGAGCGCGTCCGCCACGATACGGAACAAAAGCCCGGGCGGCGGCGGGTCTTTTTTCGCGCGGCTGATGATGCGGTTGAACGGCTGGCCTTCGAGGTACTCCATGGCCATGAAGTATTCCCCGTCGGACTCGCTCACCTCGTACGTCTGGACGACGTTCGGGTGGCTCAGCCGCGCCGCGAGGCGGGCCTCGTCGAGGAACATCTCGACGTGATCGGGATCCTCGACGTAATCGCGCCGGAGCCGCTTCACGACCTGCAGCTTGTTGAATCCAGCCGGGCCGGGGACGACCGCGAGGTACACGTCCGCCATTCCGCCGTGACCGAGGCTCGCGATGAACCTGTACTTGCCTAGGCTCGAATCGCCGTCGTGATGGGACAGGGGCGGGGCAGCAGACACGGCCCACATGATCCGCTCCTTGCCGTGACGAAGCAAGGACGATTCCGTGGCGCGCGTTTTTCTCCGCGTCGGTTCACCGACAACCGTAATGAACCTCGCGTGTCACACAATCGTAACGAGACCGTCGGCAACCTGAAACGCGCGTATGCGTCACGCAATCGTGACAGGCTCCACGCCACGCCGAAACGGAGACGCGTCACCCTCGCGCGCGCTCGTTCCGAGCGGGACGAACCAAGCGAGGTGCTGCGAATGAAACGAAAGATCACGGGAGCCGGGCCGCGTCATCTCCTCACGCTCGCGGGCGCCGGTGCGCTGCTCGCCGCAGCGCTCGGGGCTTGTGGGAGCGACGGGAAGAACGGCGCGGAGGGTCGAGACGGCGTCGACGGGCAGGACGGGACGCAAGGGCCGCAAGGGGAGCCGGGGTCACAAGGCCCGCAAGGAGAGCCCGGCGCGCCCGGGGAACCCGGGTCGCAAGGAGAGCCCGGCGCGCCCGGGGAGCCAGGGTCCCAAGGGCCGAGCGGGGAGGCGGGCATCAAGTGGCCCGATCCTTCGCGGCCGCTCTCGGGAATGATCGCGCTCTCGTTCCTGGATGATCTCGGGACGGGCGCGGCGGATCTCGGAGCGTACGTGCGGACGCGGGTGGATCAGGTCGCGAAGGGCGCGTTGCCGCCCGGCGTGCAGTTCCCGCTGGCCAATGTGGCGACCGACAGCGTGCGCGCGATCGCGGGCCTCTCGGGGAACGTGGTCGTGGCCTGGCTCGATCCGCTCACGTTCGATCAGAGCCACGCGGCGCCGCGGTTTGGCGCGAACAATGATTACGTCGCGTTCTTCGGGGACGGCTGGAGCGACGTCGCCGGCGCGGCGCCGCAATGGAACGGCAGCGGGGCCTCCGGCTGGATGTGGGTCAACCACGAATACATCTCGAACAACGCCCCGACGGCGACGACGGCGCCGGTGGGGCAACACCTGACGCTCGCGACGTACCTCCGTTCGATGGATGTGCTCGTGAACGACGTCACCTCGAACGAATGGTCGGAGGCGAGCCGCGCGACGTACGTGCAGGAGTCGAAGCGGCAAAACGGCGGTTCGTGGTTCCACGTGGTGCAGGATCCGGCGTCCGGCGAATGGGAGGTCGATCGCGGGGCGAAGGCCGTGCGGTACGATTCGACGAGCCGCACGCTCCTGCACCTCACGGGCATCAAGACGGCGGCGGAGGATCACGACGATCAGGGCAATGCATTGCCGCCCGGCGTCGTCAGCGGGATCATGGGGGATTGCTCCGGAGGACAAACGCCCTGGGGCACGGTGATCACGGCGGAGGAGAACGTCCAAGATTATTACGGCGACCTCGAGTCCTTCTGGACCAGCGAGCAGAAGCTCGTCCTCGGGGCCGGCGCCGATCCCGGCGGGCCGATCACGTTCGACACGAAGGTGAGCCCGACGAGCGAATATGGACTGTCCCCGGATCCGCTGACGCACCACGCGCGGGATCTGTATGGGTACCTCGTGGAGATCGATCCGGGGCAGCCGGAAGGCGAATACGAGGGGAAGACCACGAAAGGCGTGGGGCACAAGAAGATCGGCGCGATGGGCAGGGCGCGATGGGAGAACGCGACGTTCGCGGTCGACGCGCAGTGGAAGCTCGTGCCGAACCAGCGCGTTGTCGTCTACGCCGGGGACGATCGGCGGAGCGGCCGCATTTTCAAGTGGGTCTCGAAGGACCCGTACACGGCCGGGATGACGAAGGCGGACTCGCGCGCGCTGCTCGACGAGGGATCACTTTACGTCGCGCATTTCGCGGGCCTCGACAACACGACCGGCGTCACGATGCTCGCCACGGGGCAGGCGCCGACGGAGGCGCAGCCGGGGACGGGGCAATGGATCCACCTGAGCACCACGAGCACGACGGTCGCGCCGAACGCCGCCGCGCTCGGCGAGCCCGGCAAGACGGTGGGCGCCGCGCTGATGGATATGGACTTCAATGGCCTCGGCGGCTTCCTGAGCGACGACGACGTGCGCCGCGCGCTCTTCACGGCCTGCGCGAAGGTCGGCATCATGGAGCTGAACCGCCCCGAGGACGTCGAGTACAACCCGAGAGATCCGAGCGGCACGCCCCGGCTTTACGTGGCGTTCACGAACCACGGCCGCAAGACGCAGCTCGATCAGCAAGGCAAGCTCATTGCTCCGGCCGAGCACGACGTGACGTCGCCGAAGCGCCCCGACGCGGTCGGAAACATCTTCGCGTTCCAGGAAGCCAATGCAGCCGATCCGGGCGCGTCGATGTCCTTCACGTTTTTCCGTGCATGGGCAGGGACGAAGGCCGCGGGGCCGTACGACGCGGCCAACCCCGACAACCTCGTCATCGATCGGGACGGCGGCGTCTGGTTCGGCACGGATGGGAACTTCGGCACGAACAAGACGTCCGACGCCGTTTATTTCCTCGACCTCGATCCGGCGCACGCGGCGGGGCAACCCGGGATCGTCTCGGCGACGTTCGGCAAGGCATTCCGCGTCCTCGCCGTGCCGAGTGACGCAGAGGCCACCGGTCCGGCGCTCGGGCCGGACATGCGTACGCTTTTCGTGAGCGTGCAGCATCCCGGCGAGAGCGTGTGGAGCGTCTGGCCGAACGGAGGTTGAGCCCATGAAGAGGACGCACGAAGTTCGCCCGGGATCGTGGCTCGCCGCAGCGCTCGCGTTTTCCCTCGTGGCGGCTTCGTGCGGCCGCCGCGAGGAGCGCGGCGCCGAGGCCGGATACGACCCGCTCGCGCGCGCCCGCGAGGCGGCGGGGCGCGTGAGGAACCCCGAGGCCTCGGTGCCGCCGCTTTGTTATACCAAGACCAACGGTACCTCGAATCCCTGCTGGGTCTGCCACACGAGCGCCCACGGCCCGAACACGCGCGCGGACTGGGATCTCCAGGTGGAGTATTCGTTCTCCGAGACGGCCCTGAAGAACCATTACGAGAATCTGTTCGTCGACCGAAGGGCCGACATGGCGGCCCTCTCGGACGAGGAGATCCTCCGGTACGTCCGTGAGGACAACTATGGCCCGCTCCGGCGCGCGCTCGCCGGGGCGCCAGGGTTCGAGGGGTACGTGCCAGATCTCGACCTCGAACGTGGCTTCGACGAGCAGGGATTCGCGAAGGACGGGAGCGGGTATCGCGCTGTGCGGTACAAGCCTTTTCCCGGCGCATTCTGGCCGACGAACGGGAGCTCCGACGACGTCTTCCTCCGCTTGCCCGAGGCCTTCCGCAAGGACACGCAGGGCGCCGCGTCCCGCGCGATCTACACGCTCAACCTGTCGCTACTCGAAGCCGCGATCACGTCCGATCCCGATGCCCCGCCGGATCGGATCGATCGCAGGATCGAGCCCGTCGACGAGCGCCTGCTCGGGTTCGATCTCGACGGCGACGGGACATTTGCGCCGGGCGTCACGCGCGTGCGGCGTTTGCCAAAGACCTACGCCGGGGGCGCGTCGAGCGTCCCCCTCGAGCGTGGGCTTTACCCACGCGGCGTCGAGTTTCTGCATTCGGTCCGTTACCTGGATCCCGACGCGCCCGGGTTCGCCGCGCGGCGAATGAAAGAGCTACGATATGCGCGAAAGGTGCTCTCCCCCGATCGATGGGCGCTCCTGCGGGCGCAGGAGAAAGAGCTGGACGAAAAGGACGAGGGGCTCCTGCCGGTGTATACGGGATCGGCGATGGGCGGGCTGCGGAATGCCTTTGGCTGGCAGCTCCAGGGGTTCATCGAGGACGAAGCTGGGCGGCTGCGGCTCTCGACGGACGAGGAGCATCGCTTTTGCATGGGCTGCCATTCGAGCCTGGGCGTGACGGTCGATCAAACGTTCTCGTTCGCCCGCAAGGTGCCCGGTGAAGCGGGGTGGCGCATGCAAGACATTCGAGACATGCCCGACGTCCCGCAGCTTGGCCACACGGAGCCCGAGGTGCTCGTGTACCTCCGGCGCGTCGGCGGCGGCGACGAACTCCGGGCAAACGATGAAATGACGGCGCGATTTTTCGCGGGCGGCGCGCTCGCCGAGGCCGAGGTGCGGCGCGCGGCGCCCGGCGGCGATCGGGATCTCGCGTTCCTCCTCTTCCCGTCCCGCGCGCGGGCGCTCGCCCTCGACAAGGCCTATCGCGTGCTGGTGCGCGGGCAGCGCTTCGATCTCGGCCGAGATGCGCTGCCCACGCCCGCCGTGAACGTGCATGCCACCATCACGAACGGGTCGACGGGGCTCGAAGCGGCGAATCGGGTGTACAGGGACGGCCGATTGCGGCTCGATTGGGGGGCGACGGCCACGAGCGCGAGGTAGGACCACGGCGAGCCCCATGCAAAAGGGTATCGCCTCCCGGGGGCTTGCGATACCCTGCCGGCGGTGGACCTCCCGCAGACGCTCCACGTGCTTCATACCTCGCCGGCGCTCACCGTCGTGGATTTCACGTGTGCCTGCGGTCCCCGGCATGCGTCCCCGGAGGAGGCCTCCGCGAGCACGGACTTCGCCTTCGTTCGGCGGGGCAGTTTTCTCAAGGAGAGCGAGGGCCGGAGCCTCTGGGTCGACCCGCACCGGGTGCTCTTCCACAACACCGGCGAGGTGGGCCGGGTGCGGCACCTCGTCGACGGGGGCGATCGCTGCACGATCTTTCGCCTTTCGGAAGATCTGACGCGTGAGGTGGTCGCGTCGCACGACGCCGCCGGCGCCGATCGGCTCACACGTCCTTTCACCCGGCCCGAGGCGCCGGCCGACAGCCGCACCTATCTGCTCCACCATCTGCTCGTGGCGGAGCTCGAACAGGGGCCCGGCGAGCCGCTGCGTATTCAGGAGCGGACGCTGGATTTGCTCGACGCGGCGTTAGGCGCGGCCCGAGGCAGCGCGCTCCGCCCGCGTCCCCGCGACGCGGCCACGCAGCGCCGTCATCGCGACCTGGTCCAAGGCGCGGCGGAGCTGCTGTCGCGCAACCTCGCGGACCCTCCGGACCTGGCACAGATGGGCCAGGCGCTGGACAGCTCACCGTTTCACCTGCATCGGGTCTTCCGGGCGAGCACGGGCCTGCCGGTGCACCGTTATCTGCTGAGCCTGCGCCTGCGCACGGCGCTGGAGCGCCTGGTCGGCGGGGCGCGGGATTTGACGGCGCTGGCCCTGGATCTCGGCTTCTCGGACCACAGCCACTTCACGAACGCCTTTCGCCGCGAATTCGGGTGCAGCCCCTCCGCCGTGCGGCGCCTCCCTTGGCCCACGTCGGCGCGCAAGATCCTGCAAGTCCGCACGCCGACGGAGATCTAGAGTCCTCGGTGTCGAGAGGAGGATCCATGATTGGTGGCATCAAGCGTGTGCAGGTGAGGGCGGGTTCGGAGGCCGATTTCGAGGCGGCACACCGAGCCTTGGTGGCGCAGGTGAAAGCCCATGAGCCGGGCACGCTCAGCTACGAGCTGTTCCGGGATGGCGCCCCGGGGCGTTACGTGGTCCTCGATTGTTATCGAGACGGCGAGGCCCTGGCCGCCCACAACGTCTCTCCTCACGGAGCGATCTGGTTTCCTCGGATGCGGGCGATGCTGGAGCGGATCGACGTGAGTTATTTCCCGGGCCATGCGCCGGGCGAGACGCAGTACACCGCGCTTTCCTTGACGCGCGCGCCGTGGGAGAAGGCGTTCCGTCTGGCCGCGGACCTTCGCCTCCTGCCTCGCTGGGCCACGCGTTTCTGTCAGGAGCTCCGCGAGGAGGGAGAGACGTTTGTCGTGCGCTCTCCGCAGGGAGACGTGCGGCTCCGCTACGAGGCAGACGCCGCCGCGCGCGTGATCTGGCATTGCATAGATGCAGGCGGCGGAGAGCTGCGTATGCCCATGCGCGTGTTGCCGCACGGCCCCGGGAGTCTGCTTTTGTTCACCATCCAGCAGCCGGCCGGGTGCTCCGACGCGGCCTTCCACGAGCAGATCGGATGGGTGGATCAGGAGATCGGTCAGCTCCGGGAGCTGGTCGAGGCGCCATAACGTCCTGGAACGGACGGACGATGCACGGGCCGCGCTTGCACCGGTTTGTCTGGGACTGTGTTATCCCGCAGGAGGCGGTCCGAACCAAGTGGTGAGCGCGTCCGCGAGCCCCACCTGGGTTCGGTCTCCCACCCAGGCCACATATCCGTCGGGCCGCACCAAAACGGAGGTGGGAGCCGGGACCGCCCCGATGGCCGGAAGCTCCCACGTGCCCGCGTATTGGGCGTCGAACACCTGAACGCGCTCCGCCCATGGAGGGAGCTCGAAGCCGCCGGGCTCCCCGAGGTTGAGGAGCACCGGCCGGGCATCGTGCAGCAGGGTGAAGACCCGCCGCGGGCCGTCGGCGGTGATCAGGTCGAGATCGGGCATGCGGCGTCCGAGCAGCGGGTGCCCCTCGCCGAGGTCGTAATGAACGTCCAGGCCAGACATCTCCGCGGCGAGTCGTCTGCGAGGCTCGGCCATGCTGAGGAGCGTGGAAACGTAGTCGCCCAGGGCCTTCGTGCGGTCGTCCGTTCGACGAAGCGCGACCTGCGCCATGGTGGCGCGTAATGCGCGGGCAGCGACCGGGTGGCGCTCGGCGTGATAGGTATCGAGCAGGCTTTCTGGGGAGGTCCGCTTGACCACCTGGGCGAGCTTCCATCCCAGGTTCACCGCGTCCTGCACGCCGATGTTGAGGCCTTGTCCGCCCACCGGGGGATGCACGTGCGCGGCGTCGCCGGCCAGCAGGACGCGTTTGTCGCGGTATGTGGCCGCCTGACGCGTCATATCGGTGAACCGCGAGATCCAGGTGGGACTGTGGATCCCATAGTCGGTCCCGTAGACGGCGATCAGCGCTTCACGGACATCACGCAGGGTCGGTTCGCTGGCGGGTCCTACCTGCGCTTCGGTCAGCACGGCCCGCATCCGCCGCCCATCCTCCAGCTTGCCGAGCCCATGGGTACCAAGGGCGTCGTGGCGGAAGCCCCATGCCGGCTCCTCGGACACCTCGACCTCGGCAATCAACCAGCTCGTCGTCGGATCCCAGCCGGGGAACGTGATGCCGGCTGCTTTGCGGATCAGACTACGTCCTCCGTCGCACCCGACGAGATATTTTCCTCGCAGCGAGGTGCCGTCGGACAGCTCGACGTCGACGCCGGTGTCGTCCTGCGCGAACCCCGTCACTTCACGGCCGCGATGGATCGGCACGGAAAGCTCGTCGACCCAGCCGGCCAGGATGCGCTCGATGTGGTTCTGCCACAGCCCGAGCACGTAGTTGTGTCGGGAGGGAACGTCGCTGATGTCCAGAGGAACGTGGAAGTGCACGACCGGATGCACCTGTCCCTGCGAGAGGAACCGGTCGGCGATGCCGCGCTGATCGAGGATCTCGATCGTGCGTGCGTGCAGACCACCCGCGCGCGAGCCGACGAGGTCCTGGCTCGCGCGCCGCTCGACAATGGCAACGTCGACGCCCGCCAACGAAAGCTCGCCCGCCAACATCAGCCCTGTCGGACCTCCTCCGGCGATCACCACCGCATGCTCGGTCCTTGCCACCATGTCGCTCCTCCCATTCTTGAAGGTTCTGGCCTCGGCCAGAGGGTCTGGCCTCGGTCAGCGACTCTACGGTACGACCCGGGTCTTGCTGCAAGCCCATCGATGCGTTATACGCTGGGCGTGGCAATGAGGAGGGACGCTCCTCGCACGTGTCCGTTTGGACGGACAAACCTTTCGTGAAGCGACGAGCGCGGCGCGCAACGCGTGGCAGGGCGGGTCCGTCGCTGCTCCGCTGCACCTGCTGCTGGGGCGCTCGTGTGTGTGGTTCGTCGCACCGAACAAAAAACGCAAAAGCGCCCCTCCCTCTCCGTCTCTAGGGCGAGCGCCGGTGGCCCGACGGTCCCGGCGACACCGTGGAGGAGAACAGGGATGCGCAAGCTCGTGGTTGTCATGGCGCTGCTGGCGGTGGCCGGCTGCAATTCGAACAAGGGTGAGGACGCCGCCGCCAAGCCGGCCGGCTCGGGCGCGGCGGCGGCGAAGGGCGCGGCCGAGGCGCCGAAGGGGGGCGAGGCCAAGGGCGACCTCGCGGACGTGGAGCTCGCCTCGATGCCCCTCAAGATCAAGGTTCGGCCGGGCGGCATGGGCGCCATGGACATGAGCCTCGACGAGCAGCACAAGAGCGCCACCGTGGACATCGGCGACGGGGCCTCGCTCAACGTCAGCGAGGCCAAGGAAGACTTCGCGGCCCTGAAGAAGGGCTTCGAGGGCGACACCGCGCTCTTTCCCTTCAAGAAGTGGGCGAAGGAGGGCCCGAACATGGCCATCGTCCAGTTCGAGAACGCGGGCAAGACGGGGTACATCGGCTTCGTGCTGAAGGAGATCGGCGGCAAGAAGTACGTCTGCAAGACGACCGGCTTGGACGGGGTTCCTTCGGTCGAGGTCGCGGAGAAGAACCTCAAGCCCTGCGAGACCCTCGCGGCCAAGTGAGGCGGCCGCGGCCCGGAAGGGCGCGCCGCTCGCAGCAGGCGGGTCGTGAGGATGGCGGCCGTGTCGTCCGAAAGGGTCGACGCGGCCGCGACCGAGCAGGCGGGGCATGCGCGGAGCCGCATCTTTCTAAGGAGCATCGAATGTCATTCGAAGGGTTGTGTGCTGTTCTCGGAGGTCTCCTGCTCGCCACCGCCGCGGGGTGCGCGGCCGGCCATGCGGGTCAAGATCCGTCGGGTGGTGGCTCGGATAGCGCTGGCGGGGCCGGCGGGGCCGGCGGCTCCGGCGGCGGTCAAGGGGGCGGCGGAAGCGGCGGTGGCGGAGGATCCCTGGGCCACGCGCTGCCGCCGCTGCCGCTTCACACCGAGGGGCGCTGGATCCTCGACGCCTCCGGGGAGCGATTCAAGTTCGCCGCGGTGAACTGGTACGGCGCCGAGGAGATGGACTACGTCCCCGCCGGCCTCGAGATCGCGGAGATCGGCGCCATCGCCGCGCGCATCCGCGCGCTCGGCTTCAACGCCGTCCGGCTCCCGTGGTCGAACGAAATGGTCGATCTGAACCCGGTCGTCGGCGACGCGGTCGTCAGCGCCAACCCGAAGCTCAAGGGCAAGACCGCGCTCGAGGTGTTCGACGCCGTGATCGACGCGCTCGCGTACGAAGGGCTCGTCGTCCTCCTCGACAACCACGTGAGCGAGGCCGACTGGTGCTGCAGCGATACCGATCAAAATGGCCTCTGGTACACGTCGAAATACCCGGAGGCGACGTGGCTGAAGCACTGGGAGGCCCTCGCGAAGCGCTACGCGACGCAGCCGGCGGTCGTCGCGGCGGACCTTCGGAATGAGCCGCGGCCGGTGCTCGAAGCCGGCTGCCAGGCCTGCACGCAGTGCCCCTGCGGGAGCTGCGGCTGCGTGACGCCCGTGTGGGGCGGGGGTGATCTCGCCACCGACTGGCACGGGGCGGCCACCCGCGGGGGAAACGCCGTGCTGAAGGAGAACCCGAACCTGCTCATCGTCGTGGAGGGGCTCAACTATGCGTCCGACCTCGGGGGGCCGTATACGTTGCCCGTCACGCTCGACGTCCCGGGTCGGGTCGTCTACTCGGCGCACGACTATGCCTGGTTTCACACGGGGCTCAGCGATTATCAAGCGCTCAAGACGGAGCTCGGCAACAAGTGGGGTTATCTCCTCACGCAGGGGCAGCCCTTCACCGCGCCCGTGCTCGTCGGCGAGTTCGGCACCTGCCACAACGCGGCCACGTGCGTGAGCGACGCGACGGGGCAAGGGTTCTGGTTCTCGGCGCTCCGAACGTATCTGAGTGAGGCGGACATCGACTGGGCGTATTGGGCGGTGAACGGGACGCAGGCGCGCGGCACCGGCCGGGTCTTCGGCGCGGAGGAGACCTACGGGATCCTGGACACGAAATGGGAGGCTCCGGCGTCGGAGCCGCTGCTCTCGTCGCTGCAAGCGCTGCAGGCGGTGACGCAGAAGCCGTAGCTGCGGCAGCGAGCGACCTCCTCGACACGTCGAGGGGAGGCGATGGGACCGGCTGGTTCACTCGACGAGCTCGAGCACCACCTCGGCGCCGAGCCGAATCCGGTCGGCCGGCCAGAGCTGGCAGCGATGCGACTCGGCGTGCTCATTGACGAAGGTCATCTCGTGCGTCGCGAGGGGCGTGATGTGGATGCCGAGGCCGTTCACGTCGATACGCGCGTGCGCATCCTCCACGCTGCGGTGCCGGTCGTCGAGGAAGATGCCGGCGCCGGCCCCGGAGCCGAGGACGTGGCTGCCTTCGGGGAGCAAGTATCTGCGGCCCATGAATGGGCCCGGCGAGAGGACCACGAGGGAGAGCGGCTCCTTCATGCGCCCATCGACGTCGCTCGTGAACTGGGCGAGCGTGTAGGGCCCCGCGGGGAGGTCGTCCTCGGCCGCGAGGTCGGGCAGGGGAGCGAGCAGATCGAGCACGCCGTCGCGCAGCTCGTCGACGAGATACCCGAGCGATAGAATGCGCAGGAGCAGGAGGTGGGGATCGCTGGGATCGGCCTCGCCCCGTGGCGTCGTTTGGCTCCACACGTCGTACTGGAGGAGCTGCCAGGCGACGAGCGAACGAACACCGGCCGGCAACGCGGCGTCCGTTGCGAGGAGCTGGACGGCGTCCGGGATCGATTCGAGATGCGGGATCCTTCTCCCGCGTGGGATACGCCACGGGATCACGGACCATCGAATTGCCTGGACGACGCCCGGCCCACCCGACGCGAGCTCGGCGGCGCGGACGGCGAGCGCCTCGGCGGTCTCCGCACCCGAGGGATCGCTGGTCAATGCGAGCGTGAGCGCAAGGTCGGGCCCCTCCGCCTCCTCGATTCCAGCGCCCGGCGCGATCCCCACGTCCATCGCGGCGCGGCGGGCGAACCTCCGGGGCTGCGCACGAGCCATGTTGAAGAGCGGGAATCGACAGCGCAGATCACGCGTCGTCAAATTCCGCCAGAGGGTTTGTTCGGCGTTCTCTGCGAGGACGTCGATTCGCCATCGTCGCATGGCGCGGAGGACTTCGTGGAGGCGGGGGCGCGGCGGGCAAAGGAGGTTCGCCACGACATCCGCCAAGGAAGGCTCGGGCGGGCGAAACGGGCGCGCCACGCGTTCGCGCGTGGTCTGCGGTGTGAGGATCTCCAGCGAGACGGGCGCCTCGACGGCCGGGTGCGGGCTGTACCGAAAGACACGACGGACGCTTCCGGCGAATTCGATGGGATCCCCGTGCTGGAGCGGCGCCGGCGTGGCCCCGCGGACGAGGCGCCGACCGCATGAAGCGACGGCACTCGGCTCGTCGAGCGCTTCGACGGCGTATCCGCGCGGCCCCGTCGTGAAGCGGGCGTTCTCGCCATGGATGCAGACGAGGAGCTCGCTCCCCACGTAGGCCCCGAGGCGGCTCTTGAAGTCGGGGTCGTCGAGGAGCTCCGCGGGCGGCACGGGGGTGAATGCGCCTTGCCAAACCGCACGATCGTCGAGGTGGTAGGCGACCCGCAGGACGAATTCGCCGGCGTGCAGGGCGGCGCCGTGGGGGACGTGGCCCGCGCGGGCGCCGCGGGCATCGGAGACCTCTACGAAAAAACCGTCCGCGTCGGGCTCGATCACGAGCTCGAAGGGTTCGGTCGAAGAGACGTCGTCGCCGCGGAGAACCGTACGTCCGAGGATGGGCACGATGAACCCGTCCCGGGGGCCTCCCTGGACCATGACAAAGGCGGGCGGCCGTCCGAGTGGAAATGCCCGCGGGAGCCAGGGCGCGACACCCGGGCAGTCGATGAAGCCCTCCTCGTCTCTGTCGACCGTCATCCATTGCACGACGATCCCGAGGCGCGGCTGGACGAGCCACGTGATCTCGGACGTGTCGTCGCCGACGCGCACCCATGCATTGCCAAACGGCGCGGCCGTCGCCGCGACGGGCGGGCGGTCGAGGAACGCCCCGACGAAGGGCTCGCGAGGCTCGCCGTTTCGCCCGTCCACGGTGAGGAGGGGTTTTTCGCCGAGGCGCAGCGAATCCCCCAGCGGCCCGTCCGCGTCGAGCTCGCGCACGGCGACGAGCTCTGTTCCATCGGGCAGAACGGCGATGATCGAATTGGTGGGCACGTATCCCCTCGCCGCCATCCAACACATTCTTCGCGCGGAGGTCAACAGCGAGGGCGCCCGGGAGCGTCTCGCGTATACTTCGCGCATGAACACCTCCCAGCGCCCTGACGAAGATCTCGAGATCCGCCACCGCACCGTCGACGTCGGCGAAGTACGCCTGCACATCGCCGAGGCCGGCAGCGGCCCGCTCGTCGTCCTCCTGCATGGGTTTCCCGAGTTCTGGTACGCGTGGCGGCGTATCCTCCCGGCGCTCGCGCGCGAGGGGTTTCATGTGGTCGTCCCGGACATGCGCGGGTATGGATCGTCGGACAAGCCGGAGGGGATCGAGCCGTACGGCACCCAGCACCTCGCCGCCGATATCGCGGGGCTCGTGCGGGCGCTCGGCGCGCCGCGGGCCTCGGTCGTGGGGCACGATTGGGGCGCCGCCGTCGCGTGGTGCTTCGCCATGGCCCATCCGGAGCTTCTGGAGCGGCTCGTCGTGATCAATGGCCCGCACCCCGTGCGGATGCTGCGCGACGGGTGGCGCTCGCCGCGGCAGCTCGCGCGGAGCTGGTACATGTTCCTGTTTCAGCTCCCCGATGTCCCCGAGTACTTCATGAGCCGGGACAACCACGCCCCGCTGATGAAGGCGCTCCGCGAGGAGGTGCGCGGGCCGAACGCGCTCGACGCCGAGGAGCTCGAGCTCTATCGCGAGGCGTTCGCCGCGCCCGGCGCGCTCACGGCCATGGTCAACTATTATCGCGCCGCCCTTCGACGGAAGAGCCAGGTCCCCGCGCGCCGTGTCGACGCGCCGGTGCTCGTGCTCTGGGGCGACGAGGACCGCCACCTCGGCCGCGAGCTCGCCGATCCGGGGGCCGATCTCGCGCCGGACGTGCGTATCGTGCATTTTCCCGGCGCGACGCACTGGATTCACCACGAGCGCCCCGCGTTCGTGACGTCCGAGATCACCACATTCCTTCGGCCGAAGGGCGCGTGATTCCCTGTCGGCTGCTCGATCCGCCTATCGCCCAAGTGGCAACGTCACCGTGAACGCGGCGCCCTCCCCCGGCGCGCTGTGGACGCAGATCGTCCCACCAAACGCCTGTACGATCGCGCGGACGATGTGGAGCCCGAGCCCGAGGCCGCCATAACTGCGCTCCGAGACGGCCCGCTCGAAGCGCCCGAAGATACGCTCGTGATCCTCGGCGCGGATGCCGATGCCCTGGTCCCGCACCGTGAAGACGGCGGATTCGGCGGCGACGCAGACCTCCATACGAATCGGCTTTCCCGGACCGTATTTCAGCGCATTCGAGAGGAGGTTGTCCACGACCTGCTCGATGCGGAGCCTGTCCCAGAGGCCGACCACCGGGGCCGCGGCGTCGACGAGGAGCGGCGCGTGCACCCGCGCGGCGTCGGGCGCGAAGCGCTGGCATACGTCGCGTACGACCTCGACGAGATCCACCTCCTCCCGCTCCACGGAGAGCTTTCCCGCCTGGATGCGCGTCGCGTCGAGCAGGTCCGTCGTCAGATCCGTGAGGCGCCTCATTTGCCGCTTGGCCACGTCGAGCACGCTCTTGACCGTGCGCACATACGGCGCGTCGGGCTGCGCCGCGGTCGCGCGCTCGAGGGATTCGAGCCGCAGGAGCAGCGGGGTGAGGGGCGTCTTGAGCTCGTGGGAGGCGATCGAGAGGAAATCGTCGCGCGCCTGCACCGCGTCCCGCAACAGGGCGACGAGGCGCGCATTTTCGTAGAGCGGCCAGGTCATGTTCGCGACCGCCTGGAAGAGCTTGACCTCGTCGTCCGACCATCGACGCGGCGTGGCCGTGTAGGCGGAGAGATACGCGACCCACGCTCCATTCCGGAAGAGCGGCACCATCAGGATGGCAGCGACGCCGTACCAGCCACGAATGCGCTCGTGATCGGCGCTCATCCGCGGGTCGGTGCGCGTGTCGTGGATGACGATGACGTGACCCTCGTGTATCTCGGCGAGGGTCCCGCCCCAGACGTCGAGGGGAAACCGATCCGCGTCGAGGGGCTTTCTCCCATATTCGTATTCGCGGACGTGCACGACCTCTTGCGCCGCGTGATCCACCAGCACGAGCCCCGCGCCGCGCGCGCCGATCCGCTCGCCGAGGCGCGTGACCGCGAGCCGCGCGAGCGTCGCCGGATCCTCGTAATGCAAGAGCTCGGACTGGAGCGCGAGCAAGAACTCCCGGCGCTCCTCGAATCGCTTCTTTTCGGTGATGTCCGTGGAGATGCCCGCGACCATGGCGGGGGCGCCGTCGGGGCTCGGGAGAGGGAATTTGATGGAGAGGTACGTGTGGAGGCCGTCGGGCAGGACCAGGCTCTCCTCGACCTCCACGGGCAGCCCGTGCTCGCGCACGATCGCGTCGTGGGCGTGGAAGACGGCGACCGTCTCTCGCGGGAGCACGTCGCGCTCGAAGGCGCCGAGCAGCTCCTCCCGGGGTTTTCCATAGGCGAGCTCGACGGTTCGATTGACGAGGACCAATCGGCCCTCCGCGTCCTTGATGTAGATGGCAGCGGGCGCATGATCCGCGATGGCCTGGAGCTGCGCCTGGTGCTGCCGGAGGGCCTCGGCGAACGCCCGGGCCCGGTCGCGCTCGGCGGTCACCTGCGCCCGCGCCGCCACGAGCACGGCGCGCTCCACGCGATCTTCCTCGATACGCGCCACGACCCCGGCCGCGAGGTAGGCGAGGACGTGGAAGGCGACGAGCGTGAGGAGCACGAAGACGGAAAAGGAAAACGTGAGGCTGTAGAGCTCCGCGTAATTGCCGAGGCGCAGGAGGACGGCCAGCCCGAGCGGCAGGACCGTGGCCACGAGGAGGAGCCTGCGGAGCAGGACGCCGCTCGATCCGCCGCGCAAGAGGGCCGCCAGAATGCCCCGCTCGGGCGTGAGCGCGAGGCACGAGATGCCGATGAGCAGCGTCGCGACGGCGCTGGGAATGGCCATGCCGCTCATGCGGGTGACGCCGAGGAGGACCCGGGCGCCGTGCACCTGCCCCAGGAGCGAAAGGAGCGCGAGCAATCCCCCGATCGCCGCGCACGGGGTCGTGAGGGCCCGCGCGCGCCGCGAGCCCCTGGACACCGAGAGGCACGCGAGCGCCGTGAAGTTCGCGACGACGGCCGTGTATAGCGACATCCGGCCCGGGAAGGGGGCGGGCATGGCGTGCGCTGCGCTTTCGAAAAGGAGGCGGTCGAAGAAGACCTTGCCGGTCGCATATTCGACGAGCGTCGAGAGCGTGATGACGAACGAGGCGGCCGCGAGCGCGCTGGCCGGCAAGGAGCTGGAAGCGTTTTTCCTTTGCCGGGCCGCGCTCACGGAGAGCACGGCGAGCGCCTGGAGGATGAGCGCCACGGCGGTGACGGGCATCATCGGTTGATGACGGGGCAGCCAGGTGCGGAGCCTGGGGTCGTCGAGCGCCCAGCCGGCGAGCGCGCCGATGGACACGATCACGACCGCGACGCCGAGAACCACGGCGAGGCGAGCGGCCGAGCGAGAAATCGAAGCACCATCCAACACGGCCTCCGGAGGACCACGCAGGTCCGCAGGAGGAGCTCGGTCGAGCTCGGATGACATAAAACCCAATTTACAAACTATCAACGCCGAATGTCAGAGCAATCGCCACGTCTCGGCGCGTGAACACGCGCGGCGCTGAGGACGTGCGTACGGTTCCGTCCTGCTCGTCCGCGTGTTCTTCGGTTGATCCCGAGAGCGAGGGCTCGTTTGGCGGGGGATGCGCGCGGCAGACGCGGGGCGACCGTCAGGGTGCGCCGAAGAGCGCCTTCATGACGTCGGGGAAACGGCGGTTCCAGGAGATCTCGTCGTGGGCGCCGATCGGATCCTCGTACCAGAAGAGCTCCTTGCCCTCGACGTACCCATACGACTGTTTCAGGAGCGCCACCATTTCGACCCCGCGCTTGGTGGCGGCCGCCTCGATCGCCTCGTTGTGGAAGCCGCCCGTGCGGATGAGGCCCCAGTCGATCCAGAGCCGCGGCCGGATCGCCGGGGCGCCGAGCGTGTTCGCGAGGGTCGTCACGAGCACCGAGCTTTCGAGCGGGCCGCCCGGGAAGTTTCCGCCGAAGACCGGGTCGAGCCCCGCCCAGAACGAGGGCGAGAGGCAGCCGGCCTTGCCGAACCGATCCGGGCGACGGTTCGCCATGTAAAACGACGCGAGCCCGCCCCGCGAGGAGCCGAGGATGGCCGTGTTCGCCGGCTCGGGCTTCGTGCGGTAATACGTGTCGATGAAGCTCTTCACGTCGTCCGCGACGTACGCCGTGTATTCGGGCAGATCGCAGCAGGGCTTGCCGTCGCCCATGTCGACGTGGCTGTACTCGCGCTCCCGCTCGATCGGGTGGAGGGCGACGACGATCACCGGGGGGATCGCCTTTTCGGCGTAGAGCTCGGAGAGGCGCTGATCGACGTCCCACGTGATGTTCCCGGGCCCGCCGGGCCAGAACGTCGTGTGTCCGTCGTTCATGTACACGACGGGATACCGCGCGTCGGTCTCGGCGTACGCGCGGGGCAGGTAGACGTGCACCTTGCGCGGGGCGAACCCCGCGGGGCCGATTGTCAGCGCGTCGTAGGTGTGAAAATAGCCCGAAGGCTGGGCCTCGTCGTGCTCCCAGCCATTCTGTCCGCCGAGCGTGAAGGGGGTCGTCGGCAGCGGGACGATCGGACCCCCGCCGCCACTGCCGCTGCTGCTGTTGCCCCCGCTGCCGCCGCCGCTGCCGCCCCCGCCGCCGCTTCCGCTTCCGCCGCCGCCTCCGCTGCCGTTTCCGCTTCCGCTTCCGCTTTCGCTTCCGCTCGATGCGGCGTGGCTCGCCGTGGGGTCTTCGGTATCTGCGGCGGGCGTGCAGGCGAGCAGCCACGCGAGGGTGGCGAGGGGGAGGGCGGCGCGGGGGCTCACGGGGCGGGGCTCATTTCTTCGCGGCCTTCATCAGCTCGCCGATCTTCTTGCCGAGCTCGTCGAGTTGCTTCTTGTACTCGTCCATCTGCGCCTGGTGCTTGTCGGCGTTGGCCTTGGCGGCATCCTCTTTGGCCTTGTCCTTGGCCGCGACCGCCTCCTCGCCTTCCTTCGTCGCGGCCTCTTTTTGCAGCCGCTCGTGCTCCATCAGCTTGCCGATCACGATCCGCTTGTTCACGTACGTGCCGGAGTCGGCGGGGTCGGCCGCGATCGCCTTGTCGTACCACTCCGCCGCCTTCTTCAGGTGCTCCTCGACGGGCGGGGCTTTCATGTCGCGGGCGCCGCCCTTGCGCGCGGCGAGCTCGCCCATCCACTTGAGGGACCCGAGGTCGTTCGGGTTCAGCTTGATGGCCTCGACGAAGTTCTTCTCGGCGCTGTCCGTCTCGTTCTTGGACATGTAGATGCCGGCGAGGTTCGCGTAGACCTCGGCCTTCTTCGCCGCGTCGGGCTTGAAGTCGAGCGTCTTCAGGATCGCCGCCTCGGCCGCGGCCATGTCGCCGGCTTCCTTGTGGCTGAAGGCCTTTTTCTCCCAAACCTTCTCCTGCTTGGGATCGGCCGCGAGCGACTTGCCGTACTCCTCGGCCGCCTTCGTGTAATCACTGGCGGCGAGCAGCTCGTCCCCCTTCTTCAGGTGCTCCTGGGCCGGCCCCTTCGGCCCCTCGTCACACGCCGGAGCCCCGGCAAGCATGAGCGCCCCGACGAACCACAGGATCTTGGTACGAATCTTCATGCGTGACCCCTCAGGGCGAACGAATGCCCCACCTCGTTCGCTACACCTCACGCGCCCCGCCCACAAGAGGTTTTTCGCAAGGATCCTCAAAGCGGGCGGTCGACCATTTCGACCCAGCGCGTCGCGCGCGTCTCGCCGTGCTCCCGCGCCGCCACGAATTCCGTCCGCGCGCCGGTCGCGTCGCCCTGGAAGAGGCGCACCATCCCCGATACCCAGTGCTGCTCGGCGGTCTTCTTGCCGCGGCCGACGAGCCACGAAGGTCCCCACTCGGGCGCGTTCTCCCAGAATCCCGCGGCCGTGATCGCGGGGTCCCTCTCCCAGACCTCGACGCGCGGCAGGTCCTTCCAGATCGCATGGCAAAGGATCTGGAAGCCCATGAAAGGGAGAAAATCGTCCTTGCCGCGTAACGCGCCGAGCTGCTTTCCGAATGCGGCGTCGAGTCCCTTTTTGCGGCCCGCGAGGATCGATACCTCCGAGACGCAGAGGTTCTCCGGCAAGAATTCGTTCACGTACGCGAGCATGCGCGGCGCGTCCTCGCGGCTCATGACGAAACGCGCGACGCCGACGAGGGGCATCAAGCGCGCCGGGTGCGGCAGGGCCCGATCCACGCGGCGCGCGACCTCGAGGATCTGCTCGGCCATCGCGTACTGCACGAACTCGAGCACGTAGCCGCCGTAGCCCTCGTCGAGGAAGATGCCAGCGTCCGGATACCGCGAGACGGCCGTGACTTCGCCTGCCGCCCCGGTCTCCGCGACGACGGCCTTGGCGAGCGCGATGCAGTCGATGGCGCGGTTCTCCTCGGTCTCGGGCATCCACGCCCAGAACTCGGGCTTTACGTAGGAGCTGCCGACCCCCGCGGCCGCCGCGAGATCCGTCAGGTTGTTGTCCTGCTCGCCCGTGGCGTACTTGTAGGAAAAGCCATCCGTTCCGCTGATGTAACGGCCCATCGCGTGCTCCTCGTTCGGGGTGCAACGAATATCGAGGGGGGCGCGCGGCGTCAAGGTGCCGCCCTTGGCGCGGAGGGATGCCTTGACAGGTTACAAGTTGCCTCTGTAGGGTGTCCCCCGACACGCTTCGATCATTCTGGAGGGACGCGAGAATGTTGCCTACGGTAGGATCCGACACGCTGAAGACGGCCTGGTACGCGGCGGATGTCGGGGGACGGACGCTCGGCGTGGCGGCGATGGAAAACCTCGTTCCGGATGCGAAGCGTCGCGCGGCGCTCGAGGAATCGGGGAACAAGGTCGTGGCGGCGGTCAAGCAGCTCGTGGGGGCCTACGTCGCGCGGGTTGTGTTCGAATATGTCGACCAGCGCGTCGAGATCGGCAGGGGACGTGGGGTCGACCGTGGCTTCGACGCGGTCATCGCGGTTTCGTCGGAGACGATTCGCACCTCGCTCCCGGATCGGAGCACCTCCAATCCCGAATACCGGGCCATCTTCCCGCACGGCACGGAGGAATACACCTCGCCGACGGTGAAGGAAGACGAGGATCTCGCGATCGACCTGCGGAAAGCGGTCCACGACTCCACGTTGTCGGTGAAGGCGGACGTGCTCGCGCTGCTCGACAAGGTCCTGCCCATCGTCGGCCCGGTCGCGTCGTCGGTGCGGGAGGGGGACAAGCACGTGAATGCGCTTTTCCAGACGGAGCTCGGCGCGCGCAAGCTCGTCATCGATACGTTGTGGGAGGAGCGAAAGGCCGTGGAGAATGCGCTCGGGCGCGGCGGGCGTGGTCTCGCCCGGTTCATTTATTTCGATTTCAGGAAGGGGCGCGAGAATGATGCCGCGGAGGAGCCGGCGGGGGCGGCGGAGCCGGACGCGGCTGCGAAGACCTGACCGACCTGCGGGGTTGCGCCTCGACGAGGACACGAACCGAGCGTCGATCGTGTCCTCATGGGTCGACAAGGACGCAAAGGGCGTCGGAATCCTGCGCTGGTCCACCGACGAGCGCGCGGAGGGGGGTCCGATCCCGTCCTTGTCAGCTCACAAGCCCGCGCAGGGAGCCCGGTTTGTGTCCTGGAGAGGATGCCAACACACATCAGGAGCGCGGATCGCGTCCTTGTGGACGGACAAGGGCGCGGGGGGAGCCGGGATCGGCGCCTGGTGAGGGAGCCAGGACACGCGGGGAGCGCGGCGTGTGCCCTGGCGGGTCGACAAGCGCGCGTTCTCAGGGCGCCGCGGCTCTTCGCGCCACGAGCATCACCTCGCCGACCTCGGCGCCTTTCTTGACCCAGCGGTAGAGGAGCACGCCGCCCGCGAGCGTGCTGCCGGGCATCGCGGCGAGGCTTCCGGTGGCCGTGAGGACGGGCGCGAGCTTGTCGCGATCGAGCACGGCGAACTGGTCGCCGCCGCTGACCGTCACGAAATCGGAGAACGCGTGTAGGTTCGGCAGGGGAGCGACGGCGCGCGCCCGCTCCTTGCCGGCGACGTCGTAGGCCACGAGGTCTTTGTTTTCGAGGTAAAAGCCGCCGCTCGGGTCGTCGTGGACCGTCGTGCCCGCGGGGATGTGGACGGTCGTGGTGACGGCGCCGTTCGCGGGGTCGAGGAGGAGGAGGTCGAGCGGCGGATCGCCGTTCGTTTCGACCGTATAAAAGGGGAGGTGGGTGCCGCGCGGGACGGCGAACGCTCCCGCGGGGACCTTGGCGCGCCAAACGGGTTTGCCGGTCCGGATGTCGTGGAGGAACGCCGCGTCCTCTGCGAACCGGAAGAGCCCGGGCGGGTTGTTGATCCAGGCGAGGAAGCTCTTCTGGACACGATCGATGTTTGCCTCGGGCGGCGAGGCCCAGCGCCGGGCGCCGGTCTCCGTGTCGAAGACCGTGACTTCTTCGGCCGAGCTGACGAGCCAGAAGAGCTTGCCGTCCGGGGAAAAGGTCGGGTCGTCGCGGGGGGGCTCGCCGGGCGGGTTTGGCGTGCGATAACGGACGGCGCCGGTCTTTGCGTCGAGCCCGAGCAAGACGAGCGGGTGCGAGAGGCGGCCGACGGTGGGTTTGGTTTTGTCCTCGACGAGGACCACGGTCGTTTGGCCATGGCCTCCGACGAGCGTGGTGCCTCGGCCATAACAACCGGAGCTCGGCGTGCCGTCGGGATCCCACTCCTCGATGTGGGTCTTTTCGAAGGAGGCTTTTTCGAGGGGCGCGAGGGTCTTGCAGTCGACGACCTGGAGCGTGCATTCGCAGGCGAACGCGCACGCGGCGCCACGCGTGACGAGCGAGCAGGTGCCGTTCGGCGGGACGCGCGCGGGCGCGTCGTGGGCGCCGGTCGTCGGATCGAGCGTGAGGAGCTGATCGGCGGCCCAGTAGACGACCTTGTCGCCCCGCAGGCCAAGCGTGTGCCGGCCGCGCGCGGCTTCGGGCAGGAGTTTTTTGCGAAAGCGGAGCGCCCCGGTTTTTGTGTCGTACCCGGCGAGCGTGACGAAATCGGGCTCGATGACGATCGTGGTGTCCTTGGCGATCAAGGCATCCCATGCAGGGATGCGCAGTCGGACCTCGATGTCGCCGGTGATCGTGCTTGCGGGCGGCGTCTCGGGGGCCGGCGCGGCTGTTGGGGTGGGCGTCGGTTTCGTGGAGCTGGCCGCGGGCGTCACGGGGGGCGTGGGGGGGCGGCTGCTGGGGTCCGGGGGATGGGATGCGCAGGCGGCTGCGAGGAGGACGGGGCAGGCGAGCCGTGGGGAGAATCGAGCGCTCACGGCACGAAGGGTACAGGAGGCCCGTCGGGCTGGGAACCGTCCGGCATCCGGCTTGCCCTGGGGAGGGGTCATGCGGCTCCATCTCCCGCTCGGTGTGCAAAGCCGGTCGCGGCGCGCGCATGCACGCTGGCGCAGGCTTTCCCGTGCCGACCGTGGAGACGAGCGTAGGACGCTCGTGCCCTTCGGCCGGCTGATCCGGCCGGGCGTCGGGGTTCGGCGCTTCGTCAAGGACCTTTATAAGGAGTTTCGCGAGGACCAGGTCTCGACGGGCGCGGCGGCGCTCGCGTATTTTCTGATGCTATCGATCTTTCCCGCCGCCATTTTCCTCCTGAGCTTGCTGCCGTACCTGCCGATTCCGGATCTGGAGCCGGCGATCATGGATCTTTTGGGGGAGCTGATGCCGACGCAGGCGGCGGAGCTCTTCACGACGACGATTGATCGGGTGCTTTCGGAGCGGCGGGGCGGGCTGCTCTCGGTGGGCCTGCTCGGTGCGTTGTGGGCTGCGTCGAACGGGCTCAATGCGGTGATTCAGCAGCTCAACGTGACGTACGACGTGCGTGAGACGCGGCCTTTCTGGAAGACGCGGGGGATGTCTTTGCTGCTCGTCTTGCTCTTTGGGGCGCTTGTCGTGACGGCGTTCGGGCTGATCGTGTTTGGCGGGATCTTGCAGCGCGAGGTGGCGGAGATCATTGGCTGGAGCGGCGCGCTCTTGAGGCTCTTCTCCGCGTTTCGTTGGATGGTGATCCTGGGCTTTTTGCTGACGGCGTTTGCGGTCGTGTATTCCTTCGGGCCGAATGTGGAGCAGCGGTTCCGGTTCCTCTCGCCGGGCGCCGTGTTCGGGGTCGGGGTGGTCATCCTGGCTGCCCTCGGGTTTCGCTTTTATGTGGCGAACTTCGGGAAATACGAGGCGACGTACGGGAGCCTCGGCGCGGTGATCGTGCTCCTCTTGTGGCTCTACGTCGTGGGCATCGTGATCCTGCTCGGCTCCGAGGTGAACTCGCTGCTCGAACACTACGCACGAAACGGCACACGCAAAGGCGAACGCCAACGACCTGGCTCGACTCCCTGATCGATGCATCAACCGCATCGCGGTTGATGCACCTTCGGTCCAGGCCGTGCCTGGTCCGGGTCCAGGGGTGGACAACCCCTGGTCGGGGCCCGGGGTGAAAACCCCGGCGCGACGCTCCCCTACGACCGACGGCCGGCCCAGCGGATGACGGGGCCTGTGCCTCGGCCTCCGCCGAGGGTTGTGGCGCCTCGGCGTTTGCGCCAGTCGCCGGTGAGGATGCGGCGGCGGCCTGCGGATTGCTCGGGGGCGAGGGTGTAGGCTTGGGCTTCGCGGCCGCCTTCGAGGCGGATGGGGAGACGCTGGTTTAGGACGGGGTGGCCGCGGAACACGTCGAGGGCGGCGAGGGCTTGGGGGTCGAGGGCGTAGAGCTCGCCTGTGACGGCGACCATGCCGCCGGGGACGAGGGCGCCTGTGGGGCCGAGATCGACGAGGTCGTAGGTGGGGGGGGTGGTGGCGGGGCCGAGGGGGCGTGCGGTGGCGAGGCGGGTGTGGAGCTCTTCGCCTTGCATGAGGCTGTCGCACACGAAGAGGACAATCTCGCGGTTCGTCGGCGGCGCGGCCATGGCCGGAACGATAGACCACGGCGGTGGAGACGCAAAGCCCGGTGGGGGGGCGCGTCCGGGGCGGGATACGTGCGAGGCAGAGGCCCGGCGCCTTGCTCTGCAGGGGGCGGCAAACTAGGCTGCGCCGCGCCATGTCGCCCGAACCTGTCTTTCGTCGCCCGAGTGCTGCGGGCTCCTTGCCACGCCGGGTGCGCTTCGCCTCTGCTGCGCTGGTCCTCGTTGCCTCGGGCCTCGTCGGCGCCTCTGGCTGCTTCGCGCTCGCGGATGGCCTGCCGCCGCCTCTCGATGCGTTCTACTACCCGACGGGCCTCGTGGTTTCGCCGGGGGGGACGGCGCTCTACGTGGCGAACTCCGATGTCGACCTGCAATACAACGGCGGCACGGTCTTCGCGCTCGACCTCGTCAAGCTTCGGGCTGACACGGGCAAGTTGCGGCAGGCGATCGTCGATGCGGCTGCGAGCTCTGCCGGGGGCGACGAGGCGATGCGCGCGGCTTGTGGCACGCTGGGCGTTGGGCGGAACGACAACACCACGCTCTACCCGGGGCCTTGTGCGCCCGTCGTGCTGGCTCCGTACCAGCAGGGCGGCAAGGCCGTGACGATCGGCGCCTTTGCTTCGGATGCGGTGATCGCGGTCAAGCCGAACCCTTGCGCGGACGGCCGCGGGGCGCGCCTGTTCGTGCCGGTGCGCGGCGATCCCTCCGTGACGTACTTCAACATCACCGACGATCGCGAGATCAACTGCGACGGCGCCCCGCTGCCTGCTTCGTCGCCTTGTGGGGCCACGATCTGCCTCGATTGCGGCGTGACGACGGCGGGCGGGCGTTGCGCGCGGGACTTCCTCGTCGGCCGGGATCCTTCGGACAGCCAGCGTGGGCTCACGCTGCCCGTCGAGCCTTTTGGGATCGCGGTGGACGATCGCAGCGAGTCGATCGTGGTCGTGCACCAGACCGAGCAGACGGCGAGCCTCGTCGTGAACCGGTGGGAGAGCGAGCCTGTGCTCGAGCACTACCTCACGAACTTGCCGCCGGGGCCGACGGACGTGGCGAGCTTCCCGATCCCGCGGTTCATCGAGGAGAACCGGGAGACGGTCGACTACACGCCTGCGTTCGGGGTGAGCTTTCGATCGACGGCGGTGTTCGACGTGCTGCGGTACAACGATGATGGCGGGTCGAGCCCGGCGCGGCCGTTCGTCACGCGGAACGCGTCGGTGCGGATCGGGACGACGGCGAGCTCGACGGACTCGCGTGGCATCGCGGTGGATGGGTCGAAGCGGCGGGCGTGCGAGGAGATGTGCCCGACGGGTGCTGTGCGAAACGGCTGCCTGCGGGCTTGCGCCGAGGACAATCCGCTTGGGATCTACATGGCGAACCGTGCTCCGGCGGCGCTCGTGATCGGGCAGGTCGAGACGCGGTTCACGGAGCGCGAAGGGCCGAACGGGCCGGAGGTGACGGGCGCGTTCGAGGAGGTCACGTTCCACGACTCGGTGCCGCTCGCGTTCGGCGCGTCGCGCGTGAAGATGGGGCGGATCATCGGCAAGGATGGCTTGCCGGCGTGGCGTGTCTTTGCGGTCACGTACGATTCGGGGATCGTCTTCTCGTATGACCCGGCCTCGCGGCGCGTGGACAACGTCATCAAGACGGGCCGTGGCCCGCACGCGCTCGCGTTCGACACGGAGCGGGTGCGGGACGAGGCGGGGAACCTGGTGCTCGACGCGGAGGGCAAGCCGATCTGGTACTCGACGATGTACGTCGCCCAGTTCACGGACTCGTACGTCGGCGTCGTGGACCTCGACATGCGGAACCAAGCCACGTTCGGGGCCTTGTACATGACGCTCGGCCAACCGGTGCCGCCCAAGGAGTCACAATGAAGCGGCGTTTTTCCCATTCCCCCCTCGGCGGCCTTGCGCTCGCCGCGCTCGGCTTGCCCTTGGCGCTCGTCTCCAGCGGCGGATGCCAGACGCAGACGGTGCCGACGGCGGTGCGCGCCCTCGAGCGCTCGGGGCGCGTGTCGTTCCTTTGCCTTGGCGCGCCGGGCGTTGGGACGACGCCGGCGCTGCCGTTTGAACGGTGCAGCGGCACGCGGTTCGAGACGCCGGAGTCGTACGCCGTGGCGAACGGGGCGACGACGCAGCCGCACCTCTACGCGCTCGTGACGCAGACGACGCGCGGCGAGGTGGCCGTGGTCGACATGAGCACGAAGGTCGACGCCGTGCTCGATTCGAATCCGCGCGTGCCGGGCGCGAACTTCCTGCCGATCGGCGCGCAGCCCGTCGACATCGCGAGCACGAACGGCAGCATGGCGGCGTTCGTCGGCGTGGCCGAGCCCGGCCGCGAGGGGATTTTTGCTCTCGCGGCGAAGGACATCCGCGTCTGCGATACCTGCGCGCCGAAGTCGCTGTCGAGCTGGCCTGCCTGCGCGTTGCCCGGCGCGCCCGGGGAGATGCTCGTCGTCTACGATCCGAAGAACGACGCGGACGAGGTGCGCGCGCGCTGCGATGACGCGACGTTCACGAAGCCGCGGGATCCCGAGCCCGATGGGGCCGGCGGTTACCTCGTCGACCTCACGCAGGAGGGCCTCGGGCGGCCGAAGCTCGTCGTGACGATCCCCGATCACGGCGCGCTCGCGGTGATCGATGCGCAGACGCTCTTCGACGTGGAGCGCGAGGCCGACGGTACGCCGAAGAAGGATCCCGCGACGGGGGAGCCCGTGTACGTGCACGCGCCGGGCTCGTGGAAGGCGTGCCCCATCGATCGCTGGGTGCCGCTCACGGTGGATCTGCCCGTGCAGAGCCCGCCCGCGCCCCCGCCGACGGGCGCCGCTTGCATCGCGCCCCCGGTGACCCCGCCCGCGCCGGCGCAGGCGTACGATGCGCGCCCCGCGGGGATCACGCTCTCGGAGAAGCGGCTCTTCGTCGGCGACCTCGACGCGCCGGTCGTGCACGTGCTCGACATGAAGACGCCGTGCGAGCCGATCGAGCGTGATCCGCTTCTGCCGACGTCGCTGCGCGAGCCTTCGCGGGTCGTGACGACGAGCCAGCTCGCGGCGTCGCCGACGCTCGCGGGATCCCTCGATCGGTTCCTCTACGCGGTCGACGATCTCGACGGCAGCGTGATGGTCTTCGACATCGCCGAGGACGCGACGTCGCGCAGGCCGATCACGCGGCCGCACCCCGAGTGGACGCCCGGGCAGGCGCCCGATCGCGTGGAGTTCGGCGTGCCCGTGCAGGATCTCGTGATCATCGAGCGCGACAACCCGCTGCCCATCCCGAGCACGGGCGTGGCGCCGGAGGGCGTGCGTTGCAATCCGGATCCGGATCTCACGGTCTGCACGTCGACCGCGACGTCGTGTGATCCCGAGACGCTCTACCGGACGAGCGGGACCTACGAGACCGGCGCGGGGCCGACGCGCATGCGCGGGGCGTTCGCGTACGTGGTGCTCGGGACGGGGCAGATCGCGATCGTGGACATCGACGATTACGACGCGTTTTGCCGCGCGCCGACGCGGTACACGTATCTCTACGGCTGCCCGCCTCCCGGCGCGCCGGCGGGGCTCGCCGACGAGGAGGCGCTCGCGAGTTCGGGCGAGGTCTCGTGCAACGTCGTCGTGCCGCATACGCCGCGCAGCGCGAACTACATGCGGACGTCGGAGCGGACGGGCCAGAACCAGCCCGGCCTTTCGGGGTTCCCCTTGCTTTACAACAACCAGGGGACGCTCCAATCGACGTTTGATCTCGACGCGCCGCTGCTCCGCGCGACGGTGCCCGCGCCCAAGGACGCGAGCGAGGCGATCCCGGCCGTGCATTTCACGCTCGCCGTGGGCGGGACGCTGCGGGTGATCGATCAAAAGACGGGGCTCACGACGAACTCCGGGGATCTCGAGCACACGGTCGCGATGAATCTGGAGGATCCGCGCGCCCAGTCGACGAGCCAGACGTTCACGATCACCTACGAGGGGGCTTTGCCGGGGTTCGCCGGGAAAGCGGCCCGGCTCGATCTCACGGGCGGGCCCGTGGCGTCGCTCTCCGACGCGGCGAGCCGCTTCTGCGATTCGGGCGTGCTCGGGCAGCGCGCCTGGGAGGAGATCCTCGCGAGCGAGGGCGACGCGAACGCCGCGGCGAATGCGAAGTCCCTCGCCGATTACGTGCAGATCGGGTCGAACATCCCCGCGGAGGACGACGTTCACTGGAAGAGCCCGGAGACACAAGGGGTCTGCACGTTCCAGCAATGCAAAGCGACGTTTGGGCCGGCGGAGCTGCCGCGGCAGGCGCGCGACATCACGATCGTGGAGGCGTATCAGGATCGGCTGGAGCTCGGCGCGTCACGCGGCGGCGCCGCGCCGGAGGTCATCGAATGCTGCTTCCCGACGCTCGTCGGGTTCAATGTCCGCGTGGGCGGGCAATGGGCCGTGACGGGCAACGCCTCGGGCTTCATGCACCACGTGATCTCCGCGCCGGAGGGCGCCGGCACGACGCCGCTCGGGGCTTGCCGCAATTCGTGTGATCCGACGCTCGCGCGGCAAAACGGCCGCGTGCGCGCCGCGCCCCACGGCGTGGTTTTGAAGGACGGGGATCCCCTCGCGTTCATCAATCCGTTCTTCCGCATGGCCATCAACGATCCGGCGCCCGACAACGAATTCGACGCGGTCCCGGACGACAAGAGCACGACGGCCGACGACGCGCGCGCCGCGGCGATCAACGCTCCGCCGCGCGATACGTTCTTCCAGTTCGCGACGCAGGGCTCGTTCCGCCCGCTCATTCTGAACCTCGCCTCGGCCACGACCGAGATCCAGCCCCAGGCCATCTCGTTCGTCCCCTCCACCGGCGAGCTCGCCATCACGGACGGCTCGCTCGAAGGCCTCATCCTCCTCTCGGCCAGCCGCCTCGACATCACGCGCCAGTATTATTGAAGCCAAGGTTCGTCCCCGGACCCTGAACGTCTGTCGAGGTGCGTCGTTTTTCCGAGGCGCCCTGGACAAACGAAGCGGACCCGCCGGGCGAATCATGGTAAGGGGGGGCCGTGCAAGCTCGGAGCAACGGCAAAAAGCTCACCCCCGTGATGCGGCAGTACGAGGAGGCCAAGGCTGCCCATCCCGATGCAATCCTGTTTTTCAGGATGGGGGATTTCTACGAGATGTTCCGGGAGGACGCGGTCATTGCGGCGCGCCTCCTCGACATCACCCTCACGAGCCGGAACAAAGGGAATCCCGACGAAGAACCGATGGCCGGTGTGCCCCACCACGCGGCTGCCGGATACGTCACCCGCCTGCTCGCCTTCGGGCACAAGGTGGCCATCTGCGAGCAGATGGCCGATCCCTCGACGGTGAAGGGGATCGTGCCGCGGCAGGTGGTGCGGGTGATCACGCCGGGGCTCGTGACGGACACGGAGCAGCTCGACGCGCGGGCAAACCACTACCTCGTGGCCGTGGACAACGAGTCCGGCAATGCGGAACGAGGGATTGCGCTGCTCGATCTTTCGACCGGGGAGCTGTCGGCCGGGATGATTCCCGATCTCGCGTCCCTGCTCGCGGAGCTCGCGCGTTGTGATCCGCGGGAGGTGCTCGTGGGTGGGGGGCTCGACCCGGACGTGAAGAAGGGCGCCGGGCTCGCGGCGCCCCGAGCGGTGCTGCGGGACGACGAGCCGCTCGACGACGGAGACGTGGCGGCCACGATCGACGGAGCGGTGGCGGAGCCGATCGCGGCGGAGGCAGCGTCGACGCTGTCGCTCTCGGCGCGGCGGGCGGCGGCGCGGGCGCTGCGGTTCGCGCACAAGTGCACGCCGGGCAGCCCGCTGCCCGTGCGGAGGATCGCGCCGTACGACCCGACAGCGACGATGCGGATCGACGAGACGGCGCAGGTGCACCTCGAGCTCGTGCGAGGGGCGGACGGGTCGCGGAAGGGGACGTTGCTCGAGACGGTGGACGCGACGGTGACGCCGGCAGGGGCGCGGCTCCTGCGGCGGAGGCTGCTCTCGCCGCTGATCGACGTGGCGTCGATCCGGCGGCGGCTCGACGAGGTGCAGGCGTTCGTGGAGAACCCGCGGGCGCGGGGGGATTTGCGGGAGGCGCTCGCGAGGGTGGGTGATCTGGAGCGGCTCAGCGTGCGTACGGTGCTGCGCGAGGCGACGCCGAAGGATCTCGGCGCGCTGCGGGACGGGCTCCTCGCGGCGCCGGCTGCGGTGGCGGCGACGCGGGCGATCGTTGACATGGATGGCGAGGCGCGCGAGCTGTTTGGGGCGGAGGTGGACACGCTGCCGGAGATCGCGGCGAAGCTCGCGGCGGCGCTCGTCGACAGGCCGCCGGCGCTCGCGCGGGAGGGCGGGTTCGTCCGGGAGGAGTACGACGCGGAGCTCGGCACGCAACGCAGGCTCGCGCGCGGCGGCGCGGAGGAGATGACGAAGCTCGAAGCGGAGCTGCGGGAGAAGACGGGCGCGGGGTCCTTGCGCATCCGCTTCACGCGGGTGTTCGGCTGGTACATCGAGGTGACGAAGACGCACCTCGGCAAGGTGCCGCCGGACTTCCGGCGCAAGCAGACGGTGGCCGGGGGCGAGCGGTTCACGAGTGATCGGCTCGACGAGCTGGCGGATGGACTGGAGAACGCCGAGTCACGCGCGCTCGCGCGGGAGACCGACATTTTTGAAGGGCTCGTGCGGGTCGTGGCGGAGAACGCGGACCGGATCCGCAAGCTCGCGCGGACGCTCGCGTCGTGGGACGTGGCGGCGGCGCTCGCGGACGTGGCGCATCGGCAGGACTACGTGCGGCCCGCGGTGGACATGGGGGAGGCGCTCGTGATCGAGGGCGGGCGGCATCCTGTCGTGGAGCGCCTCGCCGCGGCGGGTCGCTTCGTGCCGAACGACACGACGCTCGATCTCGGCGGCGACAGGCTCTGGTTGCTCACGGGCCCGAACATGGCGGGCAAGTCGACGCTGATGCGCCAGGTCGCGCTGATCACGATCCTCGCGCAGGCCGGGAGTTTCGTCCCTGCGCAGGCGGCGCGGGTCGGCGTCGTGGATCGCGTGCTCTCGCGCGTCGGCGCGAGCGACAACGTGGCGCGCGGCGAGAGCACGTTCATGGTCGAGATGCGCGAGACGGCGACGATCCTGCGTGATGCGTCGCGGCGATCGCTCGTGATCCTCGACGAGATCGGGCGCGGCACGAGCACGTACGACGGGCTCGCGATCGCGTGGGCCGTGGCCGAGCACCTCTACGACGCGGTCGGCTGCCGCGCGATGTTCGCCACGCACTACCACGAGCTGACGGAGCTCGCGCAGCACGGGCCCGGCGTGGCGAACTGGTCGGTCTCGGCGCGCGAGCACGGCGGCGACGTGGTCTTCCTGCACAAGCTCGTGCGAGGGCCGGCGAGCCGCAGCTACGGCGTCGCGGTCGCGCGGCTCGCGGGGGTGCCCGAGCCGGTGCTCGCGCGGGCCAAGGCGATCCTCGCGACGCTCGAAGCCGGCGCGCCGCTGCCCTCGGGTAAACATGCGACGATGCGAGGACGCACCCGCCAGGGCTCGGTGCAGCTCGACCTGTTCGCGAAGGCGAAACCCGACACGGATGCGGCGGCGCCTGTCCTCGAAACGCTGCGCGCCGTGGAGGTCGAGCGGTTGACGCCGCTCGACGCGCTCACGTTCGTCGCGCGTCTGAAGTCGCTCCTGCCCTCCTGAACACCCCAAAAACGGCCGCGGAAAAAAGCAAGCGATCCGGCTCTGCGGGCGCACGGGCTTCCCGTACCTGTAGCTGGGACGTGCGCTTACCGTCCATCTTGCGCCGGGGAACGTTGAGGACGGTCCTGATCCGAGCCGGGCAAGGTGCGGATGCACTTTTCGGGTGATTCCTGACGGGGAGCGTGCAGAAATGACCTGCTGCCCCGATCATGACGTCTCCGAACTCCACCCAAGGATTGTCCCGGGAGCCCTTCCCGACGAACGACGCCCCGTTCCCCGGCCCTAAGGGGGATCAGGGCGTTCCGTACGTGCCGGGCCTGGTGCTCGAGGGCGTCGTGGCCGAAGGCGGGATGGGGCTCGTGTACGCGGCCCGCGAGATCTCGACGGGCCGGCGCGTGGCGCTGAAGACGCTGCGGGCCTGCTTCGCGCACGACGAGGGGGCGCACGCCCGGTTCGAGCGGGAGATCTCTTTCACGCGTCGGGTCGTTCACCCGAACGTGGCGCCGGTGCTCGGTCACGGGCGCATGAGCGACGGGCGGCCGTACTACCTGATGGAGCTTTACCGGGGCCGGACGCTCGGGGCCGTCGTGCGTGAAGACGGGCCGCTGTCGATCGGGCGCGCGCTCGAGATCACGGACCGGATCCTGGCCGGGCTCGAAGCCGTGCACGCGGCGGGGATCGTGCACCGGGATCTCACGCCGGAGAACGTCCTGCTCACCGAGGAGCCCAGCGGCGAGACGCGGGTGCTCCTGCTCGACTTCGGGTTCGCCCACGAGCCGGGCGTGGACACGGGGGACGGGGTGACGGCGGACAGCCGCGGCGCGCTCGTGGGGACGATCCGGTTCATGTCGCCGGAGCAAGTGACACGAGGCCGCGCGATCACGGCGCAGAGTGATCTGTTCGCGACGGCGCTGCTGCTCTACTACGCGGTGTCGGGGAAGCTGCCCTTCCGGGGGGAAGGGGACCTCGACGTGGCGGTGGCGACGGTGCGCAAGGCGCCGGTGCCGCTGCGCGCGGAGCTTCGAAACGTGCCGCGCGCGCTCGACGTGCTCCTGTCGCGCGCGCTGGCGAAGCACCCGGACGCGCGGTTCTCGGGCGCAGCGGAGATGCGGCGCGCGCTCTCCGGATTGAGGCGCCCGCGCGCGAAGGCCGCCGGGGCGGCCGCGGCGCTCGCAGGGTAGGAGATCCCCCGCCACGCGGCAGCGGACGGCGCATCGAGCACGCCGTGCGCGCCCGCCGTGGGCCCGCTCCTTGCCATGGACGCCCGCGCTGCGCGGCATTCGCTCACGGTTCCGCCCGCGGGGCGCATTGGCGGAGAGCGCCGCCGTAGCGACAGGCTTGGAGGAGAGGGCTCATGGATGCACTCGATCTGTTGGAGCAACAGCACCGCGACGTCTGTGCGCTTCTGTCGCGGCTCGTGGAGGCGTCGCCGGTGGGCGCGGGGAGCGACGAGGCGTTTTACGCCGCGCTCCGCGCGGTCGAGGCGCACGTCCGCGTCGAGGAGGCGTACGTCTACATCGCGTGCGCGAGCAGGCTCGGCGACGACGCGAGCGTGCGCGAGGCGCGCGAAGAGCACACACGGATCCTCGACGCCGCGCGTGTCGCGCTCGCGATGTCGCGTACGGCGCCGCAGTTCGCCGCGGTGATCGCGGCGCTGCGCGAGCGCTTCGAGAAGCACGCGGACGTCGAGGAGGACGTGGTGTTCCCGAAGCTCAAGCGCAGCCTCACGGACGAGGAGCTCGACGTGCTCGGCGAGGAGATCGAGCGCTCGTACAACCGGCTGCTCGCAGGCGCGGACGAGACGCGCACGTCGAAGACGCGTCCGTCGGAGGACGCGTCCAGGGCGGAGCCGCACATGCGTCGAGGCGTGCGTAGGCCGGCGCCGCGCGGGGCGATCTGAGGCGCGGAGTTCCTTGGGGGACCAACGAACGCAGCCCGGCTACACGGCGACCGGGCCGCCGAAGGCGCCGAAGAAGCGCGCGAGCCAGACGGCGATCATGGCGACGGCGAGGACGATCGATCCGAGGGTGACGAAGCGCGTCTGCTGGAACGCGAACGTGTACCAGCGGCCGTGGCGCACGTAGTTGTAGCTTCCTTGCAGGAGGACGAGCGCGACCACGGGGACCGTGGGGATCACGAGCGGGTGCAAGTGGACTGCCTCGTGGAGGTCGCCCGTGGCGAGGGCGAGGGCCGCGCGCGTGAGGCCGCAGCCGGGGCAAGGATGGCGCGTGATCAGCGCGAACGGGCAGAGCGGGAAGCGCACGGCGACCGCGACGGCAAACACGGCGCCGACGGCGGCGAGGCGCGCAGCGCGGCCGAGCGCGGATCCTTGGGGTCGTGGGGGGGAAGGTCGGGGGACGGGGGAGGGGTAGGGGGCGTGAAGAGGGACCGGGGCGGCGAGGGGTTCGTCCGCGCGTCGCCCCGGTTCGTCCTGCACGATCAACCCGCGTTCGGATCCCAGACCTGGTTCAGGTCCTTCGCCAGCGCGTAGGGGAAGAGCAGGATGTACATCACGAGGCTCTCCGACTGCGGGTTGCGCGAGCCGGCCTGCTGCTTCGCCCGCGCCACGAGCTCCGGCAGCTTCAGGATCATGAGCAGGTTCAGGATCGGGACGAAGAGGTGCCACGTCTGAAGCGACTCGTCCTTCGTGTAGGCCTTGAGCTCGTTCAGCATGCCGTAGCCGCCGAAGAGGTGGTACATGCCGCAGCAGAAGAGCGTGCCGAGGAGCGCGGTCGTTGGGTTGCGCGTCGTCCCGCGCATGCCGCCCATGCCGCCGCCCGGCGCGCCCATCATGGGGCCGCCGCCCATGCCCATCGGGGCGCCCATCGCGCCGCCGGGGTACTGGCCAGGAGCTACCATCGCGCCCGCGGGAGGCGCGCCGTACGCGCCGCCGGGAGGCGCGCCGTAGCCGCCGGGAGCGCCCATCGCGCTCGGATCCCCGGGCGGCGGGCCGTAGGCGCCGCCGGGCGGAGGAGCGCCGTACCCGCCCGCGGGGGGCGGAGGCGCGCTGTACCCGGCGCCCGCGGGGGGCGGAGGAGCGCCGTAACCGCCCGCGGGGGGCGGGGGAGCACCGTAACCGCCTGCGGGGGGCGGAGGAGCGCCGTAGCCGCCTGCAGGGGGCGGAGGAGCGCCGTAGCCGCCCGGAGGCAAGCCGCCCATGGGTCCGCCGGGCGGAGGCGCGCCGAAGCCACCGCCGGGGGGCGGGCCTGCCGGGGGCGGGAACGCGCCGGGCGAGGGCGGCCCCGGCGGCACGCCGGGCGGGTTCGGCGAGGGAGGTGAGAAGTTCGGGAGCTGATCGATCGCGATCGTGCTCCCGAGTCCGCCCTGCGGCTCGAATCCGCCGGCCGCGGGATATCCCGGCGGGGGCGGGGGCGCGGCCAGCGGCGGGGCTGCCGTCGGGCCGAGGCCCGCGGGCGGCACACCGATCACCGTGCCTGCGAGGCCCTGATCGCCCAGCGTCGGGCCGCCGGGCGGCAGTCCCGGCGGGGGCGGCGGCGCGGCGGCCGGCAGCGGAGCCATCGGCGGCGGCGCCGGCATGGCCCCTGCGGGCGGCGTCGGGGGCTGCTGGCTCATCAGCATCGTCCCCTTGAACTTCGGCGCGGCGGCACCTCTTAGGTTAAAGCCGCACTTCGTGCACGTCGTCGCCGTCTCCGAGTTTTGTGTCCCACAATTCGGACAGAACACGAACCACCTCCCGAGGCGCCGTGCGTCATTCGATCCAATGCGAAGGGCGCGCGGCGGCCGGCAGCGTAGTGGAGGTCCGCTCCACTTCTCAAGCACAACGCAAGGGATCGTCAGAGATCGATCGTGTGACGCGCGCGGTTGCGAGCGAGCAAACGCACCCGCGCGGTGAGGGAGAGGCGCGTCGCTCGCGTGAAACGAAAGCCCCGCTCGGGTGTGCTCGGGCGCGCCGATGCGCGTGGGAAAAGCAGAAAGATTCGGCATGGCGAACGGCGCGCCTTGACACAACCGGGGGTCGCTCACTAGCGTGCGCGCGCCTGCAGAAGGGGCCCGAGCGAAACGCGGGCAAAACCCTTCGGGCGGCTCGCTCTCCTTCCTGTCTGGCTCGTGGCCCGACGAAGGGGCACGAAGTCGAGCACGACGATACGTGCTCGCTTGCCGCCGCCTCGATCCACCCCTAGCCCTGCTGGCGAACGAACATGACGAAGTTCGCATTGTCTCCCGACCGCGAGAAGCACGTCGAAGAAATCCTCTCGCGTTACCCGAACCGCCAGGCGGCCTGCATCCCCGTCCTCCATCTCTGCCAAGAGCAGAATGGATGGATCTCCGACGACGTCGTCGAGTGGGTGGCGGCTCGGCTCGACCTGTCGGCCGCGCACGTGAAGGGCGTGGTGACGTTCTACACGCTCTTCAACAAGGAGCCCGTGGGCAAGCACCAGGTCTGGGTCTGCCAGACCTTGAGCTGCGCGCTCCGCGGGGCGGACGAGATCCTCCACCACTGCGAGAAGCGCCTCGGTATCCACGTCGGGCAGACGACGAAGGACGGGAAGGTGACCTTGCGGACGGCGGAGTGCCTCGCCTCGTGCGGCACTGCGCCGATGATCCAGGTCGACAAGGACTACTACGAGAACCTCACCACGGCCGAGGTCGATCGGATCCTCGATCGCCTCATCAAGTGACCCATGCTGCGACAAACGACGTATCTGACGAAGCGGTATGGCGTCCCCGAGGGGTGGACGCTCCCCGTGTACGAGCGTGACGGGGGCTATGAGCAGGCCAAGCGCGCGCTCTCGATGCCGCGGGAGGCCCTCGTCGAGGAGATGAAGGCCGCGAACATCCGCGGCCGCGGCGGCGCCGGCTTCCCGATGGGCGTGAAGTGGAGCTTCATGCCGTGGCCTCCGAAGCCGGAGAAGCCGCACTACCTCGTCATCAACGCCGACGAGGGCGAGCCCGGGACGTTCAAGGACCGAACGATCATGGAGCTCGATCCCCACGCGGTCGTGGAGGGCTGCATCATCGGCTGCTTCGGCATCGGCGCGCACGCGGCGTACATCTACGTCCGCGACGAGCTGCACCTGTCGAAGGCGCGCCTCTGGGGCGCGATCAAGGAGGCGCGCGCCAAGGGCTACCTCGGCGCGAAGCCCTTCGGGATCGACTACCCCGTCGAGGTCTACGTGCACACGGGCGCCGGCGCGTACATCTGCGGCGAGGAGACGAGCCTCCTCAACTCGCTCGAAGGCAAGCGCGGCGAGCCGCGGCTCAAGCCGCCGTTCCCGGCCCAGTCCGGCGCGTTCGGCATGCCGACGACGGTGAACAACCTCGAGACGATCGCGGCGGTGCCGGTGGCGCTGGCGATGGGCGGCGACGCCTTCTCCAAGCTCTCGGATCTGCACGATCAGAAGGACGGCGGCTGCCGGCTCTACGGCGTCTCGGGCCACGTGAACACGCCCGGCGTCTTCGAGGCGTGCGTGGGGCTCACGCTGCGCGAGCTCATCTACGACCTCGGCGGCGGCGTGAAGGGCGGCGAGCTGCTCGGCGTGATCCCCGGCGGTTCGTCGTGCCCGATCCTGCGGCCCGACGAGGTGGTGAATGCGCCGGACGCGAAGTCGCCGCTGCACCGCTGGCACGGCAAGAACGTGCTCGACGTGCCGATGGGCGTGGAGACGTACCGCGCGCTCGGGACGATGCTCGGCACGTGCTGCGCGATCGTGCTGAACAAGAACACGGACATCGTGCTCGCGATGCACAACCTGATGCGGTTCTACCGCCACGAGTCCTGCGGCCAGTGCACGCCGTGCCGCGAGGGCAGCGCGTGGCTCTTCCGCATCCTCGATCGGATGGTGCACGGCGAAGCCACGATGGAGGAGCTCGATCGGCTCCACGAGATCGCGGACAACATCATGGGCAACACGATCTGCGCGTTCGGCGAGGGCACGGCGATGCCCGCGCTCGGCTTCTTGCGCAAGTACCGCAAGGAGTTCGAGGAGCACGTGCGCACGAAGGGCAAATCCGGGACGGGGAGGCTCGCGCTGTGAACAAACTCGAACTCGCGTTCTTCGGCCTCTGCTCGGTCATCGCGCTGCTCGGCGCGGTCGTGACCGTGGGCGCGAAGAACCCGATCCGCGGGGCGATGGGCCTCCTCTCGACGATCATCGGGATCGCGGGGCTCTACCTGATGCTGGCCGCCGAGTTCCTCGCGGCGATCCAGCTCCTCGTGTACGCCGGCGCGGTCGTGATCCTCTTCCTGTTCGTGATCATGCTCCTCGGCCCGTCGGCGCAGTCGAAGCGCGACGCCCGGGGCGCGGTGGCGCGTTACGTGGGCGCCGCCGCGCTGCTCGTGAGCGGGCTCGGCGCGATGGTGCTCGTGATGCGCACGCAGTCGGGCACGCCGACGGCGCTCCCGGCCGTGCCGCCGCAGTTCGGCACGATCGAGTCGATCGGGCACGAGCTCTTCTCGACGGCGCTCGTGCCGTTCGAGCTCTCGGGCGCGCTGCTCCTCGTGGCCGTCATCGGCGCGGTCGCGGTCGCGCGCGGCAAGCAGGTGGATCCCACGCTGCTGCCCGCGGCGGACGCGAAGCCGAGCCAGGCGCCCGCACCCAACGCAGCCCAGACCAAGGAGGCGAGGTCGTGACCGTCCCGCTCGAGTACTTCGTGATCGTGGGCGCCGCGCTCTTCATGACGGGCGCGGTGGGCTTCTTGATCCGACGCAACCTGCTCGTGCTCTTGATGAGCATCGAGCTGATGTTGAACGCCGTGAACCTCACGCTGGTCGCCTTCAACCGCCAGCACGTGGGGGGGCACACCGGGCAGATCTTCACCTTCTTCATCATCGCCATCGCCGCGGCGGAGGCCGCGGTCGGCTTGGCCATCGTCCTCGCGTTCTTCCGGCTCCGCAGCACGGTGCGCTCGGACGACGCCGATCTCCTGAGGAACTAGCGTGGAAGCCCTCAAAGCTCAGTTTCCCGCAACGAACTTCACGCTCCTCGCGGTCGTCCTCGCCCTGCCGCTCCTCGGCGCCTTCGTGAACGGCGTCTTTGGCAAGCGGCTCGGCAAGGCTGGCGTCCGCCTGATGGCCCTCTCGGCCCTCGGCGGTTCGTTCATCGCGGCGCTCGCCACCTTCCTCCTCCTGCCGAAGGGGGAGGGCGGCGGCACGCTCGCGTGGACCGCTTGGCGCTGGTTCTCGTTGAACGGGCGGATGGGACAAACGGTCCCCATCGACGTCGCCTTCAGCGTCGACGCGATGAGCGCGACGATGATGCTGGTGGTCACCGGCGTCGGGTTCCTGATCCACCTGTACTCGAGCGAGTACATGGTGAAGGACCCGGGCTACCACCGGTTCTTCGCGTACTTGAACCTCTTCTGTTTCGCCATGTTGACGCTCGTCATGGCGGACAACATGGCCGTGCTCTTCGTCGGCTGGGAGGGCGTCGGTCTCTGTAGCTACCTCCTCATCGGCTTCTGGTTCGGCGACGAGAAGAACGCGACCGCGGGCAAGAAGGCGTTCATCGTCAACCGCATCGGCGACTTCGGTCTGCTCGTGGCGATGGCGATCCTGCTCTACTACACGGGATCGCTGCGCTTCGCGGAGATCAACGCGAACGCGCGGAACCTGCTCGATCCGGTCACGATCTGGCCCTTCGGCAACCTCCCGATCGAGTCGCAGTGGGACGCGGCGAACCCCGGCGCGAACGCGGCGTACAAGGCGATCGTGCACCTGTTCCTGCCCGAGAAGGGCGTGCAGGTCTACGCCTCGACGCTCGTGGGCCTGGCGATGTTCCTCGGCGCCGCCGGCAAGAGCGCGCAGATCCCGCTCTACGTCTGGCTGCCGGACGCGATGGCGGGTCCCACGCCGGTCTCCGCGCTCATCCACGCGGCCACCATGGTCACGGCGGGCGTCTATCTCGTCGCGCGCACGTCGGCGGTGTTCCTGATGTCGCCGGCCGCGATGGCGACGGTGGCGGTGCTCGGGTGCGCCACGGCGATCTTCGCCGCGTCGATCGGCCTGTTCCAGCACGACCTGAAGAAGGTGCTCGCCTACTCCACGGTGAGCCAGCTCGGGTTCATGTTCATCGGCGTCGGCGTGGGCGCGTTCGCCGCGGGCTTCTTCCACGTCTTCACGCACGCGTTCTTCAAGGCCTGCCTCTTCCTCGGCGCCGGCTCGGTGATCCACGCGATGCACGCGCGGATCCACGACACGGACAAGTCGCAGGACATCCGCAACATGGGCGGCCTGAAGAAGTTCATGCCCATCACGCGGTGGACGTTCCTGCTCTCGTGCTTCGCGATCGCCGGCGCGCCTCCGCTCGCCGGCTTCTGGTCGAAGGACGAGATCCTGTGGCGCGCGTTCTCGACGAAGATCGTCGCGCCGGAGGTCGGCCGTTTGGAGCCGCTCTGGACGTGGCCCTCGTGGCTTGGCCAGGGGATCTACTGGGTCGGCGTGGTCGCCGCGACGATGACGGCGTTCTACATGTTCCGCGCCTACTTCCTCACGTTCCACGGTGAGTTCCGCGGGTGGAAGATCGTCGCGGGCTGGAAGGAGCCGAAGCACGGCCACGGTCATGACGATCATGGCCACGACGATCACCACGATCACCACGACGACGGCGCGCCGCTCGAGGGGCCGAAGCCCCACGAGTCGCCGCTCGCGATGACGCTCCCGCTCATGGTGCTCGCGGTCTTCGCGGTCTTCGCGGGCTTCCTGATGGCCGAGCCGATCCACATCGAGCCGCTCGGGCACATGCTCTCGCCGGTCTTCACGCGGGCGCACGACGCCGTCGTGCTGCGCGCCGAGGGCGTCGAGAAGCTCATGTGGCCGATGATGGGCCCCGGCGTGGCGGCGTTCCTCGGCGGCACGGGCGCGGCGATGGTCGTGTACCTGAACAAGGGCGGCGCGCCGGAGGAGTCGTTCAAGAAGGCGGCGCCGGGCCTCTACAGGCTCATCTACGACAAGTGGCGGATCGACGAGCTCTACGACGCGGTGGTCGTCGGGATGGTGGACGCGCTCGCGGACATCTTCACGGCCGCGGACAAGTGGCTCATCGACGGCGTCCTCGCGAAGCTCACGGCGGCGATCGTCGCGTTCTTCGGGACGGTCCTCCGCACGTTCCAGACCGGCCGCGTGCAGGTCTACGGCGCTGCGATGGCCCTCGGCCTCGCGGGCGTGGGCTTCTTCCTGGTCCGGCCGCACGCGGAAGCGACGGTCGACGATTCGAAGCTCCGCTCGGCCGGCGAGGTGGTCATCTCGGCGGCGCCCGGCCCCGGCTACACCTACCGCTGGGAGGGGACGGGGACGGAGCAGAAGGACTTCGGCGTGGTTCGCGAGGTCCGCATCAACGTCAATCCCGGGGAGACGAAGGACGTCAAGCTGCACGTGCGCAACGCGTTCGCGCAGGAGGCGACCCAGTCGTTCGCGGTCACGCGGCCTGGCCGCGGCTTCCCGTCCTCTGCGGCGCCTGTCCCGCTCGTGCCTGGGACGGTGGTGCCGGCGGGCGGCGGTAGCATTCCTGCGAAGGACATCCCCGGGCTCATCAACCCGCGAGGCGCACAATGAGCCCGCTCGATCTCGTGTTTCAGTACTGGCCTGCGATCGGCGCGGGCATCCTCGGCGCACTCGTCCCGCGGGGCGACGCGTCGACGAAGCAGCGCGCCGGCCTGGGTTTCATCACGGCCCTCACCACGCTCTTCGTGATCTGGCTCTGGCCGACCGAAGGCGCGGCGCAGGCGGCGAAGGTCCCGGGCGAGTGGCCCCACCTGCTCAACCTGCTCATCGCGCTGCCCCTCGTGGGCGCGGCGGCGGTGTTGTTCATCCCGCGGCAGATGCTCTCGTTGCTCCGCGGCTTCACGTACGTGGTGCTCGGCATCGGGTTCGTCGCGTCGCTCTGGCTGCTCACCGTCCCGATGACCGCGGGCTGGCACTTCCAGTACATCAAGGACTGGATGCCCACGCTCGGCATCCGCTACCACGTCGCGATCGACGGCATCAGCCTGTGGCTCGTGCTCCTCACGACGTTCGTCACGCCGATCGCGGCGTACGCGTCGTTCGGCTCGATCAAGACGCGCATCAAGGAGTTCTGCTTCGCGCTCCTGCTCCTGCAGGGCGGGATGATCGGCGCGTTCCTCGCGCTCGATCTCTTCCTGTTCTACGTGTTCTGGGAGCTGATGCTCGTGCCGATGTTCCTCATGATCGGCATCTGGGGCGGCGCGGATCGCGTGAAGGCGGCGATCAAGTTCTTCCTCTACACGATGGCCGGCTCGGTGCTGATGCTGGCCGCGATCATCTACCTCGTGTGGACGCACCAGAAGCTCACGGGTGACTTCACGTTCGACTACCTCGCGCTCTCGCGCGTGGTGCTCCCGAAGAGCGCGCAGCTCCTCTGCTTCTGGGCCTTCTCGCTGGCGTTCTTCATCAAGGTGCCGATGTGGCCAGTGCACACGTGGCTGCCGGATGCGCACGTGCAGGCGCCGACGGGCGGCTCGGTGATCCTGGCCGCCGTGATGCTGAAGCTCGGCACCTACGCGTACATGCGCTTCTCGATGGGGCTCTTCCCGGGGCCGGCCTCGAACCTGTCGGCGAACCTGGCGGGCGTGGCGATCCTGGGCGGCATCCTCTACGGCGCGCTGGTCGCGTGGAAGCAGCGCGACGTGAAGCGCCTCGTCGCGTACTCGTCGGTCGCGCACCTCGGCTTCGTGATGCTGGGGCTCTTCAGCGCGACGCCGATGGGCATGCAGGGCGCGGTGCTCCAGATGGTCAACCACGGCGTGTCGACGGGCGCGCTCTTCCTCCTCGTCGGCGTCATCTACGACAGGCGCCACACGCGCGAGGTGGACGAGTTCGGTGGGCTCGCGAAGGTGATGCCGATCTACGCGGTCGTCTTCCTGATCGTGACGTTCGCGTCGGTCGGCGTGCCGGGGACGAACGGGTTCGTCGGCGAGTTCCTCGTCATCATGGGCACGTTCCTCTCCGAGCGGCTCGGCAAGTTCGCCGGGATCCACACGGTGGGCGCGGCGGCCGGCGTGATCCTCGCGGCGGTCTACATGCTCTACGTGGTCCAGAAGATGTTCTTCGGTCCGCTCACGAACCCGAAGAACAAGCACCTGCCCGATCTCACGGTGCGCGAGTCGCTCGCGCTCGCGCCGCTCGTGCTGATGATCTTCGTCATCGGGTTCTTCCCCGCGATCTTCCTCGATCGGATGAAGGAGTCGATCCTGCTCCACCACAACCAGTACAAGGTCGTATCGGGCCAGGCGATCCTGTTCGCGGACGATCGTGACGCGAAGCTCCTGCCCGAGGACACGTTCTCGCCGGCGTTCCTGAAGGGCATGCCCAAGAAGGAGCAGCCCGAGGCGCCGGCGGCGGGCGGCGAGGGTTCGCAGGCAGCGCTCGGCGGTGAAGGGAAGGTGGCGCAGTGAGTACGGGGCTCTTCCTCGGTCTGTCGCCGCTGCTCATCGTCAGCCTCGGCGGCCTGCTCCTGATGGTGGCGGAGGCGTTCTCGAAGCGCCGCGTCGACGAGACGTCGGACGACAGGGATGCGGGTCCCTCGTCGGAGCTCTCGCTCGGCACGACCGTGACGCTGCTCGCGGGCGCGGTGTTCGCCGCGGCGATCTGGTTCGTGGGTCCCGAGAAGCTCGAGGGCGCGTCGCTGGTCGCGCCCTGGGTGATCGTCGACCGCTTCACCCTGTTCTTCGAGTTCGTGCTTTGCCTCGGCGGCGCGCTCGCCGCGCTGCTCGCGGGCGGCTACCTGCCGGAGCATCGGCTCGATCGCGGCGAGTTTTACCCGCTCATCATCTTCTCGACCGTGGGCGCGATGATCCTCGCTGCGGCGGGGGATCTGCTCTCGCTCTTCCTCGGGCTGGAGACGATGTCGCTCGGCGTGTACGCGATGGTCGGCTTCCGCCGCGCCTCGCTGCGCAGCACCGAGGCCGCGGTGAAGTACTTCCTGCTCGGGTCGTTCGCGGCCGCGCTCCTGCTCTACGGCGGGGCGCTGCTCTACGGCGCGACGGGGCACACGGATCTCGCGGGCATCCGCGAGGCGATCGCGAACGTGCAGCCGGGCAAGGGGCCGAACTTCGCGCTCATCATCACGGCAGCAGTGCTCATCATCGTGGGTCTCGCGTTCAAGGTGAGCGCGGTGCCGTTCCACATGTGGACGCCGGACGCCTACGAGGGCGCGCCGACGCCGACCACGACGTACATGGCCGTGGCCGTGAAGTGCGCGGCGTTCGCCACGATGCTCCGCGTGCTCATCGGCGGGTTCGGCGAGGGCGGGCTCGAGTCGTGGGCGGCGGGCTGGCCTCCGGTCGTCGCGCTGCTCGCGGTGCTCACGATGACGGTGGCGAACCTCGTCGCGGGCCAGCAGGAGTCGGTGAAGCGCATGCTCGCGTATTCGAGCATCGCGCATGCGGGGTACGTGCTCGTGGGCGTCGTCGCGACGATGCGCGCGGGTGGCGATGCGCAGGGGAGCGTGATGTTCTACCTGCTCACGTACACCGTCTCGACCGTCGGCGCGTTCGGCGCGCTCATCCTGATGGGCAGCCGCGGCGCGGAGGCGGTGAGCTACGAGGATCTCGCGGGCGTGGGCAAGCGGCACCCGGCCGCGGGCTTCGCGTTCTCGCTCTTCCTGCTCTCGCTCGCGGGCGTGCCTCCGACGGCGGGCTTCTTCGGCAAGCTCTACATCGTCAAGACGTCGATCGGCGCCGGGCTCTACCCGCTCGCGGTCATCCTGCTGCTGAACAGCGTGATCTCCGCGTATTACTACCTGCGCGTGATGGTCTACATGTACATGCGCGAGCCTGCGCCCGGCGCGCCCATCGCGAAGCCGATGCGCTCGGGGTACGTCGCGACGGCGCTCGTCGTGGCCGGCGTGCTCGTGCTCGTGCTCGGCCTGTGGCCGACGACGTCGCTGCAGATCGCGGTCGAGGCGGCCCTCGCCACGCGTTGACACCGCGGGGCCTTCGGGTTCCCTTCGCGCTCCTCGCTTCCTCCCTCAGACAGGTTCCTTGCCCCGGCGACGGCTGTTTTGCAGCGTCGCCGGGGGTATGGCAACGAGGTTGACATGAACCGACAACTCGGTTGGCAGGGTTTGCGGCAGGCTCCCTCGAAACAGCTGCGATCCAGCGCGGCGCAGGGCTTGCCCACGGCCGGGGCGATGAACCGAACTTCGATGGCCTGGCTCCTCGTGGTCCCGTGCGTCGCTGCGCTGGGCTGCCAGAACGGCGCCGCGCCCACGAACAACGACGCGAAGCCGGCGAGCAGCCAGCAAGCGACGCCGGGCTCCGCTGCGCCGCAGGCATCGGCGGCGCCTGCGCCGAAGGGGCCGATTCCGAACGGCATCGGTCGCTCCAACGCGGACATCGCGAAGGTCGTGAACCCGAAGAACGAGGCGCCGTACGAGGGCACCAAGGCCACGGTGCGCGGCACGGTGCGCATCAAGGGCGACGCGCCGCCTGCGACGAGCTTCAAGTTCCCCGCGGGCAAGTGCGGCGAGGCCTCGGCGACCTACGGAAAACTCTTCCGCGTGGGGCTCGAGGGCGCGGCGGCCGACGTGCTCGTCGCGGTGACGGGCTACAAGGGGTTCGTCCCGGCACGCGAGGAGGCCGCGAAGATCACCATCCACGGCTGCGCCTTCGCGCGCCGCACGATGGCGCTCACGTTCGGCCAGCGCATCGAGGTCGCGAACATCGACAAGATCGAGAGCTACATGCCCTACGTTGACGGCGCGCCGAAGAAGGCGGTGCTCGTGGCCGTGCCGGGGGGCGCGCCGGTGAAGCTCTACGCGTTCGAGCCCGGGCACTACATGCTGCGCGACGAGCTGCCGAACCCGTTCCTCACGGCGGACGTCTACGTGCTCGCCTACGCGACCCACGCGGTCACGGGCCTCGACGGGCAATACGAGATCCCCGGCGTCCCCGCTGGCAGTGAGGTGCGCGTGAGCGCGTTCCTCCCGTCGATCGACAAGGTCGTCGAGCAGCGGATCACCCTGAAGGAAGGCGAGCACACGCTCGACCTGACGCTCGAGTACGACGCGAAGAAGGACGATCCCGAGGTGAGGCGAAAGGCCGCCGAGGAGAAGCGGGCCGCGGACGAGAAGAAGGCCGCGGACGAGAAGGCTTCTCCGGAGAAGGTCGAGAAGAAGTAGCGCTACGCGCCCTTGCTCGAAGGCGCGAGCAGCGCACGCACGCGCTTGCGGGCGGCTTCGAGCAGAGGATCCGACGAGGGGGTGTCGGGGGAAACGAGGTCCGCGCCGGCGAAGGCGCGCGCGGCGTCGCGGCCCGCGCGCCTTCCGAGCAGGTCGGTGAAGAGCAGGCGCGCGAGGGGGGAGGGCGCCACGGTGGGCGTGTCCTTCGGGGCGTCGAGCGCGGTCGCGAGCAGGGCCGTGTCGCCGGAGAGATCCGCGGCGACGGCGAGCGCGATCCGCGCGGAGTTCGACGAGGGATCGGCGCCGAGGACGAGCTCGGCCTGGTCACGCGCGAGGCGAGGGAGGCCAAGCGCCGCGGCACGCACGGCGAGCTCCGGCGCGGGCAAGTGGGCGCGACGAGCGGCCTTTCGCGCGGCGTCGAGGTCACCGGCGCGGAGGGCCGCGTCGACCTCGGCGAGCGGGGCGAGCGCTGGCACCTCGGCGGCGACGCGCGTCGCGAGGCGAGGTGCCCGTTGACGCAACGCGCGAGCCGCTCGCTCGGCCGTCACCGCATCGTGAAGGCGCAACGCGAGTTCGTATCGAGCGAGCCATCCCTGCACGGAGGTGGGTCGCTCGATGACGAGCGCGTCGAGCGTGCGTTCGGCGTCCGCCACGCGCCCCGTGCGTTCGAGCAGCGAGGCGTAGAGCAGGACCGCCTCGTCCTGCCCGGGATCGAGCGCGACGGCGTGTGCGGCGTGCTTCAGCGCCTCGGCGAGGTGCCCCGTGTCGGCCGCGCAGCGCGCGCGTGCGCGGGCGAGGGGCTCGTACGTCGGGTCGAGCTCTTCGGCGCGGGTGAAGGCTTCTCCCGCGAAGGCCAGCGCGTCGGGGCTTGCACACGAAGCCGCGCCGAGACGCGTCCAGACCTCGACGCTCTTCGCGTCGTTCTCCGCGGCGCCGCGGTAGAGCGTGATCGCGAGCGGCAGATCGCCGTGCGCCTCGGCCTCCGTGCCGCGCGCGTAGTACGCGTACGCCTCGTACGAGATGAACCGCCCCTGCGTGGGCACGCCGTCGATCACGCGGATCACCGTCGGATCTCCACAGCCTGCCACGAGGCCGAGCAGCGTGATCGCAGCGGCGAGGATCGCTGCCGAGCTACGGCGCCGGATCATGCCCACCTCGCGATCGCTTCGAGCAACCTGTCGTTCTCTTCGCGTGTCCCGATCGTGATGCGCAGCCGGTTCGCGAGGCGCCCGCCGCGGGCGTGAAAACTCCGCACGAGGATCTTGCTCGCCGCGAGCCCCTCGAAGACGTCCTTCGCCGGTCGATTCGTTTCAACCCAAAGGAAATTCGCGTCGCTCGGCGAGACCCCGAAGCCGATCCGACCGAGTTCCCGCCCGAGCCGCTCGCGCTCCCCGACGACGTGCGCGACGACGTGATCGATCTCGGCGCGGAGCTCGCGCAGGACGAACGTGGCGGCGCGCTGCGAGGGCGTGGGGAGGTTGTAGGGCTGGCGTACCTTGTCGACCTCGCGGATGAGCTCGACCGGCCCCACGAGCCAGCCGATCCGCAGCGCCGCGAAGCCGATCTTGGAGATCGTGCCGAGCATCGCGACGTTCGGATACACGTGGCGGAGGTGCGCGAGGCTCGCGGGCGCGAACGCGACGTAGGCCTCGTCGAGCACGACGAGCGCGCCTTCGGCGGCCTCGATCACGGCGCGGATCCGATCCTCCGACATGCGGTTTCCGGTCGGGTTGTTCGGCGTCGCGAGGAAAACGATGTTCGGTTCTCCGGCTTCGATCGCCGCGCGCATCTGCGCGACGTCGAGATCCCAGCGCTCGTCGAGCGGCACCTCGAGGACACGGATGCCGCGCGCCGCTGCGCTGAGCCGGTACATGACGAACGTGGGCGACGGCGTGAGGATCGTCGCCGCGTCGGCGCCCGCGCGGGGCTGCGAGAGCGTGGTGAGGAGGAGCGCGATCACCTCGTCGGAGCCTGTGCCGACGAGGACCTCGTCCGGCGTCGCGCCCACGTGCGCGGCGATCGCCTCGCGCAGCTCGGTCGCCCGTGGATCCGGATATCGCTCGAGCCCGCCCGCCGCGAGCGCGTGCGCCACGCCGGCGCGCGCGTTCGAGGACAGCAGCGGCGGGGCCTCGTTGCCGTCGAGCCGGATCTCGTGGTCGCCCGTGTGCGGGACGTACGCGGCGAGGTCCGCGAGCTCGGGGCGAAGCAGGTGGGCGAAGCGGGGCGCGGTCATGCGAGGGCACCTCGGGATCCGCGCGTCGGCGCGAATCAGCGCGGCAGCTTAGCCTCTCCCGCGGCGGGTGGCTCGCAAGCCCCGGAGCCGTTCGTCGTTCGGGGACCACGCTCCGAGGGCCCGCCCGTCGCCCGGTGGTGCAGCGTCATGTGGCCGCGCTGGATCCCCTCCGTCGAGAGCGCGCGGAGGGCCGACAGGTTCGTCGCGAGGCCCGTGGCGGCCGCGACGGCGGCGAGCTCTGCCGCGGACGTCACGCGGAGGAGCGCGAGCGCGAGGCGGGCGCCCGGGTGCGCGCGCAGGGCGCCTCCGACGATGCCGAGCGCGAGGGGGAGCGCGAGCTGTCCTTCGAGGGCCTGCTCGTCGTCCGAGAGGCGCCAGGTGGCGAGCGGGCGGTAGCTACCCTCGCGCGCCGCGTACGCATGCGCGCCGGCCTCGACCGCGCGCCAGTCGTTGCCGGTCGCGAGCACGACGGCGTCGACGCCGTTCATGATGCCCTTGTTGTGCGTCACGGCGCGGTAGACATCGCGTTCGGCGAACGCCGAGGCTTGCGCGATGCCGCGGGCCGCGTCGAGCCCGGACACCCGTGTGCTCGCGAGCTCCTCGACGGGCAAACGAACGCGCACGCGGGCGACCCGCTCGTCGCAGTAGTTCGAGAGGATGCGCAGGCCGAGCGTCCCGCGCGCGAGCTCGGCCACGCGCGCGCCCACGGCCTCGGCGACGGTGTTCACGAGGTTCGCGCCCATCGCGTCGAGGCAGTCGACGTGCACGTGGACGACGATCATGCCGCCGCCGAGATCACGCACGGAAGAGCGTCGCGCGCCGCCTCCGCGCGCGACGAGGTTGCCGATCGCTTCGTTTGCCCGCGCGACGAGTTCCGCGGCCGCGCCCTCGATCCGCGCGAGCGCACCCGCAGGATCGGCGACGTCGTGCACCTCGATCTGCGCGACGACGATCGAGGGATCGATCTCCGCGACGAACCCGCCGGCCTTGCGCGCGCGCTTGGCGGCGTTCGACGCGGCGGCGATGACGCTCGGCTCTTCGATCGCCATGGGCACGAGGTAGTCCTTGCCGTTCACGCGCACGCCCGGCGCGACGCCGAACGGCAAGGCCAGCGTGCCGAGCGCGTTCTCGACCATCGCATCCGCGGTCGACTCGTCGAGGCCGCCCGATCGAAGCGCGTGTTCTAGCTCCGCAGGGGCGAGGCCGACGAGGCGCGCGACCTCGGCGCGTCGCTCGGGGATGGAGAAGTGGCGCAACGAGGGGAGGGGAAGGGGAGGGTCACGGTGCATGGTCGCTCCGGAGGGATAACGCGCCTCCATGCGCATGTTCCGTGGAGACTCGGCGCAGCGAGGGTGATGAGGCGCGGGAGGATCGGTGGGGGAGGTCGCGCCGGCCTGCTCGCGTCGTTCAACCGACCGAGAGCCCTGGGGGGCCGATGCGCGTGTCGAGGGGCTCGAGCTTTCGTGCGGCCGCGCGCGCGCGGAAGGCTGCGGACGAGGGCGTCCGGCCGATCCAGAGGGCGATGTCGCCGCCGCCGGCGCCGCTCGGGCCGAAGCTCGCGCCTTCGGCGCGCGCGAACGGCCGGAGATCGGCCACGTCGTCCACCACGATGGGAGCGCCGGCTGCACGGCCGAGCTCCGCGAGCGCGTCGAGCTGCGCCGTGATCGCTTGCACGAACCCCGCGGCGTCCTGCGCTTCGAGGGCGGCTTGCGCGCCGTCCGTGATCTCGTCGAGCAGGCGCCGGTACGTCGCGGGATCCGTCGCGCGAAGGCCCTGGACCTTCTCGACGAGCGCGCCCGTCGAGGCTGCCGTGGGGCACGCGAAGACCTCGAGGACGACGCCTTCGGGCAGCGTGAACGGCACGACGTCGAGCGCGCCCTCGGGCGCGAGCCGGCACGCCACGATCCCACCGAATACGCTCGAAGCGACGTCAATGCCGCTGCCGCGCGGCTGCGCTTTCCGGTGCGCGGCGAGCGCGAGCGGGAAGACCGCGCGCCGCAGCGCAGCCTCGTCCCCGATCGTCGCGGCGAGGACCGCGCCGATCGAGGCGACCGTGATCGCCGCGCTCGACCCGAGCCCGAGCTTGCGTGTCGTGCCGTCGGGCATCGGCGCGCGCAGGGCCGACGCGTCGAACGCGGGCGCGTGGTGGAGGATGCTTGCGTCGATCGCCGCGCGGACCTCCTCCGTCACGAGCTCGCTCGTGCGGCTCGCGTCCGCCACCACGTATCGATCGACGGCAGCGACGAGCGCAGGCGCTCCTTCGAGGACGGCATATGCCCCGGAGACGACGATCTTGCCCGGCGCCCGTGTGATCACGTTCGATCCAGAAGCCGCGCGCCCTCGCCGGGCGACGCCACGATCGTTCGTTTGACGCCCGGCACCTCGGCGAGCGCGGCCGTCACGCGCGGCTCGTCCTCCGGCGTCGTCAGAACCTTCACGTGAGGACCCGCGTCGATCGTCGCGTACGCGAGCAGCCCACGCGCGCGGAGCCTGCGCACCTCTTCGAGCGCCTCCACCGTGCCGCCGGTCCAGTAGAGCAGCCCCGGCCGCGCCGCGATGCTGGTCGCGTGCATGGCGAGCGCGCTCTCCTCGGCGGCGACGCCGAGCGCTTCGAGATCCCGCCGCAAGATCGCCTCGCGCACGCGGGCGCAGAGCGCGGGCGCGGACGCGACCCACGCCGGAAAATACGGGCTCGTACGAACCGTGTGCTCCATGCCGTCCGTCGAGCCCACGGCCTTCGGGCCTTCCCGCGTCACGGCCACGACGACGCGTAGCGCCAGATGCTCCGGGGGCGCGATCGGGATTGCCGCGAGATCACCCTCGCCGGGGCTCCCCACCGGCAGCTCCACGAACCCGCCGAACGCCGATCGCGCTGCGGATACCGAGATCCGCCGCGCGAGATCACTCACCTGCGTCGGATCCGTGTCGAGCCCCGCCGCGCTGAGCGCCGCGAGCGCGAGCGCCGAGAAGCCCGACGCGCTCGAAGCGAGGCCCGAGGCCGTGGGGAAATCGTTGCCGCTCTCGACGCGCGCGCGCGTCGAAATCCCCGCCGCACGACGCACCCGATCGAGGAGCTTGACCACGCGGCCGTGCGCGACCTCGTCGGCCGGCGCGCCGCCGAGCAGGAACGTGTCCTCCGTAAGCGCCGGATCGAAGGCCACGGTCGTCGTCGTGGCCATGCCTGCAAGCGTCACCGAGAGGCTCGGGACCGCGGGTTGGTTCACGCCGTCCGCGCGTTTGCCCCAGTATTTCGCCAGCGCGATGTTCGGATGCGCCGTTGCTTTCGCCGCGCGAATCGTCAAGACAAACCTCCTTTGGCGCCCCGCGTCTCCGAGCGCCCGCCCGCGCCGATGCGCGCACAAAAACCTTCGTAGTGGCTCTCGGCGCCTCGCCAGGCGTCGAGAATGCGCGCGGCGCTCTCGGCTTCGCGCGCTTCGTCTCGCGTGCCGTCGCTCCGGAACGAGGGCGGCACGAGCGCGATCACGCACCCGCCGCCGCCGCCGCCCGTGAGCTTCGCGCCGAGCGCACCTGCGGACCGCGCGAGCGCGCAGAGCTCCTCGAGCTCGCTCGTCGAGACGAACAAACCGGAGAGCACGAGCTGGTTCATGTTCATGAGATCGCCGAGCGCGCGCATGTCGCCGGCCTCGATGGCGAGCACCGCGTTGCCCACGATCGACGTGATCGCGTCGATCGATCGCTTCACGAGCACGGGATCCTTCGCGTGTTGCGAGGCGATGAGCTCGACCGTCGTCCGCGTCGACGACGGGTGCCCCGTGGATCCCACGCACAAAACGAGATCGTGGCGCGGCGTGATCGGACGCGCGCCCTCGGCACGCGTGAACCGAAAGATCCCGCCTTGGGCCGCGGCCGTCGCATCGATCCCCGAGGGGTTGCCGTGAAAGATCCGCTCCCACGCGGCCGCGCGCGCGAGCACACGAGCCTCGATCGCCGCGTCTTCCTCGGGGCGGGTCTCGCCGCTGCGCGCGAGCGCCTCCGCCGCGCGCGCGATCGAAACGGCCAGCGCCGCCGAGCTGCCGAGCCCTCCGCCCGGCGGCAGATCGCAGCGCGCCTCCACGTGCACGGGCGGAATCGCCGGGGCGACCTCCAAGAGCGCCGAGAACGCCCGCCCGAGATCGCTTGCCGACGAAGCATCCGCGACGACCGTGCCGTCTCCGAGCCGCAGCGTGCTCGGCCCGCTCGGCTGCCGCGTCACGACGGCGCGCGCCCCGCGATCGAGGCCGGCTGCGATCGCGGGCGACCCGTACACGACCGCGTGCTCGCCGAACAGGATCACCTTCCCCGACGCGGCGCCTTCGGTGCTCGCCTGGCCCGTCACGAGCACGCCTCCGACCTTGCGGGACGAACCCGGAGCGCCTCCACCACGCCGGCGAGGATCGCGCGCGCCGCGGCCGACACCGGCATCGACGCGACCTCCTTCGCCGCGGCGTCGCAGAGCGACCGCTGCCGCTCCTCCACGGCCCGGCGCGCGCCCGACGTCACGAGCGCCCGCGTCGCCGCTGCGATCGCCGCCGCGTCCGCGTCCGCTCGCCCGTGCGCCTGCGCGAGCGCGCGCCGCTCGTCCTCGTTCGCGAGCCGTTCGGCCTCGGCCACGAGCGACGTGCGTTTGCCCGCGATGATGTCGTTCCCCACGGGCTTGCCCGTCTCGGCGTGATCCCCGAAGGTCCCGATCAGATCGTCGCGGAGCTGGAACGCGATGCCGAGCGGCGCCGCGAAGCGCGCGAGCGCCGCGTGCAGCTCCGGCGATCCGCCCGCGAGCGCCGCCCCGATGCTGAGCGGCCCGCGCATCGTGTAGCTCCCGGTCTTCAGGTCGTGCATCGCCTCCACGTCCTCGGCCTTGCCGAGCACGTCGATCTGCTGGCCGAGCACAACGTCCTCATGGATCCGCATGAACACCTGCAGCACCTGGAGCCGCCGTTCGGCCGGCAGCCCCGCGATCGACACGAGCGTCTCCACCGAGAGCCCCCATGTCATGTCGCTCGCGAGGATCGCCGACGTCGCGCCGATGTGCTCGCCGCCGAGCTCCTTGGCGAGCGCCGCGTGCACGCTCGGACCACCGCGCCGCGTCGGATCCCCGTCCATCCAGTCGTCCTGGATGAGCAGGTAGCTCTGCAGGAGCTCGAACGCGACGCCCGCGTCGATCGCCGGTTCGAGCGCGCCTTCACCTCCAGCGGCGATCCAGCCGGCGGCGATGAGCCCTGCGCGCACGCGTTTGCCGCCGCGCAGGGAGAGGTCCCGCGCCGCTTCGAGCATCACGGCGATCGCGGGCCCGTACGCGCGCGCCCGCGTGATCTTCTCGTCGAACCGCGCGGCGATGCGGCGCTCGATCTCGGGCTTGATCTGCGTGAGCAGCGCGAGGAACGCGTTCCCGTTCGTGGCGGGCTCGGCCGTCGTCGGGGAGATGCCTTGGTTCATAGGGCGCGCGAGCGTAGGAGCCGTACCCGGGTCGGTCAATGGCAGGGCCCGGCGCGTCATCGCCCCCGACGCGCCTGACGCGCGAGCGCTCTGCGGAGGGGCCCACGATCCCGCGCGCCCGCCGTCACGGGATCGACCTCTGCGAGCAGCACTACGAGCGCCCGCGAGCGCGCTCGCGCTTCCTTGTGCGCCGCTGTGTCGCCGCGCGCCTCCGCGAGCGCCTCCATCCGCCGGCTCATCGCGAGCGCGGCTGGCAGCGCGGAGAGCGCCACGTACGTCGCATACAGACCTTCGAGCGCTGCCTTGTGATCCGGCACGAACGAGAGCGCCGCCTCGAAGTCCGCGGCCGCTTCGCGCAACCTCCCGAGACGCCTGCGTAAACTCCCTCGCGCCGCGTGTCCTTCTGCGAAGCCCGCCACGCGTTCGAGCCCCGCCGTGTACACCCGCTCCGCTTCCACCACGTCCCCCGTGGCCTCGTGTCGCGCCGCGAGCACGAGGTAAGCCGGCCCGTACGTGGGATCGAACGAGATCGCTTCGAGCAGCCGTCGCATCGCGGCGGCGCCGTCCCCTCGCGCCGCGTGCGCCTCGCCTTGCCGCACGAGCTCTGCGGCTTGTTTCGTCGCCCAGCTCGTCTCTTCGTCGGCCTGCCCGCGCGCCTCGCCTGCGAGCGCGACGACGAACGTCACGCATCCGAGCGTGCTTGCGCGGCGTGAGACCTGTCGGTGCACGAGGATCGCATCCTAGCCGGGGCTGTGCGCACGCACATCGCTCGTGTACCCTCGCCGCACGGATCCTTCATGGCGACGTGCCCCACCTGTCGTACCCAGTACCCGGACGACGTCTCGACGTGCGCGAATGACGGCGAAGGGCTCGTCCCCGATGACACCCTCGAGCCCTTGCTCGTCCCTGGCACGATCGTCGGCGAGTACCGCATCGAGGGCAAACTCGGCGAAGGTGGCTTCGGCGCCGTTTACCGCGCCGTGCATCCCGTGATCGGCAAGGCCGCGGCGATCAAGGTCCTCTCGCGGGAGTTCTCGGCGAACCCGCAGATCGTCTCGCGGTTCGTCGCCGAGGCGCGCGCGGTCAACCAGATCCGCCACCGCAACATCATCGACATCTTCTCGTTCGGCGTCCTCGACGACGGCCGCCAGTACTACGTGATGGAGCTGCTCGAGGGCCTGACCCTCGACGCGTATCTCCGCCAGCGCGGCCGCATCCCGCCCGCGGACGTGATCCCCATCCTCGTCAAGATCGCGCGCGCCCTCGACGCCGCACACGCTGCGGGCATCGCGCACCGCGATCTCAAACCGGAGAACATCTTCCTCGTGTACGACGAGGACACGGGCCTCTTCCCGAAGCTGCTCGATTTCGGCATCGCCAAGCTCCTCGGCGACTCCACCGGCGCGCATCACAAGACCCGCACCGGCATGGCCATGGGCACGCCGCTCTACATGTCGCCCGAGCAGTGCCGCGGGAAGAACGTCGATCACCGCACCGACATCTACTCCTTCGGCATCGTGGTCCACGAGCTGCTCACGGGCCGATTGCCCTTCGAGGCCGAGGACACCATCGACCTGCTCGTCAAGCAGACCTCCGCGCCCGCGCCGCCGATGTCCGCGGTTTGTCAGAATCTCCCCGCGGCGCTCGACGCGCCTGTCTTGCACATGCTGGAGAAGGATCCGGCACGCCGGCCGCGGACCGTCGGCGAGGCGGTCGAGGCGATCGCCGCCGCCGCGCGAGGCGCGGGCATCGAGGTGAAGACGATCGTCCCACGCCCGGAGGCAGCGAAGCTCGCCGAGGGCTCGGTCCGTATCGTCACGGATTCCTCGGCGGACCAGGGCAAGACCGAGGCGATCGCCGTGACCCACGTGATGCCGGTCGAATCGACGAAGCCGAGCCCGGGCCAGACCGAGCTCGCGCTTCAGACCTCCACGGCCGGGGAGGGCGCAGGCAAGGCGCGCGGAGGATCGCAGCCGCTGCTCGTCGCCGGCCTCGCGGTCGCCGCGCTCGCGGCCGTGGCCCTCGGCGTCGTGGCGCTGCGCCGTCCGTCCGGCGACGCCCCGAACGCCGCACCTTCTGCCAACGTTGCAGCACCAACGATCGAACCAAAACCCCCCGCGTCCTCGGCGCCGGCGGTGGTCCCCGCGTCGAGCAGCCTGGCCCCGGACGCTCCTCCTGCCGCGCTGAAGATCACCATCGACACGCGTGTGCCCGGAGTCGAGGTGTTCCTCGGGACGAAGCCGCTCGGCGCCGCGCCGGGGCCGATCGAGATCCCGCGCGGCACGACGGAGAAGCTCGTCTTCAAGGCGAAGGGATACATCGATCTGCCGCGCGAGATCCCGACGGAGGACGGCACGCTGGCGGTCGAGCTCAAGCCTTTGCCCCGGGGGCCGGCCTACTCGAAGGAAGTGGAGAATCCTTTCAAACCCTGAGCGAGGACGCATGCGCCGGAGAACATCTCGTCTCGTGGGAACGTTGCTCGGGCGGATGCTCCTCGCGTCGTTGCCCTTCGCGCTCGGCTGCGCGGATCTCTCGCCCATCTCGGAAGGCCAGTGCGGCAACGACGTCGTCGAGAGCGCCTACGGCGAGGACTGCGAGCCCGGCGTCAGCTTGCCGAACGACAGGGCTTGTTACCCGACGAGCAGTCCCCAGCGCTGCCGCTACAGTTGCGGCGCGAAGACCGAGGGGACGCTCTGGAAGTGCCCCGACGGCTGGAAGTGCGGCGCGGACGAGGTTTGTCGTGAACCAACCCCGGTCTTCGAGCGCGCCGGCGGCCCCGTCGCCTCGGAGACGCCCATCCAGATGTTCCTCGCTGACATCGACGGCGACAAGCGGCAGGACGTCGTCGCGGCGGGCGCCACCTCGATTCGCGTTCACTACGTCGATCCGGGCGGCCTCCTCGGCAGCACGACGGAGATCCCGACGGCGGGCGTGCTCGCCGCGAGCGCGGATCTCAACGGGGACACGGTCGCGGATCTCGCCGCGCCTTCGGGTCGCGGCATCGGCGTCCTGCGCGGCCAGCGCAACCGATCTCTTGATCCCGCGAGCTTTCCGACCATCTCCGGCGAAGGGGAGGCCGAGGTCTACCTCCGCGCGATCGACGCCGATCCCTCTGAGAGCATGCCGGGGCCCGAGCTCTGCGCCGTCACGTTGACGCCGCTCGGGGCCGTGTTCTTGCGCGTCGACGAGAGCAAGTCGCCCTCGGATTGGTTGAAGGCGCCCCTCGGCAAGGACGTCGTCGGGCTCGATCACGCGTGGGCCGGTCCCTTCAAGCGCCCCTGCCAGAAGGTCGCGGTGCGATCGAGCGCAGGCGCGGAGAACTTCGTGAAGGTGTACGCGCCGTGCGTCGATACGAACGAGAGCGCCGCGTACCCGCCGGTCTTCGACGAGCTCGTCTCGGTCACGCTGCCGGGGCCCCCGCTCGAAAAGCAGGCGCCGCTGAAGGACGTGCCCTCCAAGGCGGCGCTCATCGAGTTTCAGATGACGAACGGCGTCTTCTTCACGCACGTGAACGCGGACGCTTACCCCGATCTCGTCGCCCCGGTGCTGCTCGACAGCGCGCTCTGCAACGGCAAGGGGTGTGGAGGCCTCGCGGTCGCTTACGGCCTCGTCGACGGGACGTACGACAGCGCGCCGCCGCAGGATCCGCTGGCCCTCCAAGGCGACAACACCGCGGACTTGCTCTACGTGGACATCGGCGTCCTCGCGCCGCTCGCGCTCGGCCACCTCGACGAGGATGGCTTGATCGACATGGTCGATCCCGGCGGCCTCGCCTTTGGCAAGCTCCCAGGTCCTCAAAAAGTGTTCCTCACGGTCGAGCGCAGGGGCTACGAATCGGAAGGGCCTTCCCTGCGGCGCGCCTTGATCGGTGACTTCAACGTCGACGGCTTGCCGGACGTCGTCGCTTCCACGGGCAACGGCATCGGCTTCTTGAACAACCTCGGCGGTGGGCTCTTCAACCCGAGCGAGATCGGCAAGGCAGGCCGGGTGAACGACATCGGCGCCGCCGACGTCGACGCCGACGGGCTCGACGACGTGGTCTTCGGCGAGACGGTCGCGGACCCCGACAACCCCGCCCTCGAGCGGACCGCGCTGTCGATCGCGTACGGCAAACCCACGGGCATGCCCGAGACGCCCGTCACGATCGCGCGCTTCCCCGCCATCACGCAGATCCTCCCGATCGATCTCATCGCGCTGACCGGCGATCTCGCGACCGATCTGGTCGTGCTCTACCCCGAGAAGCGCCTCTCCGCGGGCGACGGCTGGAGCACGAGCGCCGTGCTCGGCAGCAGCATCCGCCAGATCCAATCGGCCATCTTTCTCACGGAAGGCAAGCTGGAGAAGGCCCGGTATCCCTTCCTGCCGCTGCTCGGGCGTTTCTCGAAGGACGACCCGTCGCCGGATCTCGCGGCCCTCACGTTCACCGAGCACTCCGGCATCACCGCGGATCTCTGGTGGGTCCCGCTCTCTGCGGGGCCCACGCTGGAGCCGTCGACCTCGCTCCTCCGCCAGCCACTCCTCGCGGCGCTGGACGAGAAGTGGATCGCCGCGACGAGCGCGGTCGTCGTGGATCTCGACAAGGATTCCGTCGACGAGATCGTCGCCGTGGCGCACGCATCGGGCGGCGCCAGCCTGCCCACGGCTCACCTGCGCATCGCAAGGCCCGACGCCGATCCCGTGGACGTCCCGTCGTTCCCCAAAGAAGGAAACGTCTACACGAGCCTGCGCGCCGCTGACTTCGACGGTGACTCGTACGTGGACATCCTCGCCATGAAGATCGAGATCCAGACCGGCGTGGGACAAGAAGCTCGTTTCGTCACGACGCCGGTCCTGTTCGCGAACAAGCAGGGGAGCCTGGTCGCGCCCGTCGACATCGTCTCGCTCGCCGACGTCGAGCCGTGCAACAACGAGCCCGGCGTCGTCGGGGTCATCGCCACGGCCCTCGACGTCGTCGATGCCAACACCGACGTCCGCAAGGAGCTCGTCTTCCTCGGCCCGACGGGCGCGTACCTCTACCACCGCGTCGTGGAGAACGACGCGAACGGCAAGCGTGTCGAGAAGGACGTCGTCGCGTGTATCCCCTCGGCCCCCGCGGGCGCCACGATCGCTGCGGGCGATCTGACGGGCGACGGCGTCGACGATCTCGCCATCGGGGCCGACGGGAGCATCTACATCCTCGCCGGAAAGCCGAACCGCCCATGAGCCACGCTCGTCGCGCCGCGCGTATCCTCTCCGTCGCCCTCCTCTTCACCGCGCTCGTCCCGCACGCCGCGCGCGCCGCCGAGGACGTCGAGAAGGCGAAGACGCTCTTCAACGCGGGCGCCAAGGCCTACACGAATGGCCGTTACCTCGTGGCGATCGACTCCTTCCGCGAGGCGTACGCGGCGGCCCCGCGCCCGGCCATGATCTTCTCGCTCGCGCAGGCCTACCGCCGCCAGTACGCCGTCGACGGCGATCTCGAGAAGCTCAAGCAAGCGATCGCGAACTATCGCCTCTACCTCGATCAGGTGAAGGAAGGCGAGCGGCGCGCGGATGCCGTGGCCGCGCTCGGCGAGCTCGAGGTCCTCGCGGCGGCGCGCCTGCCTCGTGACGGCACGATCACGTCCACCACGTCCAGCGCGGCGTCGGATGCGCCGAAGACGAAGCTCACCATCACATCGCCCACGCCCGGCGCGCGGATCTCACTCGACGGCGGCAAGCCCATCGAGCCGCCGCTCTCCGAGGCCGTCACGCCCGGCAAACATCGGTACAAGATCAGCGCCGAGGGCTACATCGACGAGGAGCGCGAGATCAACATCGCCCCGGGTGATCAGCGCGCCATCGAGAGCGACCTGCGCGAGCGCCCCGCGCTGCTCGACATCCGCGGCCCCGCGGGCGCGACCGTGGCCATCGACGGCAAGCTCGTCGGCACGACCCCGCTGCCCGCGCAGGAGCTCGAACCCGGCGCGCGTTTCCTCGCCGTGTCGCGCAACGGCTTCCGGCCGTATTCGCGCGAGATCGTCGCCCAGCGCGGGGAACGCGACACCCTCGAGTTGAACCTCACGCGCACGCCGCAGCGCTACGTGTCCTACGTCTTCCTCGGCGCCGGCGCGCTCACCCTCCTCAGTGGGCTCGGCGCAGGGGGGAAGGCGCTTGGCGCCGAGGGCAGAGCCCTCGAGCTCAAGAAGGCGGGGCTCACCGAGTCCACGCTGCGCGAATACAACAGCGCCCTCGCCGAGCGGAGCGCCTCGACGATCGCCGCGGGCATTGCGCTCGGCGTCGGGGCCGCGATCGGGCTCACGGGCTTCGTGCTCTACGCCTTCGACGCGCCTTCGCTGCCGCTGCCGCCCGCGCGCAAGGAGAAGAAGCCCGAGCCAAAGGAAAAGGGATCGACCCTGGACATGGCCTACACGCCCGTCGTGGGTCCAGGTTTCGCGGGCGCCGCCTTCATCGGTCGTTTCTAGTGCAATTGTTGGTCGTCCAATGGACGGACCTCAAAACAATTCGGCTGCAATGCCGTCGGCGAGTACCCACGCGTCCCGGGGCACGCGGATCGTCCCTCCCTCGATCGTGAGCTTGCCCCGCTTCACGAGCCGCTCGGCCGCCTGCCGCCGCTCCGGCGTCCAGGCCTCTGCCCCGACCTCCGCCGCCGATCGTTCGAGGTCGAACCCTTCCCGCAGCCGCAGGCCCAGCATGATCCGCTCGCGCAGCCGCGTCTCCGGATCGAGCGGCTCCTCGCTCTCGACCTCGACCTCACCCGCGAGCGCCGCCCGCATGTACCGCGCCGGATCGATCGGGTTTCGGTACCGCAACGCGAACCCCTCCTGCGCCCCGGCGCCTCGTCCGCTCACCGTGCCGAACGCCGCGCAGCCGAGGCCCACGTAGTCGTGCCCGCGCCAGTAGCCGAGGTTGTGCCGCGCCTCGTGCCCCTCGCGCGCGTAGTTCGAGATCTCGTAATGCCGGAGTCCGGCCTCAGAGAGCGCCTCCTCGATCGCGAAAAACGTCTCGGCCACGCCGTCCTCGTTCGCGATGGGCAGGCGCCCTCGCCGCGACAGCTCACCGAACTGCGTCCCCGGCTCGATCGTCAGGCTGTACGCCGATACATGCGTCACCCCCGTCTCAGCCACGCGCCGCGCCTCCGCGGCCGCCTCGCGCGGCGACTGCTCCTGCGTGGGCCCGCCTGCGAGGTACTTCGGACCGCCCTCCGGCGCCGGTACGGCCACGCCGTAAATGAGATCTGCGCTCACCCGCGGAACGCCGGCCCGGAGCGCTGCCCGCACCGCGTCGAGGCCTCCTTCCGCGTCGTGCAGCCGCCCGAGGAAGCGCAGCCGCTCCGGCTCGAGCCCCTGCACGCCCACGCTGAGCCGGTTCACGCCCACGTCGACGAGCGCCCGCGCCCGGTCCTCGTCGAGCGAGCTCGGGTTGCACTCGACCGTCACCTCCACGTCAGAGAGCGTACGCCCTGCCGTGAATGCTCGGATCCCGGCGAGGACACGCCCGAGCGCCTGGGGCGCCCAGAGCGAGGGCGTGCCACCCCCGAAAAACACCGTCGCGAGCGTCCGCCCCTCGAAGGCGCCGGCCCGACGTTCGAGCTCGGCGAGGATGGCGTCGGCGTACCGATCGTGTTCGATTCCGTCCCGTTCTTTTGCGAACGAAACGAAATCGCAATAGGGGCACTTTTTCAGGCACCACGGGAAGTGGACATAGACGCCGATCGGCTCCATGGATTTCTACGTGTGTGGAGGTCTCTAGGGCTCCCGGGTGTCACGGGAGAACTCGGGCGCGAGTACGCACGTCGAACGGGGGTGGAAGGACACGCCTCGACCCCGAAAGCCGCGAGGACCCCTTGGGCGCGAAAGCGCTCGTGCGCAAGTTGATGCAGGTCGTTCGTGGAGGAAAGGTCGAGGAGGTTTCCGCATCTGCCCGCTGGACAGCCGTGCCCACGGGCGCTCGAAGACGGAAAGAAGCGGAGCGCGTGAGCCATGGTCAGCCAATTGCCGGGCGAAACACGGGGTGTTAGCTTGAACGTTCAGGACGGTGCCCTGGCACCTTCCGCACATCGTATGGTGACGTCTCAAGAGCTGATCGAGCGGGTCCAGGCGTATCAGCCTGGGGCCGACGTCGAGCTCATCGCCCGCGCTTACGACTACGCCGCCGAAGCGCACAAGGGCCAGATGCGCAAGAGCGGCGACCCTTACTTCTCGCACCCGGTCTCGGTCGCCGGCATCATCATCGAGCTGAAGCTCGACGTGGCCAGCATCGTCGCGGGGCTGCTTCACGACGTCGTCGAGGACACGCTCGCGACGCTGTCGGACATCGAGCGAGAGTTCGGCCAGGAGGTCGCGTTCCTCGTCGACGGCGTGACGAAGCTGTCGAAGATCAACTTCGCCTCGAAGGAAGATCGGCAAGCCGAGAACTTCCGGAAGATGCTCGTCGCCATGGCGCGCGACATCCGCGTGCTCCTGGTGAAGCTCTGCGACCGCCTCGACAACATGCGGACGCTCGAGCACATGAAGCCCGAGGCGCAGGACCGGATGGCGCGCGAGACGATGGAGATCTACGCGCCGCTCGCGAACCGGCTCGGCATCGCGCGGTTCAAGAGCGAGCTCGAGGACCTCGCCTTCAAGTACCTCGAGCCCGAGGCCCACGCCGACCTTTCGCAGAAGGTGCTCGGCACGAAGGCCGAGCGCGACAAGTACATCGCCGACGTCTCGAAGATCCTCGCGGGCAAGCTCGCCGAGCAGGGCTTCGCCTGTGACGTGACGGGCCGGGCGAAGCACAACTACTCGATCTGGCGGAAGATGCAGTCGCAGCAGTGCGACTTCGATCAGGTCTACGACGTGATCGCCTTCCGCGTGCAGGTCGAGACGGTGGCCGAGTGTTACGCGACGCTCGGCGTCATCCACTCGCAGTACACGCCGGTGCCCGGCCGCTTCAAGGACTACGTCGCGCTGCCGAAGCCGAACATGTACCAGTCGCTTCACACGACGGTCATCGGCCCGGGCCGCGAGCGCATCGAGGTGCAGATCCGCACGCACGAGATGCATCGCGTCGCGGAGCAAGGCATCGCCGCGCACTGGAAGTACAAGGAGCGCCACTCCGGCGGGCTCGACCCGAAGGACGCGGCGCGCTTCGGCTGGCTGCGTCAGCTCATGGAGTGGCAGAAGGAGCTCAAGGATCCCCACGAGTTCCTGGACAGCGTGAAGGTCGATCTCTTCCAGGACGAGGTCTACGTCTTCACGCCGAAGGGCGACGTGCGCGTCTTCCCGCGCAACGCGACGCCGATCGACTTCGCCTACGCGATCCACAGCGAGGTCGGCGATCACTGCTCGGGCGCCCGCGTGAACGGGGCGATCGTGCCGCTGCGCTCCAAGCTGCGGAACGGTGACGTCGTCGAGGTGATGACGAATCCGAGCCAGCAGCCGAGCAAGGACTGGCTCGACTTCGTCACGACGAGCCGCGCGCGCTCGCGCATCCGCAGCCACCTGCGCGCCGATCAACGCGAGCGCTCGCTGAAGCTCGGGCGCGAGCTTCTGGAGAAGGAGTTCCACCAGCGCGGGATCAGCATGGCGCGCCTCACGAAGAACGAGGCGGAGGTCCGCAAGCTCTGCGAGCACTTCAACGCGCAGACCTTCGACGAGCTCTTGATCGGCGTCGGCTACGGCAAGCACAGCCCGAAGGCGATCATCGAGTTCCTCGCGCCGCCGCAGGGCAACGACAAGGAGTCGCTGCCGCCGCCGTCCCTCAAGGAGAGCCGCATCGAGTCGCTCGTCCGCAAGGTGACGGGCCGCGACAACCACGGCATCCGGCTGAACGGCATCGACGACGTGCTCGTCCGCTACACGAAGTGTTGCAACCCCCTGCCGGGGGACGAGATCGTCGGTTTCATCACGCGTGGTCGCGGCATCACCGTGCACCGCCGCAACTGCCCGAAGGCGCTCGACACGGATCCGGAGCGCCGCGTGGAGATTTCGTGGGACGCGCGAGCGAAGATCAACCGCCCGGTGCAGCTCCGCGTGATGACGGCGAACCGGCCCGGCATCCTCGCCACGGTCGGCCAGACGTTCCACGAGCAGGGCATCAACATCAGCGAAGCGACCTGCCGCGCCGGCGACGACGGCCGCGCGACGAACACGTTTACCTTCCTGTGCTCGGACCTCGCCCAGCTCAAGGGCGTCATCCGGCAGCTCCAGCGTATCCCCGGCGTGATGGCCGTCGAGCGGACGTAACGCTCGTCAGCGTCTGCGTCGGGGGCCGGGCCCGGAGCTCACGCCTGCGAGCGCGCGCGTGAGCGGACGCCCGAGGTCTCCCTCGGGCGCGTGCCGCGCAGCGAGATCCTTGATGCGGCGAACGAAGGCGTTGATGGCGCGTTGATCGACGCCCGCCGGCGAGGTCGCGCGCTCGCACCAGTAGGTACGGCATCCGAACGGACGCGACGTGTAGATTGCGCAGCGGCCGTTCTCGTCGAGCAGCGGGCAGACGCGCTCGTCGACGGTGGTGAGGCGACGCTTGCCACGCGACGTGTCCTCGCTACTGGCGAGCGGCGGCGGCGTGCGGCCGAGCGTGCGCCCGCCGCCTCGCGCTGCGATGGCGCGTTGCACGAGGGCGAGCTCGATCGATGTGACGTACGGCTCGCGCCCTGTGACGCCGAATCGACAGCACTCGGTGGACGCTGGGCACGTCTGCCCCGCGAAGGACGCGTCCACCTCGCGGTAGAGCGCCGTGAGCTCGTCGAGCAGGCCCGCGAGCGCGCGCCGATCGTCGTCCTTCGTGGTGCTCGTGCGAAGCGATGCGTGCGAACGATCGGGCGACTTCGTGGGGGGCATGGATCGATCGCCCGCAGCATACGCGCCGACGCCGCCGTGTTCCAACGCGCGCGCCTCCCTTTGCGTGCGGCGTGCGGGCGCTATCCTGCGCGGGAACATGCCAAAACCGCACGCGTACCCGCGGCTGCGGCCGATCGAGGCCATCTTCGTCCCGCACCCGACGTTCGGCAAAGCGCTCATGCTCCGCGACGGCGAGGGCATCGCTCCGAGCCCGATCGTGATCCGCGGCGACCTCGCCCCGGTCGTCTCGTGCATGGACGGCACGGTCTCCCTCGACGGCATCGCCCGTCGCGCGAGCCGCATCATTGGCCGCATGGTCGACGTCGCGATCGTGTCGCGCATCGTGGCCGACCTCGACGCGGCCTACATGCTCGAGACGCCACGCTTCCAGGCGCGACGACACGAGGTTGTGGCCGCGTTTGCTGCGGCGAGCGAGCGGCCCGCGCACCACGCGGGCGGCGCCTACCACCGTGATCCCCAGGAGCTCGCTCGTTACATCGAGGAGGCGTGTCTCGGGAAGGCGCCGCGCGACAACGGCGCAACGCAAGGTCGCCTCGTCGGGCTCTGCGCGCCGCACATGGACCTCTGGCGCGCGGCGGAAGGGTACGGCCACGCGTACGGCGCGCTCGCCAAGGCGTTGTCTCCGGAGGTGGACACCTTCTTCCTGCTCGGCACGTCGCACGCGCCGATGCGCCAGCCCTTCGCCGTCTGCGCCAAGCGTTTCGCCACGCCGCTCGGCCCGCTCGAACCCGACCACGACGCGCTCGCGTTCCTCGCAGCGCGCAGCCGCTTCGACGTGCGCGAGGACGAGTACCTGCACAAGGGTGAGCATTCCTTGGAGTTGCAAGGAATCTTCTTGCGCCATCTCCTCGGTGATCGCCCTGCGCGGATCGTGCCCGTGCTCTGCGGCCTCGGCGACGCGCAGGCGAGGGGACGTGAGCCGCAGGAGGACGCGCGCGCCGAGTCGTTCCTGGCGTCGCTCGCCGAGCTCGTCGAGCGACGCGGCGCGCGCGCCTTCCTCATCGCGGGCGCCGATCTCGCGCACGTGGGCCCGCGCTTCGGAGACGCGCGTCCCCTCGATGCAGCCGAGCGCGACGTGCTCCAAGCTCGTGACGCGGAGTCCATCCGCCTCATGGTGGAGCACGACGCGAGCGGGTTTTTCTCGCAGGTCGTCGAGGATCTCGATACGAGGCGCGTGTGTGGTCTCGGCCCGATCTACACGGCGCTCCGGGCGCTCCCGGGGGCCGCGACGGGGCGGCTCTTGCATTACACGCAGTGTGTCGATCCCGTGGAGGGATCGATCGTCAGTCACGCGTCCTTGGCGTTCGTCTCCTGAAGGGCCGTGCCCGAGCACGGCCCTCGGATCGAACGAAAGGTCAGCTCCGCGAGAACTTGCGCCGCGCGATGTCGAGGCCGAGGCGCTCGGCTTCGCGGTAGATCGCCTGGCGCGACATGCCGAGCGAACGCGCGGCCGACGCGACCGAGCCGTTCGCGCGCGCGAGCGCATCTTCGAGGCGCGCACGAGCGAGCGAAGGATCCGTGGCGGGCGGCAGCGAAGGCTTCGTGCGGCTCGCCCGCGCGAGCGACGACGCGATCGACGCGGGAAGGAGCGCGCCGTCGGGGCCCGCGACCTCGGCCGCGGAGACGAGCGTCGCTTCGAGCTGCGGCACGCCGCCCGGCCAGCCCGCGCGCACGAGCGATTCGAGCAGCTCCGGCGTGATGCGCGAGAGCTCGATGCCGCGGCGCTCCGCGATGTCCTGCACGATCGCCGCGATGTCCTCGCGGCGATGCTCGAGCGGGGTGATCGTGACGCGCTTGCCCGAGAAGAGCGAAGCGAACCACGGCGCGAGCTTGCCGTCGCCGACCGCGCGATCGAGCGGCTGCCCCACCGTCGCGATCACCGACACGCCGCTCGTGCGACCGACCGCGTGCGCGATTTCGAGCTGCTGCGGGCGCGGCAGCCGATCGGCATCGAGCACGACCCACGTCATCGGGCGAATGCCCGCCGGGATCGTCGGCTTGCCCTCGGCGCGGCCGTCGACCGTGACGATGTCGCCCACGCCCTCGCGCACCGCGGCGGCGAGCTTCGCCATCGTGCGCTTGCCTGTGCCGGGCCCGCCCTCGATGCACACGCACGAGCCGCCCTTCACGAGATCGAGGATCGGATCGATCCAATCCTTGCGCTGCCGCGGGCCGTGAACGAGCGGGCCCGTGCGCATGACCGCGCCGCCGTACGCGCTGAGATCACGCTCGACGAACACGCCGATCCGACTGCCGAGCCGCACCACGTCGCCGTGGCTCAGCCCGATGCGACGCGCGCGCACGCCGTCGACGAACGTGCCGTCGGGCGTGCCGAGATCCTCGACATAACAACCATCCGCGCGGACGCTGACACGCGCGTGCTCCGCCGCGATCCCCGCGCCTTCCACGTGCGCGTCACGGGACGCGCTGCCGATCACCGCGCCGTCGGTGAGCGTGATCGGCGCGAGCTCGCCGTTGAAACCGATGAGCACGAGCCCCCAGCCGCTTCCGTCACGCCGTCCCTTCGCGAAGACGCCCGACCGGTGCTCTTTTTGTGCTTGGCTGACCGCCTCCGCGTTCGAACCGGAGTTGATACGCAAAGCCGCTTGCTGTTCGTTCATGTTTCCCCCCATCCCTACGGAGCACGCGACGGTGCCCCATCCGCCTGTGCTGCAACCCCCAACGGCCGACTCTTCGGCCAGGCCGTCCGATGCAACGGTTGAAGAAGATACTCTTGGAATTCAAAGAGGCAACTGTCTGGGGCGCAGGGCTTGACAGTTTCCAAAGTGCCGAGTAGGAATGGCCTCGCTGCTGACGGGGCGCGCCTCGGCACGCAGTAGGGCCCTCCTCGGGGACCTCCCGAGTGATTCGGGAAAAACCCGAACGGCCCTTCGACATCGTGCTCGTCGAGGCGGTGGCGAAGTTTGCGGGAGTAACTCAGTGGTAGAGTGCAACCTTGCCAAGGTTGACGTCGCGGGTTCAAATCCCGTCTCCCGCTCTGAAAATTAGCAGTTCCTTCGCAGCATCCTGCGGGAGTAACTCAGTGGTAGAGTGCAACCTTGCCAAGGTTGACGTCGCGGGTTCAAATCCCGTCTCCCGCTCCGCAGTGTAGAGAACACGAAAGGCCGGCCGCACGAACATGCGGGCCGGCCTTCGTGTTTCGAAGGCCCCGGGCACAAACGCGGCCGGCCCGCGTCCCCGTTGTGATACGCCTCCTCGGCGATGCCGCCCGCGCCTCTTCACGAGCGACTCCGCCAGCTCGCGAGCACCCTCGAACGACAATTCCTCGGCAAAGACGAGATCATCCGGCTTCTCATGATCTCGGTCGTCGCCGGCGAGCACTGCGTGCTGCTCGGTCCGCCCGGCACGGCCAAGAGCGCCCTCATCCGCTCCCTCTCGGAGCTCATGCAGGCGAACTACTTCGAGTACCTGCTCACACGCTTCACTGAGCCGAACGAGATATTCGGCCCCGTCGACATCGTCGCCTTCCGCGAAGGCACCTATCGCCGCAACACGCAGGGCATGCTCCCCGAGGCGGAGGTTGTCTTCCTCGACGAGGTCTTCAAGGCGAACAGCGCGATCCTGAACGCCCTGCTCACGCTGCTCAACGAGCGCAAGTTCACGAGCGGCGGCAAGGTGATGCGCTGCCCGCTCATCAGCGTCTTCGCGGCCTCGAACGAGGTCCCTGGCGACGAGACGTTGAACGCAATCTTCGACCGCTTCCTCCTACGCGTCCACTCGGACAACCTCGACGCCTACCACTTCAGCGAGCTGCTCCAGCGCGGCATCCAGCACGAGATCCGCCAGATGTCCGGCGAGGGGCTGCGCCCCGTCGTCACCGCCCGCGAGCTCGCCGACCTCGGCAAGAGCTTCGGCGGCCGGATGAATTTTTCCGACGCGTTCCTCTCCGCCTACAAAGGCATCGTCTTCCAGATCCGCGCCGAGGGAATTTCTCTCTCCGATCGTCGCGTCGTGAAGATGCTCAAGCTCTTCGCCGCGAGCGCCTACCTCGACGGGCGCAACGCTACCGACGCGAGCGACTTCTTCGTCCTCAAGCACATCTGGAACAACCAGGACCAGGCCGCGATCCTCGAAGGCATCGTGCAGCCCGTGCTGGAGGCATTCTTCCGCGAGCACCCGGATCGCCGCCGCGTCGGCGCGCTCGGCGTCGGCGTCGACGCGCTCGCCGCCGAGATCGATCGGATTCGCCAGCTCCTCACCGGCGGCACCGCCCTCGGCGACGTGCAGCTCTTCAGCCAGCTCAAGGCCCTCGGCGAGATCAAGACCGCCCTCGCCGGGATCACCGATCCGCGCGCCCGCGAGCTCGAGAAGCGCGTCGCGCAGCTCCTCGAGGCCTCGTTCCGCAGCGGTCGCTTCGCGCAGATCTGACGCGCCGCCTCAGGTGGGCCGCTTGCGCGCGCGCGGCCCGCTCGTCCCCCGTTCGCGCGGCGGCCCGCTCGTCCCCCGTTCGCGCGGCGGCCTGCTCGTCCCCCGTTCGCGCGGCGGCCCGCTCGTCCCACGTTCGCGCCGATCCGCAGGCCGCGCGTGTCGCTCCTCGCGCCCGCCTTCCCGTGTCGTGTGCCCCGCCCGCGGCCGCTCGCCGCGCTCGCCTCGTTCACCTCGATCGCGAGGCGCTGCACCGACGTGCGCGCGTGGCCTCTGCTGCTTCGCGCGTTGCGCAGGCATCTGATCCACGGCCGGGCGCACGCGCTTCGGCACGCCGAACTCCTTGCGGATCGCGAGCAGCTCATCGACCGTGAGCAGCCGCCATTTCCCCGGCAAGAGCCCCTCGGACGTCACGCCGGCAAAGCTCAACCGCGCGAGCCGCATCACGGGGAAACCCGTCGCCTCGCCCATGCGTCGGATCTGCTGGTTTCGCCCTTCGCGCAGGGTGATCTCGAGCCACGTCTTGTCGCCCTCGTGCCGCAGGATGCGGACGTCGGCCGGCAGCGTCTTGCCGTCTTCGAGCTCGACGCCCGTGCGCCACACGTCCGCGTCGCCTTCATCCATCACGCCACGTACTTTGAGCACGTACGTCTTGGGCACGCCGCCGCGCGGATGAAGCATGCCGTTCGAGAACTCGCCGTCGTTCGTCAACAAGAGGACGCCGCTCGTCGCGAAGTCGAGGCGACCGACGGGGTAGACACGCGCGCCCGCGCCGCGCACGAGGTCCGCGACCGTGGGTCGACCCTCGGGATCGTGGAGCGTCGACACGACGTTCCGCGGCTTGTGCAGCACGAGGTAGACCGGTGACTCCGCCGTGAGGCGCTTGCCATCCACCTCGATCTTGTCGCGACGCGGGTCGGCCTTGGCCCCGAGCTCCGTCACGATACGCCCGTTCACCCGGACCCGCCCCGCCGTGACCAACTCCTCCGCTGCGCGCCGGGAGCTCACCCCGGAACGGGCGATGATCTTCTGCAACCGCTCTTCCATCCGCCGACTCGCCTCCAGCCCGCTTCGCTTCGCTCTACAGCCCGGCTCGTGATAAGCACGCTCCATGCGCCGCGTCGACAAGCCGTGGGGACACGAGCTCATCTGGGCGGAGACGTCCCGCTACGTGGGCAAGTTGCTCCACATCCGGGCAGGCGAGCGTCTGTCCCGTCAATACCACCGGGTCAAGGAAGAGACACTCTTTCTCCAGTCGGGCGAGATGGACCTCGAAGTCGGTCCGAAGGAGTCGCTCGAACGTCGCCGCATGGTGAAGGGGGACGTCTTCCACGTCCTGCCCGGGACGATCCACCGCATGATCGCCGTCACCGACGTGGATGTGATCGAGGTGTCTACGCCCGAGCTCGACGACGTCGTTCGCATCGAAGACGTCTACGGCCGCGAAGGTACGAGCGCTCCCTGACCGTGGTCCTCGTCGCGCTAGGGCTTCTTCTTCTCGCTCTTGTCGGCCTTGTCGTTGGCTTTGCCGTCTTTTTTCTCGGCCGGCGGGGGTGAGCCCTTCGGCTCGCCTTCGCCCTCGTCGCCGTCTTTGTCGGCGTCGCCCTTCTCGGCCGCGCGCTTCTCCGCCTCGCGCTTCTTCGCCTCTTCTTCCTTCTTCCGCTCGGCTTCCTCGGTACGGCGGCGCGCCTCCGTGTCGTGATCCCAGCGATCGACCCGCTCGTCGGCGTCGAGGTCCACGCCCATCCGCTCGAGCTTTCCCTCGCGGTAGATCTCCCAGACGTCGGGCTTGCCGTCGCGGTTCTGGTCGCGCTTGATGCGCGAGAGGCGCCCCTCCGAGTAGCTCTTCCACTCGTCGGGCTTGCCGTCGCGATCGTTGTCGAGCGCGACCTCGGCGAGCTTGCCGCGCGAGAAGGTGATCCACGTGTCGATGCGACCGTCGTAGTTGGTGTCGCTCTCCTCGTGCACGCTCTCGCCCTTGTCGTTGTAGCGACGCACGACGTCCTTCACGCCGTCGAAGTTCGTGTCGACCTCCCGGCAGACGAGGATCTTCTTCTGCGATTCGCCCACGCCGACGAGAAGGAAAACGCGGCGGACGTTCGGCTTGAGCGAGCCAGGCCCCGCGATCTCGCTCGCCTCCCGATCCTTCCGGCCCTTCCAGTCGCACATCGAGCGATCGTCGACGGTGCCGCTCGGGCCTCGGAGCGCGGCGCGCTTCGGCGTGGTCTCGCCGGTGAACGCGTTCGTCGTGGGCGCGGGCGTGCTCGCGCACGCAGAGAGCGCGAGGAGAGGGCCAGCGAGTGTCCACACGATCACGCGGCTCGTCATCGGGGGCTCGCTCCACCGGGCTGCGGTGCGATAGGCGCGCCCCCCGGCGGCATCGGGGCGGGCGCGGTCGGGAGTGGCGCCGCGCCCGAGGGCCGCGGTGCGGGGGCCTGGGGTCTGGGCGGCGTCGCGGCCTGCTTCGCGCGGGCTTCCGCGCAGAGGTCGAGCACCGTTTCGGGATCGGGCTTGCCGTCGACGTTGCGGTCGGTCGCGACGAGTGCGCATCGATCGTCGGTCGGATCGTTGAAGGCCCACCACTGATCGACGAGCCCGTCGCCGTCCGAGTCGCGCTCGCGCCGGACGAGGCGGCCGCCTTCGTAGTAGTCCCAGGTGTCGAGCTTGTCGTCGAAGTTGGTCTCGCGTTCCTTCAGGAACACGGCGCCGTCGCGTGAGTTCACGATCTCGTCGGCCCGCCCGTCTCTGTCGTAGTCCGACTCGCGACGGCGCTCGCGGCCCGCGGGGTCGTAGTAGACGAAGACGTCGATGGCGCCGTCGAAGTTGAGGTCGAGGACGCGGCAGAGCTCACGCCCCGCGGCGTCGGGCACGCGGGTCATGTCGGGTTTGCCGTCCCCGTTCACGTCGAAGCGCTGCGCGTTCGCCGCGGCCATGTCGCAGGCCTCGTGCTTCACCTCGGTGTCGCGCTCGGCGCCCGTGGGAAAGGCGGGCGGCGCGCTGGCCGGATCGGCCGAGGTGCATGCGGTGGCGCCGATCGCCGGCAGCGACGTGAGGAGGGCCGCGACGCCGAGCGAGCGCGCCCAGCGGAAAGGGCATGGAAAGCGGCTGGATTCCAAGCGTTCGAGGCGAGTTTAGACGCACCGCGAACCCTTTCGCAAGGCGAGCGGGAGGCCGATGCCGTGCTCGTGCTCCTGCTTCTGACGCGCGTTTCCGGAGACTCCCGAGTCTTCCTGATTGACAACACACGTACCGGCATCTAGGGTAACGCCTTGTCAGTATCCCCTCGGAGTCCTGGGGGCGCGTCGTCTGCATCCGGCGGGCGACGTGAAGAGCGCAGGGCCGGCGTGACATGTCGCGAAAGAAAGTCTCGACGACCATCTACATCACGCCCGAGCAGGCCGAGCGCCTGAAGCTCCTGCACGACCGGACGAAGGTGCCGATCGCGGTCTACATCCGCGAGGGGATCGACATGGTCCTCAAGCACTACGAGCACGTGCTCCCGGGACAGATGAGCCTGGAGACGACGGTCCAGAAGAAGTAACCGCCGCAAGCCGTGGCTTTCGCCCGCGCGACGCGCTAGGAGCACGCGGCCGTCGTCTTGCCGGCCTCACGGAAGTATGCCCGCCGATCCCAAGCTCATCCGCAACTTCTCGATCATCGCGCACATCGATCACGGCAAAAGCACGCTGGCCGACCGCATCCTGGAGGCCACGGGCGCCCTGTCCGATCGCGAAAAACAAGACCAGTTTCTCGACAAGATGGAGATCGAGCGAGAGCGCGGGATCACCATCAAGGCGCAGAACGTACGGCTCGAGTACGCCGCAACAGACGGCCAAAAGTACCGGCTGCACCTCATCGACACGCCTGGACACGTGGACTTCAACTACGAGGTCTCGCGTAGCCTCTCGGCCTGCGAGGGGGCGCTGCTCGTCGTGGACGCCTCCCAAGGCGTCGAGGCGCAGACGCTCGCCAACGTCTTCCTCGCGCTCGACAACAACCTCGAGATTATCCCCGTCCTGAACAAGATCGATCTGCCCTCGGCGGACGTCGACCGGACGAAGCGCGAGATCGAGGACGTCATCGGCCTCGATTGTTCGAACGCGATCCTGGCGAGCGCCAAGACCGGCATCGGGATCAAGGACATCCTTGAGGCGGTCGTGGCCCGCGTGCCGGCGCCGAAGGGCGACTCTTCAGTCACGCCCCGCGCGCTCATCTTCGATAGCTGGTACGACAGCTACCGCGGCGCCGTGGTCATGGTCCGCGTGGTCGAGGGCACGCTTCGTAAGGGCCAGAAGGTCCGGTTTTTCGCGACCGGGCGCGACTACGAGATCACCGAGATGGGCGTGTTCGCCCCGCACGCGACGCCCATCACGGAGCTCGGCCCGGGCGAGGTCGGGTTCATCGCGGGCAACATCAAGAGCGTCACCGACACGAAGATCGGCGACACGGTGACGGACGCCGTCCACCCGACGACGATGCCGCTGCCCGGCTTCAAGGAAGTGAAGCCGATGGTCTTCGCGGGCATCTTCCCCACGGACTCGGCCCAGTACGAGGATCTGCGTGACGCCCTGTCGAAGCTCCAGATGAACGACGCGGCGTTCGTCTACGAGCCCGACACGTCCGAGGCGCTCGGCTTCGGCTTTCGGTGCGGCTTTCTCGGCCTGCTCCACATGGAGATCATCCAGGAGCGGCTCGAGCGCGAGTACAACCTCGACCTCATCACCACGGCCCCGAGCGTCGTGTACCACGTGTACATGAACAGCGGGGAGATGAAGCCGATCGAGAACCCGGCGCGCCTGCCGCAGACGCAGTACGTCGACCACCTCGAGGAGCCGATCTACCGCGTGACCATCCACGTGCCCTCGTCCTACGTGGGCACGGTGCTCGCGCTCTGTCAGGACCGGCGCGGCGAACAGAAGTCGCTGCAATACGCCTCGTCCGACCGCGTGATCATCACGTACGACATGCCCCTCAGCGAGGTGCTCTTCGACTTCCACGACAAGCTGAAGAGTGTCTCCCGCGGCTACGCCTCGATGGACTACGAGCTCGTCGGCTACAGGCCGGCCGACCTCGTGAAGCTCGACATGCTGGTGAACGGTGATCCGCTCGACGCCCTCAGCGTCATCGTCCACAAGGAGAAGGCGTTCCAGCGTGGGCGCGATCTCGCCGTGAAACTGAAGGACATCGTGCCGCGGCAGCAGTACGAGGTGGCCATCCAGGCGGCCATCGGCTCGAAGGTGATCGCCCGGACGACCGTGAAGGCGATGCGCAAGGACGTCACGGCCAAGTGCTACGGCGGCGATATTTCCCGCAAGCGCAAGCTCCTCGAGAAGCAGAAAGAGGGCAAGAAGCGCATGAAGATGGTCGGCAGCGTCGAGATCCCCCAGGAGGCGTTCCTGGCGATCCTCAAGGTCGACTGAAGCGCGCGCCCTCTACCGTCCGGGACCGAGCCTTCGTATAAGGCGCGACATGTCGGTCGCTCGACGCGCTCTCCCGCTCTGCCTCCCGCTCCTGCTCGCGCTTGCCGCCTGCGACGAACCGGCCTCGACCAAGGGCGCGTCGTCCGCGGCGCCCTCGGCTGCGCCGCCGCCCGCGGTCGAGCCGCCGCCCTCCGCAACGACGCCGCCTCCGCCGGCCAAGGCGAAGATCGAGATGCCGCCGCGGCCCGTGCCGCTCGGATCGGCGGGCCCGATCCAGCCGAGCGCTCCGCCGGATCAGCAGATGATGGCGATCCAGTACACGATCGCGATGGTCACGCCGCGCGGCACCGATCCCCTCGTCGACAAGGACTACGTGGAGCGCATCGTGAAGAAGCTCGAAGCCGCGGTGCGCACGGCCGACAAGGGCAAGACGCCGCCGAACCCGGTGAAGGCGAACAAGGGCAACCGCAAGCTCGAGGTCGACATGGGCAAGGGGTGCAACGAGCGGGTGCCCGAGAACCTGCTCCACCAGCGAGCGGGCTCGTCGTTGAAAGAAGCCTACGAGGCCGGCGTGCTCGTCATCTCCTGCCACGACGACAAGTGGGAGTGCCATCAGTCGACGCGGATCCCCGAGGACGTCCTGTGCCACGCGGCGCCGCGCCGCTGAGCCACGTCCGCCCCTGACGAGGGGGCCGCATCGTCCGCGCCCGCGTGGCGCCTGGCCGCGCTTGCAGGCGTGATGTGGTAAGGGAGAGCGGCAGATGCATACGGCCCTCCCGAATCTCCGCTCGCGCGTCCGGAAAGGTCCGTTCGCTGAGCTCCTCGCCGAGCTCAACCGCAACCGGACCCGCCTCGCCGAGGCCGAGCACGACGCCACCATCTCGTTCGGCCCGACCATGCGTGTCGAACGTTTCGTCCTAGGCAACGGCCTGCGGGTGCTGATCCTGCAGGACAACGCTGCGCCCGTCGTCTGCGTGCAGACGTGGTTCGGCGTGGGCTCGCGGCACGAGCGCGTCGGCAAGACGGGCATCGCCCATCTCTTCGAGCACCTCATGTTCGGCGAGACCGAGACCTCGGCCCACGGCGCGTTCGATCGCACCCTCGAAGAAGCGGGCGCCGAGACGAACGCCGCGACGTTCCTCGACTGGACGTACTACCACACGAACCTGCCCGCCGAGGCGCTGGAGCTCACGCTGCGGCTCGAAGCGGACCGGATGTCGCGCCTCGTGCTGCGTGATCCGCAGGTGGCGAGCGAGAAGGAGGTCGTCGCGAACGAGCGGAGGCAACGCGTCGACGACGACGTGGACGGTGCGATCAGCGAGGTCCTCTACAAGGAGGCGTTTCGCGAGCACGGCTACGGGCATCCGACGATCGGATGGATGGACGACATCCTGGGCTTTACGACCGACGACTGCGTCTCGTTCTACCGGACGTATTACGCACCGAACAACGCGGCGATGGCGATCGTCGGCGACGTCGACATCGGGCAAGTGCTCCGGCTCGTGCAGGACAACTACGGCGGCCTGCCGCCCTCGGTCCTGCCGGTCGAGGACGTGCACCCCGAGCCTCCGCAGACCGTGGAGCATCGGATCCAGATCACCAAGCCGACGCCGACGCACAAGGTGGCGATCGGGTACAAATCGCCGGCGCTCGGAGACTTCGATCATCCGGCGCTCGTGCTCCTGAACGAGATCCTCTTCGGAGGGCGCTCCTCGCGGGTGCATCGTGCGCTCATCCAAGAGCAGGAGATCGCCACCGATGTGCGAGGCTGGGTGGGTGCGTTCCGCGATCCATCGCTCTACGACGTCTTCTTGTCGGCGCGAGGCGAGCACACCGCGGAGGCGCTCTGCGCGGCGCTCGACGTTCTGCTCGATCGGGTCCGCGTCGAGCCGGTCACGGAGGAGGAGCTCGAAAAGGCAAAGGCGCGCGTCGAGCTCGCGGTGCTGCAAGGACTCGAGACGGTGAGCGGCAAGGCCGAGCAGATTGGGTTTTACGAGATCGTGCTGGGCGATCCGGCGGCGCTCTTCGAACGGCTCGCGGCGTACCGCAGAATCACCGTGGGAGACCTCCTGCGCGTGGCGCGGCGTTACCTCGCGCGCTCGTCGAGGACGGTCATCGAGGTGGCGCCCGACGGATCGATGGAGAGTGACGAGGTGGACGACGAAGAGGCGGAAGGCGAGGGGAGTGAAGAGGAGGTGGCGTCGTGACGCATGTCATCGTCGAGCCGAGCCCCGCGTTGCCTCTCGTGAGCGTCGTCGTCGCGTTCCGATCGGGATCGGCGCACGACCCCGTGGGCCGCGAGGGGCTCGGGCGCACCACGGCCCGCATGCTCCGTCGTGGTGCCGAAGGGTGGAGCTCGGAGAAGATTGAGCAGACGATCGACCTCCTCGGCGGCGAGCTCGGGGTGGACGTCTCGCCGAGCTCGAGCACGGTTCACTTCGAGGTGATCCGGCGTTCGCTCGATCCATTCGTGGACCTTGCGTCGACGCTGCTCGCCCGGCCCTCGTTCGACGAGGCCGAGCTCGCTCGGCTGAAGCGTGAAGCCGAGGCCGAGCTCATCGAGTCGCGCGACAGCGACGGCACCTTGTGCGCGCGCGCCTTCCGCCGGACGCTCTTCGCCGGTCATCCGTACGGCCGCCGCGTTGCAGGATGCATCCCCGCGTTGCGTGCGATCGAGCGTGCTGACGTGGTGTCGTTCTACGGGGCGCACTACGCGCGGGAGAACGCGATCGTCACGATCTCGGGAGACGTCGACGTGGAGGAAGGGCACGCGATCGCCGAGCGCCTGCTTTCCGGACTCCCGGCCGGCGCGAGAGTCCCGGATCCCGTGCCGCCGCCGGCGCGACGGGCCGGTCGTCGGCTCGTCTTCGTCGACAAGCCGGAGCGAACCCAGACGCAGATGATCGTGGGAGGGCTCGGGACACACCCGAACGACCCGGATCACGTCGCGCTCCTCGTGGCGAACACGGCGTTCGGAGGGACGTTCACGTCGCGGCTCATGCAGGAGGTGCGGGCGAAGCGAGGCTGGTCGTACGGCGCGTCCTCGCGCGTCGGGTTCGATCGGCAGAGGGACGCGTTCACGATGTGGACCGCGCCCAAGGCGTCGGATGCCGCGGCCTGCCTCGCCCTGAAGCTCGAGCTTCTGCACGCGCTCCGCAAGGACGGGATCACGCGGGAAGAGCTCTCATTCGTCAAGAAGTACCTCGTCCGCTCCCACGCCTTCGAGGTGGATACGGCGAGGAAACGGGCCTACCAGAAGCTCGAGGCCGCGCTCTACGAGTTGCCCGAGGGATACCACGACAAGCAGCTCGAGCAGATCGAGGCCGTCACGCTGGACGAGGCGAACGCCGCGATCCGCGAGCGTTTGTCGGAGGACGACCTCGTCGTCTCGGTCGTTGGAACGTTCTCGCAGATCGGCGATGCCGTCGCGAAGTCCGTCCCGCGGTTGCAGGAGACGCAGGTCGATCCGTTCGACCTCGAATGATCTGGCGCGCGGGTCGTGTGACCCGCGCGCCGTTTCCCTCACGATGGGAAGACGATCCTGGGGTAGGACAGCTCCCGCACGGGGATGGCGCAGGGATACATGACGGGCTGATTGCGACGGCGTGAGGCGCGCGCTGCGCGGGGCGGTTGATGCGCATACGCGAGGAGCACCTCGCGCACGCGGAGTAGATCTTTCGGCCGCATCGGGCGTGGCGTCGACACGGCGAGGCTCGACGCGGCGAGCGCGCGCCCTCGCCGAAGCGCCTCTGCGCGTGCGAGCTTCAGCCGAGCGTAAGCCGTCTTGACCGGGATCCCGAGCTTCTCGGCGATCTCCGGCATCGTCTGCTCTTCGAGGTCGTGCAGGACGAGGATCTCGCGGAGCTTCGGGCGCATCCGGCCGATGAGCTCCCGGGCGAGCGCTTGCTCTTCGCCTTCCAGGAGCGCGGATTCGGCCGCGAGGGTGTCGCTCATCGGCTCCGGTGGCCAATCGGCCACGAGCGGCTCGATGCGGTGCCGCGCGAGCTTTCGGTAGTTCGTCGCGAGCTGCATGGCGATGACGAAGAGCCAAGGGCGCGCAGAGCTCGCCGCGTCGTGATCCTCGATCCGCCGCAAGGCGACCGAGAAGACCTCCTGCGCGATGTCGTCGGCGTCGCGGGCGGGCACTCCGTACCGCTCGACGGTGCGCAGGACGAACTCCCATTCGCGCGCATAGAGCTGCTGGAAGACCTCGTCACGCGGAGGCAGGGGCCCGGAGATGAGCTCCTCCGCGAAGGGATACCGAACGGGAGGATGCAGCGGATCCAGAGGGACAGCGTCGGGAGACAGCGGAGGGTCGCCATCCGGAAACCACAGGGAAGGGGATGTCGGTGGCGGCGGGGGCGAAGCGCAACGGCGCTCGCCCACGGCAGGGGTTTCACCGGACGAACTTGTGCGTGGAGCTCGTTTTCGGTTTGCGCTGCGGGGACGCTCGTCGGTCCTTTTCATGGTTCACCGCCCCGAGGCGTGGCTCGCGTGATCGATGTTGCCCGCGCCTCTCGAACGGTTTGTCCTGCGGGGGGCAGGGAGCGTCAATGGTCATCCGCGCTCACGCGCCCGCGGTGGGCTCTCCCTCGGCCTCCGTCGCGAGCATCCACAAGACCGCCATTCGCACGGCGACGCCCGCTTCCACCTGATCGAGGATGACGCTGCGTGAGCCATCCGCCACGAGAGGGTCGATCTCCACGCCTCGGTTCATGGGCCCGGGGTGCATCACGATCGCGTCGGGCGCGGCGAGCGCGAGTCGCGCCTCGTTGAGCCCGAACTTCCTGCTGTACTCGCGCGTGCTCGGCAAGAACGTGCCCGCGAGGCGCTCGCGCTGGACGCGGAGCATCATCACGACGTCGGCGCCTTCGAGCGCTGGTTCGAGTCGATCGTGCACCTCTGCGCCGAGCGACTCGGCTGCGGGTGGAAGGAGCGTGCGAGGGCCCGCGAAGCGCACCGTGGCCCCCATCTTCCGCAGCAGAAGCGCGTTCGATCGCGCGACGCGGCTGTGCAGGACGTCGCCGCAGATGGCCACGACGAGGCCTTCGAGCCGTCCCTTGCGACGTCGGATCGTGAACGCGTCGAGCAGCGCTTGCGTAGGGTGCTCGTGCGTCCCGTCGCCTGCGTTGACCACGGCGGCCTTCGTGCGTGATGCGACGTAGTGCGGAGCGCCCGACGCTTGATGCCGGAGGACGAGGACGTCCGGGCACATCGCTTCGAGGTTCTTCACCGTGTCGAGGAGCGTCTCGCCTTTGACCGCGCTCGACGTCGACACGCTGATGTTGATGACGTCCGCCGAGAGCCTCTTGCCCGCGAGCTCGAACGAGGTGCGCGTGCGCGTGGAGGGCTCATAGAAGAGGTTGATCACCGTCTTGCCCCGGAGCGTCGGCACCTTCCGGACGCTGCGCCGTGAGACGTCGAAGAAGCTCTCCGCAGCGTCCAGGATCGAGAGGATTTCGGTCCTATCCAGGGCCTCGATCCCGAGCAGGTGGCGGTGCGGATATCGCGCGCGTGGTGTCGTCACGTTCCCCCCAGGGTGGATGACTCTTCGATGGTGGCCCACGTGCCGTCGTCCTTGTGCTCGACCTCGATCCTCTGTCCGGGGCCGAGCTCCACGCGGCGCACGGTGTAGTCCGGATGGATGGGCAGCTCGCGGCCGCCGCGGTCGACGAGCACGCAGAGCTCGATGCGGCGCGGGCGGCCGTAGTCGAGCACCGCGTCGAGCGCCGCGCGGATCGTGCGGCCGGTGTAGAGGACGTCGTCGACGAGCACGACGCGCTTGCCGCGCACCTCGAAGGGGATGCGGCTCGGGCCGATCTTGGGGTTCGGCAGGGCCGTCGCGGCGTCGTCGCGGTAGAGGGTGATGTCGATAGAGCCCGTCGGCGGCGCTTCACCTTCGAGCTCGCGGAGCAGCGCGGTGAGCCTTTCCGCGAGGGGCTCGCCGCCGCGTCGTATGCCGATCAGTGCGAGGTCACGGACGCCGCCGTGTTCGGCGATCTCGCCAGCGACGCGGCGGAGACCTCGGGCCACCGCGACCGGATCGAGGAGGACTTCGGACATGGCGGGGACGAGCTACCACAAGGCCGACGCGGTGTCCCCGGGCCGCACGGGGTGCGTCACGTCAATCGGGCTGGTGGAGAATTTTCTGGGTCGGATCCACGAAGTAGAACCGACCATACGCGGCGCGCTGGAAGGTGACCGCGCCGAACGCGTTGACGAGGACGGAGACCAGGGCGAACGCCCAGAAGAAGCCGCCGAGCCGCCTCTTGCCGAGCGCAAGGAGCGCGAACAGGAACACGGCGAAGTCGTTGGAGAAGCGGTAGCCGAACTGGATCCAGCCGCTGTTCTGGTAGAGCAAGCTCGGCAGCGCGACGCATGCGGCCGTGAGCGCGACGGCCCAGAACGAGGGCGGCGTGCGTCTCGGCCAGAGCACCCACGCGTAGATGGGCGTCGTGACCCAGAGCGCGAGGCCGTGCGCGTTGATCTGAAACGGAGCGCTGCTCGTGCCCGTATAGGGCAAGGACGTCAGGATCACGCCGAGGTTCCGGCCGAGGTAGTGGTACGAGAAGAGCCCCCACCGCTCGATGCGCGCCCGCCATGTGATCGCCAGCAGCCGGTGGCCGAACTCGAACGGATCGCCGAACCGCGCGGCGTTATACCAGAGCAGGACGCCCAGCACCGCCGCGGCAGGCACGGCGAAGAGCGCGAGGTTTGTCGCGAGCGCTCGCGCGTCCACGTCCGCGAGTCGCACGCGCCCGCTCGCGCCTGCGTTCGCGCTCGCTCGGACCGCCTCGTATACGAAGAGAGGGAACGCGAAGCCGAGCGGCGTGCGCGTGGCAAACCCGAGGCCGATCGCGAGGCCCGCGAGGATCGGGTGCGCGGCGCCGACGGACGCGAAGAGATAGAGCGCCGCGAGCGCCGCGCCGACGACGTGCGCGGCGAACCAGACCGTGCCTTGCACGGCGGAGAACCAGTACACGGTGCCGAACGCGAAGAGCAGCGAGAGGAGCACGTTCTCCCGCTCGGATCGTCCCGTCCTGCCGGCGCGGGCGAGCGCGTCGAGGCCGAGGTACAGGAGCGCCGGCGCGAGGCCCGTGAAGAGCGCGAAGATCTGCCCGTCCCGAACGCGATCGACGCTGCCCGCGAGCTTGACCGCTGGCAGCAAGAGGACCGCGGGGAACGGCGGAAAGCTCACGTAGTGCTTGCCCTCCCACACGACGAAATCGTTGTTCCCCGTGTACGCGGGAGGAGGTCCGCCGAGGTCCAGGCGGCCGTGCAGCCACGCGTCGGCGAGCAAGGCGAAGTGGTTGTATGGCGTGTGCGTCGTGAGCCGCTCGCGCCCCGTCGTGGCGAGACACACGACCGTGACCAACGTGTAGATCACCGCGGCAAAGAGCCACCTTCGCGATCGATCGTCGGGCCGTTCGAGCGGGCGGTCCATGCGTGCTGGGCGCACCCTACCATGGCCTTTGCCGATGGAAGCTGCGCCGGGCGGCTTGCGAGCACCCCGGCCGTGCGCTAGTTGCTCCCGCCTCGCGTGGCCGAGGCGAACGTCATGGCTGCCGCGACTTCGCATTCGCTCAAGGAATCGATCATGCCGCTCTTCGCCATTCCCGCCGGAGACATCGACGCCGCTGGTCGCTCGATCGCGGCGGATCTGCCCGTCGCGTGGCTCGACGAGCAGCTCAGCGACTGCGAGATGCGTGGAGCCGAGGTGGGGCACGTCTCGGGGCGGCTCTCTCGCTCCGGCGCCGACATCGTCGTGCGCGGGCGCGTCCACGCTGTCTTGCAGGCGCCGTGCGCGCGTTGCCTCGAGACGACGAAGATCGACGTCGACGCGGAGATGTCGCTCCTCCTCAAGCCGGCGGCGCCTGCCATGCTCGCGCAGAAGGCGGACGAGAAGCGCGCGGCGGCGCAGGCGAAGAAGGCCGCGGAGGGAAGCCCGAAGACCGAGACAGGTAAGGGCAAGCGCGCGCCGAAGGAAAAGGAGCTGCCGGAGTACGAGTTTTCCTCGGACGAGGCGGAGGTGGACGTCTACGACGGTGAGACGGTCGTGCTCGACGGGTTCATCCGTGAGGCGATTCTGCTCGAGATGCCGATCTTCCCCTTGTGCTCCGAGGCGTGTCCGGGTATCCGTCCCGCCTCCCCCGAGGCCGTCGAGGGTGGCGCCGAGCCGCCTATCGACCCCAGGCTCGCGCCCCTCGGCGCTTTGCGCGCCGTGCTCTCCAAGGCGAGCGGCTCGCGCGGGCCGAACGATGATCAAGGAGCCGCGTCCGGCAACGCCGACGCGTCCCAGCAGAAGAAGACGAAGAAGGAGTAGCCCGTGGCCGTCCCGAAGAGGAAAACCACCCCGAGCAAGCGCGACATGCGGCGCGCGAACCACGACAAGGTCACCCCGGTGCAGGTGGTTGCCTGCCCGAACTGCGGTGAGGCGGCGCTTCCGCACCGCGCCTGCGGCGCCTGTGGTTTCTACAAGGGTCGCAAGGCGAAGGCCGTCAAGGCCACGACCACCTGAGTCCACCGCATCTCCCCGGTCTGCCCGTCTCGGAGGGCGCCCGCTCCATGATGGGCGAGGCTTCGAGACGGGCGCGCGCCGGACATCACGTGCGTGTATGGATCTCGGCGCACTCCGTGAAGAATTTCGCGGAGGCACAAGCCTTGGTCCATCGCTCGAACACGCGCCGCCTCGGCGCCCTGCTACGTTGTCACCATGAGCGCGCTCCCCACACCGAAGAGTCGCATCCTCGGGACCGGCCACTACGTCCCTGAGAAGGTCCTCGCCAACGTCGACCTCGAGAAGATCGTCGACACGTCCGATGCTTGGATCGCGGAGCGCACCGGCATCCGGCGCCGGCACATCGCGGCCGACAACGAGAACACGAGCGACATGGCGGCGGCCGCTGCGCGGCGCGCCCTCGAGTCAGCGGGGCTCAACGCCGCCGACATCGACATGATCATCGTTGGGACGATCAGCGGCGACAGCCCCATGCCCGCGTGCGCCGTGCACGTGCAGCAGAAGCTCGGCGCCGACAACATCCCGGCCTTCGACGTGTCCGCCGCATGCGCTGGGTTCATCTACGGGCTCACCATCGCCGATCAGTTCATCGCCACCGGCGCGGCGCGTTGCGTCCTCGTCGTCGGCGTCGAGCTGCTCTCGAGGCTGCTCGACTGGCAGGATCGGACGACGTGCGTCCTCTTCGGGGACGGCGCGGGTGCGGTCGTGCTCGGGCCCTCGGAGGGAGACGGCCGGGGCCTGTTCGCCACGCGGATCTTCACCGACGGCTCGCTCGCGCATGCGCTCACGATCCCGGGCGGTGGCACCGCCGAGCCGCTCACGGAGGAGGGCCTCGCGAAGAAGCGCAACAAGGTCCACATGATGGGGCAGGAGATCTTCCGGACCGCCATCAAGAACCTGACGAGCGCGTCGACCGCGGTTCTCAAAGCTTCCGGGCTGACGAGCGCCGATCTCGACTGGGTCGTCGCCCATCAGGCGAACCTGCGCATCATCACGCAGGTCGCTGATCGGCTGAACTTCCCGATGGAGAAGTTCGTCATCAACATTCAGGAGTACGGCAACACGTCGAGCGCTTCGATCCCCATCGCGCTCGACGAAGCCGTGCGCGACGGGCGCATCAAGCCCGGGCAAAACGTCCTCATGTGCGCCCTCGGCGCCGGGATCTCCTGGGGCGCCGCCCTCGTGCGGATGTGACGCGTTTTTCCGCGTCTCCGCCGATCCTTTGACCACAAAAATATCTTTCGCGACGTAGCACCACGGAGTCCGCGTCGATGCAACGAAGCACGAAGGTCGCCTGGTTGTTCCCCGGTCAAGGCTCGCAGCTCGTCGGCATGGGCAAGGAGCTCGCCGCGACGTCGGAGGCCGCGCGCCGCACGTTCGAGCGTGCGGACGCCGCGCTTGGCGAGCCGCTCTCCCAGCTCTGCTTCGAAGGCCCGATGGAGGAGCTCACGCTTACCGCGAACACGCAGCCCGCGATCGTGGCGGCGAGCGCGGCGATCGTAGCGGCGCTGCGCGAGCGTCACCCAGATTTAGCGCCGCCCGTGTTCGCCGCGGGGCACTCGCTCGGCGAGTACAGCGCCCTGTGCGCCGCGGGCGCGATCGAGCTCGAAGACGCCGTGCGCCTCTGCCGCCTGCGTGGCTCCGCGATGCAGGCCGCGGTGCCGTCGGGGGAGGGGGCGATGTCGGCGATCATGGGGCTCGACGCCGAGGCGATCGCGGCGATTTGCGAGGAGGCAGCCGCAGGGGAGATCGTTTCGCCGGCGAACTACAACGCGCCGGGGCAGGTGGTGATCGCAGGGCACAAGGACGCGGTCGCTCGCGCGGGGGAACTCGTGGTCGCGCGCGGCGGCAAGGCCGTGCCGCTGAAGGTGAGCGCGCCCTTCCACTGCGCGCTCATGCGGAGCGCGCGCGACGCGCTCGCGCCTGCGCTCGAGCGGGTCGTGATCCATCCGCTCGTGTTCCCGGTGATCGCCAACGTCGACGCGTCGCCGAACGTCGATCCCGGGCGGGTCGCCGAGCTCTTGCTGCGGCAGATCGACGGCGCGGTCCTCTGGTCCGCTTCGGTCGAGCGTATGGCGGCCGAGGGCGTAACGCACGCGCTCGAGCTCGGACCTGGCAAGGTGCTCGCCGGGCTCGGGAAGCGAATCGCGAAATCCATCAAGGTGCTGAGCGTCTCGGATCCGGCGGGGATCGACGCGGTGCCTGCATTCCTGGAGGCTTGAGAGATGTTCGGTCTGAGCGGCAAGGTCGCGCTCGTGACGGGCGCTTCACGAGGAATTGGTCGCGCGACGGCGGAGGCGCTCGCAGCACAAGGCGCTCACGTCGTCGTCAACTACGTGCGCGGCGAGGAAGAGGCGCGACGCGTCGTGCAGGCGATCGAGGAGCGCGGCGGCAAGGCCGAGGCGCTCGGCTTCGACGTGGCCGACATGCAGGCCACCGACGAGGCGATCGCGGCGCTGGCGAAGCGGCTCGGCCGCGTCGACATCCTCGTGGCGAACGCGGGCATCGCCGTCGACAACCTCGTCCTGCGCGTGAAGGAAGAAGAGATCGATCGCGTCTTCGCGGTGAACGTGAAGGGCGCGATCGGCTGCGCGCGCGCGGTCATCAAGCCGATGATGCGCGCCCGCGCAGGCCGCATCGTCTTCCTGTCGAGCATCGTCGGCGAGATGGGCAATGCCGGGCAGGCGGTCTACGCCGCGTCGAAGGCCGCGCTCCTCGGCCTCTCGAAGACGCTCGCGCGCGAGTACGCCTCGCGCAGCATCACGGTGAACGTGGTCGCGCCCGGCTTCATCGACACCGACATGACCTCGTCGCTCGGGGCCGAGGTGAAGGAAGGCATGCTGAAGGCCATTCCGCTCGGTCGCACCGGAAAGCCGGAAGAGGTCGCTGCCGCGGTGGTGTTCCTCTGCTCGGATGCTGCTTCTTACATCACGGGCGAGACCATCCGCGTAAACGGCGGCATGTACATGTAAAAAGCGTTTCGCACGCCACGAAGGTGGTGCAAAAGCTCGAACGATGGGTTAGGAGGGGACCGCTTTTTCCCGGAGGACGCCATGGCGGAAGGTCGCGACATCTCGGCCGAGGTCAAACGGATCATCAAGGAACAGCTCGACGTCGACGAGAAGGACATCAAGCCCGAGTCGACGTTCATCGACGACCTGGGCGCAGATTCGCTCGGCCTCGTGGAGCTCGTGCTCGCCTTCGAAGAGGCTTTCGAGATCGACATCCCGGACGAGGACACGGAGAAGATCCGGTCCGTGCAGGATGCGATCGACTACATCAATTCGCACATCAAGAAGTAGCGCCCGAGAGCCCTAGCGAGGGCCTCGTCCCCGGTCCATCCTGGGCGAAGCGAGTATGGAACGCGTCGTCATCACCGGCATCGGTCTCGTCACCCCCAACGGCATCGGCACCGTGGAGACGTGGCGCTCCGTGCTCGCGGCCGAGTCCGGGATCGGGCCCATCACCCTCTTCGATGCGTCGCAGTACTCGACGCGCATCGCGGGCGAGGTGAAGGGGTTCGCCGCAGAAGACTTCATCCCCAAGAAGAAGGTCCGCGAGATGGGCCGCTTCGCCCATCTCTCGGTCGCGGCCTCGCAACTCTGCCTCAAGGACGCGGGGATCGAGTTCACCGACGAGGAGCGCGAGACGTGCGGTACGTTCATCGGCGTCGGCCTCGGCGGGCTCGAGAACCTGTACCAGTACGCGCAGACGCTGCTTGAGAAGGGGCCCTCGAAGGTCAGCCCCTACTTCATCCCGCAGGTCATCGCGAATCTCGCCGCCGGCCAGGTCGCGATGGCCCTCGACCTCAAAGGGCCGAGCTACTGCAACACGAGCGCGTGCGCGTCGAGCGCCCACTCGATCGGCGAAGCCTTCGAGTGGATCCGCCGCGGCCGCACGCACCTCATGGTCGCAGGCGGCACGGAGGCGACGATCACGGGCCTCGCCGCCGCGGGCTTCGGCGCGATGTTCGCGCTCTCGCGTCGCAACGACGAGCCCACGCGGGCGAGCCGGCCCTGGGACAAAGGCCGCGACGGGTTTGTCATGGGCGAGGGCGCCGCGACGCTCATGCTCGAGTCGCTGTCGCACGCGAAGCGCCGCGGCGCGAAGATCTACGGCGAGGTGACCGGCTACGGCGCCACGTGCGACGCGTACCACCTGACGAAGCCCGCGCCAGAAGGCGAAGGCGCGCAGCGCGCGATGAAGCAAGCGCTCGTGGACGCGAAGCTCGCGCCGACGGACATCGAGTACATCAACGCGCACGGCACCTCGACGCCGCACGGCGACCTCGAGGAGGCGCGCGCGATCGTAAAAGTGTTCGGTGAGCACGCGACCGGGCACGGGCTTTGGGTGAGCTCGACGAAGTCCGTGACCGGGCACCTGCTCGGCGGCGCGGGCGCGGTCGAGGCAGCTCTCTCCGTGCTCGCGCTCCACGACGGAAAGGTCCCTCCCACGGCAAACCTCGAGGAGCAGGATCCCGAGTGCGTGCTCGACTGCGTCCCGCTCGTCGCGCGGGATCGCCGTCTCCGGAACGTCATGTCGAACTCGTTCGGGTTCGGGGGCACCAACGTTGCGCTCGTGTTCACCCGCTTCGAGGGCTAGGCGATGAGGTGCCCGTTCTGCGGGCACCTCGAGGACAAGGTCGTCGAGTCCCGCGCGCCCGGTTCGGGTGATGTCGTGCGTCGACGTCGCGAGTGCGCCGCCTGCGGTCGTCGATTCACGACGTACGAACGCGTCGAGGACGTCCTGCCGACAGTCGTGAAAAAAGACGGCCGGCGTGAACCATTCGATCGAGCCAAGCTGATGCGAGGTCTCCGGACCGCCTGCAACAAGCGGCCCGTCTCGGTGGACCGGCTGGAAGTCGTCGTGGACGCGATCGAGCGCGAGGTGCAGGAGTCCGAGCGGCGCGAGGTGACGAGCGCAGAGCTCGGCGAGCGGGTGATGAACCACCTCCGCGACCTCGACGAGGTCGCCTACGTCCGTTTCGCCAGCGTCTACCGCTCCTTCCGGGACGTGGACGAGTTCCTCCGCGAGCTTGGTAAGCTTGTGAAGGCGAAGGGCCCCTAGTAGATCCGGGCTGACCCATGACCACTGCCCCCGACCCCGATTTCGATCTCACCACGATGCGCCTCGCGCTCGAGGAGGCGAGGAAGTCCCAGCCATCGCCGAATCCGCCGGTCGGGGCCGCGGTCGTCAGCGAAGCCGGGGAGGTCGTCGCGACGTCGTACCACGTGCGCGCCGGGGAAGAACACGCCGAGACCGTAGCCCTGCGCCGCGCCGGCGAGGCCGCGCGCGGCGGGACGCTGTTCGTCACGCTCGAGCCCTGCAACCACCACGGCCGCACGCCGCCCTGCGTAGACAACATCCTGCGGGCGGGCATCCGCCGCGTGGTCATCGGTTGTCTCGATCCAAACCCAAACGTCGAGGGCGGGGGCGCAGCGCGGCTCACGGAAGCGGGCGTGACGGTCGACGTCGGCGTCGCAGGCGCCGAAGCGCGCGCGCTCATCGCGCCGTGGGGGAAGTTCATCACGACAGGCATGCCCTACGTGTCGCTCAAGCTCGCGCTCTCGCTCGACGGGCGCATCGCGACCCGCAGCGGCGCCTCCAAGTGGGTCACAGGCCCCGAGGCACGCGCGAAGGTGCAGGAGCTCCGCGCGCAACACGACGTCGTCGGCGTCGGCATCGGGACGGCACTCGCGGACGATCCGCGCCTCACGGTGCGCACGCCCGGGCTCGCCGAGCAAGGGCGTTGCCCAACGCGCGCGGTCTTCGACACGCACCTGCGCTTGCCACTGCACAGCCGGCTCGTGCAAACCGCGCGCGAGGTGCCAACGTGGGTGCTCACGGGCGAGGACGCCTCCGGAGCGAACGAGCAGGCGCTCGCCGACGCAGGCTGCGTGGTGCTGCGCGTGCCAAACTCCGCGGAAGGCCGCGTGGAGGTGTCGGCAGCGCTTCGCGTCCTCGCAGCCCAGGGCGTGGTGTCAATCCTCGTAGAAGGCGGCGCAGAGCTCGCGGGCAGCCTGCTCGCAGCGCGCCTCGCAGACGAGCTCCACGCATTCATCGCTCCCATTCTGCTCGGGCCGCGCGGCCGTCCCGGCGCCGTCGACTGGGCAGGCCCAGACACGCCAAGCGAAGCCCCGCGGATCGTCGATCCTCGCTGGGCACTCTGCGGCCGCGACGCATACGTCAGCGGGCCGCTCTCGTTTCCTCGTTGAGCCAGCGGGCGTCGCGCCGGGGCGCTGCCCCGGACCCCGCGGGGGCTGTCCGCCCCTTGTATCTGAAGGCTGCGCTAGGGTTCGGGGGTCTGGAGGCAGAGGGCGCGGTAGACCGTGGCCCCTTGGGTCTTCGAGCCCGTGGTCGAGCTTGGGTCGCCGCGCTCTCGTCCTCCGGCGGT